>JAZDOU010000062.1:0-37076 GCA_043798385.1 Pseudomonadota bacterium
AAAACCAATAAGATCTGAGACAAAAAAGCCAGCTCTTTGGAAATGAATAGTTCCCCCCATTTTTTAATGAAATAAAAAGATAAGACAATAGGGATAATTTGAGAAATGAAATAACATCCCAAATAAGAACAGCCAGGAAAAATCAACCTTATCCCGTTGGCCGCCCAGACAAATAAAATTCTTTGTTGATACGGCGGCCCTCCGGATAATTTCATTATCTTCTCGATCTGGTACCACTCTCCTTGATAGCAATAGGAATAAAGAGCATAAAAACATAACCAACTGCATCCCAACCAGACGGCAACAGAAAAGATCTTTCTTTTTAAGTCCTCAACATTTTTTACGTCCTCCAAAAAAGGGCATAATTTGAATAATTCTTTTTTTAATAAAAGTGTTGCGCCGATTAATATTGTCAGCCCGCTTAAGAGGAGTAATATTTTCCTTATCATGTCCAACAAATCCTGAACTGACCAAATCTGGCTGTATTCTTTTGAAAGGTTAAAAAAAGAAAGAGACCTGCCCTCTATCATGGCGTGTACTAATTGTTTCCCCCAAAGCAGATATAATGTCCAACCACCAAGGTTAATGAGAAATAGAATGACAACTCCCCCGACAACTATTTGTTTATTAAAATGTATTTCCTGTTTCATGAGTACATTATGACCATATTGGAGTAGCAGACCTCATTGTTAGTACCATTGGTGTACAAATTGTACTGCTTTCTCCTCTGCATGGTCAATTGTTTTTTCTTTTCTCTTCTGTCGGAGGGCCCCTTTTCTTCCTGCATAGACATCATTGGGGGATACGTTGCTCAATGCTTCATGTGGAGTGCGGTTATAGATTGTTATGGCCTCATCAATTGCATTTTTGAGCTCATCGGGAGAGCAGTAAATTATAAGGCATAGCTTCTCCTTGATCCTCCGATTGGATCGCTCAATCTTCCCCCTGCCCTGAGGATGATATGGAATGCCAAAGATATGTCACCCTTAAGGCGTGCTTTGCCTGCTTCCATGAAATCCTTGAGCCATAAATAGTACAGGGCAGATGAAATGCCCTCTCTTTGACAGAGGTCTGAGAAGGGTTGTTCCTTTCGGAATCCTTCAAGCACATCCTGATCTTATCTTCTGAGAAAAACTGCCTGCGGTTCTTATTGCGAACTTCCCTGATGAGTTTTGTTGCACTTCCCTGCGGTGCTTTTTCTTCCTGTTCCACGTTCTGGGCGATTGCTGTTTCCATCGTCTTATTTTTTTCTGAGGCTGTTTATATTTTAGCCTTTTTTGCCCAGACCAGCATTCTAAATTCAAACTTCTTTTATGTTAACTTTGTTCAATCTTGGCTGAAAACCCACAAAGACCAATTCCGAAATTCTTTAGTCGCTGTATTCGCTCGACATAAAACTTACACAACCAAAAAGCAAAAAAAGAAAAGACTATAATAATCATGTTCAACCGGCTTATGGTAAGAAGCCCTAATAGAAATCCAAACCAAAATCCTGCCCCCAAATTGTGGGTCGTCCGGATATACTTTTCCCACCCATAATACAAATAAGTAATAAGAAAGAATACTAAAAGGGCGGATTCCATGCCGTTAATGTCTCGGAAAAGAACAAACCACAAAAACAGCAAGATCATGCTTAACCTGACTGATTTTGAAAAAAATTGGGAATGGATTTTATTCAGCATTATCAAAGAGAAAAATAGCGGAATCAATTGCAGGATAAGTCAAAGGCGATAAAACGTTTCCGACGGGACTTTAAAATACGAAAAAGGTAATAAACACAAGAGCCACAAGGGATGAAAGCCATTGGTAGGATTTAAGCGGTCAAAGCTTAAACCATATCCTGCGGTACAATTTTGGGCTACTTTGAAGTAATAAGCGGCGTCATCACTGGTAGTGGTTGATATTCTCTCCATGTCGGCTTTTAAGAAAAATAAGCGAAGCAAAGCCATAGAAAAAAATACAAGCAAATACAACAAATACGATCAAATAGTTTCTTAAATAATTCAAACCCGTAATTGATTTTAAACATCATCCTTTAGTTCTCCAACCTGGGAGAAGGCGATCAGGATGGCCACCCCTTCCCAACAGAACGGCTCGTAGGGGGAGTTTCATCGGCTACGCCTTTTACTTTATCCCCACCAGGTGGACCGCTAAGAATATCCGGAAAAAACCATTCTGGACGAGAGGTTTCCTCAAGGGATAAGGGAGGATAGCGAGTATCGCTTCACATCCCCTGATCAGCGCTAAGGGGAATCGAAAATAAAACCCTTTGACCCGTACATAAGTCTTGAACTTGGAAAACCCAACCGACCTAAAGAGGCCGATCAAGTCGGTATGGGTGTACTCCTTCAAATGAAAACCGGCAGCCGTCCGGGTGAAAAACATGGAGATATCATGAGGACCGTTTAAACGATTAGGAGTAATACAGATATAGATTCCCCCGGCGCTCAAAACCTGATAGATATTTTGGAGTTGTTCAAGGGCATCATCCGGGTGCAAATGCTCCATCAGATGATAGCTATAGGCCACTTGAACGCTATCCGGGTTTAGGGGTATGGCCCGCCCATCAGAGAGAAGAAGTTGAAAATTTTCGGGGTACCTGCCGACTTTAGTAATTTCGGCTGAGACATCTACGGCATAAACCTGTTTCACCCGCTTGGAGACTTCCAAAGACAAGGCACAATCACCAGGGCCGATTTCCATGAAAATGGTCTCCTTGGCCAAAAAACGGCCCAGAAAATTCAGGTGATCGCTGATCTGTTTTTTTCTCTCTTTCGGGTCGGCCTTTTGGGTTAATTGGGGGTGATGAGGGACTCGACGAAACAATTCATCGTATAAAGAGGCATATAAATGGCTCCTTTCCTCCCTCGAAGCCTGGCGGAGTTTATCGGCCAATTCTCTTTCAATCAGATAATGCTCCTGGAAAAGTTCTGGGGGTCTCTGATCCCTCCGATGATTTTTTCTAGCCAAGGGATATTCTTTCTTAATCGGTTTTATCGGTCACGTTGCTAAATTTATACGGATGTCTGACGTCCAAAAAAACCCACATCATCTGAGGCCACCAGGTTCAACCCAAAAAATTGATTCAGGACGATTCGAAGAATATTAACCGGAGTGATCTGGGGATAACATTTCCCATAATTCTGATCAAAGAAATAGCAGGCCGTAAAATTGGCCATTCTTTCTCTCAAATTTATCTGCTCCGGATGGCGCCACTCCACATACTCCGGCTTGCTGGCCTGGCGAATAAAATGATCCCTGTCAAGAAAAGAGAAATGGCAGGTTAAAAAGGGGGCCTTTCCTCTAGGAATTTTTTCCAGCTCTTTCAAAATAAATAAAAGTCTTTCCCGGTGCGAGGTAGGTTGAACGCCTTTCAGGACCGGGGGTAATGGAGTGGCATTAATCAGGAGGGTTTGAAAATCAGCAAATGATTCGCACCCCAAGGGTGCGGCTTTAAATTGGCCCCCCATAGAGGGACATGGCCCTGTTCCTCGAGGAGGCAGGGCTTCGGAGTTTTGCCGCATTATGAGTGATCTACAAACCCAAGTTCAATTGCTCGAACTGTTTCTCTTTCTCCTCTTGATACCGAACATACTTCCGGATCATCTCCTCGTCCAATCCTACCGTGTCAATACAGTATCCTTTCAACCAAAGATGATTCACCCAATAGGGCCTCTTTCGCAACTCACGAAATTGGTTAAACATTTTCATCGAGATTTGTCCCTTAATCCTTCCCATCAAGTCCGATATCGACAGTTTCGGGGGAACCATAACTACCAAGTGAGCGGGCTTTCAGCCAAGCCCATGAAGGACCGGCTAAGCTTGTCCCACATGACCCCACCCGTAGGGTGGGGGTTTCTAAATCAAACTAAAAAAAGCACGGAGTTTTCTGAATTTCTACACCAAATATTCTGTCTTCGACGCTCGGCCTGAACAGGGGGGAAAACCTCCATGATCTAAATCTACACAGTAAATAGCACCACGATCAAAGAAGCCAGAAACCCACGGGGGTTCTGATTGGCCTAACGGCCTTTTTTATAGTTATCGGTCCTGTCGGGAAGGCCAAAAAAATCTGATGTATTCTAATAGATAATCAGATATGATAAAAACATAAGCGAGTTGATAAGACTTTTCTTTTTCATGGGGATAATATAAAATAAATAAAAGAGTGGATCAAGAAGAAAAATAGGGCCTAAGGCAAGGGGACAATGGGGGGCTTCTGGTGAAAAAGGGATTTTACCTGTCGGGATATTAAAATAGAGGCAGATTGCCAAGATTTGGACGAATTAAAATGGGTTTATGATTTATGTCTCAAAATAGGAAAGAAAGAAAAGGCCGATTTGATAAATCTTAAGTTTGACCGCCTGGTTTCATGATATCGGCAGAATAGAAGAACAAGCCTCCAAGGTGAAAATCTGTTACGCCCAGGTAGGGGCCGAAAAGGCTGATGGTTTTTTTTAGGAGGAATATTTGGATCGGGCCATTTTCTTGGACCGGGACGGGGCGATAAACGAAGATCGGGAGGATTATGTCAAATCCTGGGATGAATTCCGGTTTATTAGAGGGGCAAAGCAGGCATTAAAACAGTTCAACCAGGCTGGAGTTCTGATCGTAGTGATCACCAACCAATCCGTGATTGGACAGGGATTGGTTACCGAAGACGAATTGTTTGTTATTCATGAACGAATGACCATGGCCGTTGAAAAGGCAAGAGGCCTCATTCAGAAAATCTATTATTGCCTCCACCACCCGGACGAACGTTGTCGATGCCGGAAGCTAAGAATCGGATTGTTGGAAAAGGCAGGTAAGGAGATGGGCTTGGATTTAAAAGAAAGTGTCTTTGTTGGCGACTCCTTTAAGGATATTCAAGCCGGAAAACGAGCTGGCTGTCGAACCCTCCAGGTTCAGACCGGACGGGGAAAGGAGACCATTAAAAAGATTCTCTCGGGAAAAACAAGCATTTTGTATTCTTAAACAACAATTTTAATCTGCCCGCTTTGACTATCACCGAACTTTATCGATGCCGTTGGCGAGTAGAATTGTTTTTCAAATGGATCAAGCAACACCTTCGGATCAAAGTATTCTATGGCAATTCAGAAAATGCCGTAAAGACCAAAATATGGACGGCCATCTTGGTATAAGTGCTCGTGGCCATAATCAAAAAATGGTTAAACTTGGATTTAAGCCTCTACACAATTTTACAGATTTTGAGCGTCAATCTTTTCGAAAATATCCCTATTTTACGAGCCCTCTCGTCAGGTCGCCTCCCGATTCCAGAGATGCCGGATGGTAACCAGTTGACTTTATTTAGATAACATTGGGACAGTAGTGATATTTTTTATAATTCTACTCGTTCTCTGTGAATATGGGCGGGAACAAGAATATGAAGAGGATGACTTTTTTTCAGTCGCCAAATTAGATCTGTGCTAACTAGTTTCCGGTTGGAAACTAACTAACGGAAACAATAGACATGAATAAAACTGTATACTGGCAATCCGGGTATATTTCACGTGAAGATCGAGAGATTAGTCATGGGCACAAAGGAGCGGTGGTTTGGTTTACCGGCCTGTCGGCTTCCGGAAAATCCACCATCGCCCTACATCTTGAAAAATTGCTCTACGAAATGGGCTGTTCTACCTATGTTTTTGACGGTGACAACGTCAGACATGGTTTGTGCCGTGATCTTGGTTTTTCTCCGGAAGACCGCTCGGAGAATATTCGTCGCATCGGAGAGATGGTCAGCCTTTTTGTAGATGCTGGCCTTATTGCCCTGACGGCCTTCATTTCCCCAATTCGTAAGGACAGGGAAAGAATCCGTGATCTCATCGGTCCGGAGCGGTTTTTCGAGGTTTATATCAATTGCCCGATAAAAATTTGTTCAGAACGTGACCCAAAGGGGGTTTATGTCAAGGCGAAGGCAGGTATTATTAAAGAATTTACCGGAATTTCCAGCCCCTACGAGGAACCGGAAAAACCAATCTGCGTGATTCGTTCAGACCAAATAAATCCTGCTGATGCAGCCAAACAGATTCTCTCCATCTTACAGGATGCCAGGATCATTCCTGGCCGCATCTCCTGAATCCATCCATTAGACGCCTGCTTCCTCAGGCATGAAAGGTGTCTACCTGAGGAAACAGAAGAAGCCAGCTTAATACCCCTGACCCTGAGCCGATTCTCTCAATTATTCACACAATGCCTCTGAAGAAGCCCATACAGATTTAGACATTCTTGAAAAATAGACGAATCCGCAGGCAAGTTTGGCAAGGGGAGTCTTTCTCTGACAGTAACCCGCTCTGCCAGTTGCTGCAACTTAGTTAAATCACGGATCCCGGCGACGCGACCCAAAAAAACAGCCCCCTCAAGGCTGTTTTCACAAAAATAGTCATAGTCGAAGAAAATAAGATCGTTGTCTTTTTTCATCAGATAAGAATAGGTCTCCAGCCAGTACTTCAGCCAAAATTCAAGCCGTTCCGGCCTCAAATCCGGATTTTTTTCAATCCACCGGGAGAAATCGACCGGTCGGAGGTTTCTGCCGAAATCCAAGTGTCCAATATCTTTCATATAACAGCAGGCAAAAGGATCTTGTTCATGAATTGATAGAAAGTTTTCATGTTGCCGCAGCAAAGAAACAGCCTGCCTAAGGGGATGTCGAACCGGGGTGATTATTGTAGCCCCAGGGAAAAGAGTTTTTAGATAGGAAGTCCGAGCGATATTCAGATTATTTTTGGATAAATAACGTTTCGGTGTTCCGTCCTTCCCCTGAGCAATCGATATTATTTTCCTGATATGTGAACGGAAAAAAATATCAAAGTCAGCAGCAACTTTTTTCCCGGCCCAGGGAAATATCCGGTCTCGGCTATAATGTTTTTTCCAAAAGGCTTTCCATATTATTTCTTCAAAGGCCTCCGGACTGTCAACATTCACCATCATTCCGTCTCCATGGGCCCGCTCGCGTGGTGTATCGTAGTTAATAAAACGTTGGCTCAACTGATGCCAGAAAAAAGGGATAAAAAGAAAAGGCATATGCCGGTAGGTATGAGTGGCAAATTCGCCGGTTTCATAGAGCAGATCCAACAAAAGGGTCGTTCCCGCCCGGGGTAAAGAAGCTATAAATAGCGGGTACTCCATCAGCTCACCCGATAACATGCTTTTTCGAAATAGGCGATCTTCTGTGTTGGATAGGGAAATCTGGATCGGAATGATACGGAAGGCCAGTTTGTGCAAAGTCTGATCCAGCAAATTGTATCGATTTTCAAAAGCCCTACGCTTAGGGTCTCTCACCTTACCATGCTTTATAAGAACCCAAACAGGAATAATAAGGATTATCGTGACGGTGATAAAGGGCCAGCTCAGGATTAGCGAGAATACATCATTCAAACGAATCCATCCCGCCCGTTCCATTCCCCACAAGCCCACCAAGGGGAAAACGAAACAAGCAACACTGCCCATCAACAGAAGTAAAAATTTTCCGAAAATGGAGAGGGCCGATGCCTGAAGTTGTTTTTCCTTATCCAGATCATTAAGGTCTGAATCATTTATAATATCAAAATATTTACCAGTCGAGGCGATTATCTTATTAAATAGGGGGACCAGTTTTAATAGATATAGGCAAATTGAAAAAACCACTACCCAGGCTGTAGCGCAAATCCAAGTTATCATTGGCGACAATTTTTTCTTTCTGACGGGTTTGAAGGGCCTGGTATATCTGTATCAAAATCCTCATGGTCCCCGAGTTTGGGCTTATTCTTGTTAAAAAGGCGACGGAGAGGAAACCAAATAAAGGCCCATAGGGCCACCAGAACGGCTAATATGAAGGCAATCAAAGAACCGATTGCGGTGATCCCGACACCAGGGCCAATATAGGCATCCGCCGTTTCCACGAGGAAGGTCCAGAGAAGGGCCACTCGAAAGATTTGAACAACGTAATTCATTTTATTCCCCTTATCATTGGTCGGATTCCATAGAGTATCAGGCTGAGATGCCTGTCAGAATTCCTTTATTTTTTACACGATGCAACGGCTTTGGAAAAAAATGTTTTGTCCATATTGTTGGGAAGACGTTCGGCCTCTTCTATTATTCCCAGCTTGCCATTGCCCAATAAATTCAAATATTCCCAAACCGGATTCCCCCTGATATCTATTTCGAGCGCGCGGCCATTTTGACTTTCTGTTAAAAGCAGATTTCCATTATCCAGCCATTGGTGTTTTCCCATTATACCGGTAAAAAAAGGTATGTACGCCGATCCACTCCAGACTGTCTCGGTTTTCCCTTTCCCTCCACCGTCTTGCTCGACCGTATGCCTGAGGATTCGGCTGTAATGTCCCCTGCCTTTTTTCCCTACATTATTGTTATCAAAAACCGTTAGTGTATAGCCATCAATAAAATCAGGGTCGTGTTGGCGAACAAATGCATTAGTCCATTGATATTTCAAGCGCCAATCCTTATCAAAGATTAGGATTGCATTAACATTTCTTAGAGATATCATTACATCGCCCCGTTCAAAAAATCCGGGTTTTCCTTCATAAATTTCAACATCATTTAAGTGGAGGGTATCTCCACCATCCCGTTTGAAAGGTATTTGATGTTTAACTAAGGTTGAAAAATTGTCGCGTCCGCTGAGGTACAACATTCCCGTAAGGTTATTATCAATCAACAACCGTATCACAGATTTCGCTTTGAGGATTTTTCCTTCCGGAGAGATTTTTAAAATCATGGGCTCAATGAAAGGGGGATAGTAATTCGGTAAATACGGCAGGGGCCGATCATGGTTAATCTGCCCGGAAACCCAGATATTTTTCTCCCGGTCGATGTATACCGAATGGTGCGTTCGAAAGGGTAGACGCCAGCTAACCTCCCCACATGGATTCAATTTAACAAGCCCGAGATGCTCAAAATTAAAAACGACTCCCCCATCATCAGTGATGGCCGCTCCATGAACATGGGTCCCCGGACGTCTTTTGGGAAACTCTTCCTTTGACAAATGCGTAGCATCCCCCCATATTTTAAACCAGTCGATAGTCCATTGATGGATTCGTTCGCCTTGGAGGTTAATCACATCGATCCCTAAGGTCCTATTCTCTGCGACCCTAACGATCTTGGTCAAGCCTGGCTGAACTTTTTCTGGAAAATTTACTGCTGTTTTTGAGGTTAGAGTTGTTTGTAAATAATAAAAGTCACCTTTTTTGACAAGATCCTTCCAAGTAAACCAGACTTTTTCAAGTTGAGGAAAGGGAAAAAATTGAAGCCCGACAGCAATAATGCCATAAAGGATACTGAGAAAAACCAAACTTAAGATAAAAGCAAGTTTAAATAGTGATTCCATGTGTTTTTTTTGCATATTCAAGGAAGTTCTCCTCAAAATCATCATTGTTCTGTTATCAAGGTCAGCTAAAGATTTTAGGCATGAGATTTATGATTTTTTCTTGTAGTCACAGGGGTGCCTATCCAGGTCGTCAATGAGGTCTTGAATAGATCTGAAATTCTCCGATCTCTTTCCTCAAGGTATACCCATTTTGGACTAAGGCCGTTTCCAGTTCTTTTTCGATCTTCGCCCAATCTAAACCGGGCCAGCCTATCCATCCCCCGAGAATCGCCAGGGAATATTTTTTTTGGGCAATGTCCAGGAGAATCCGGTCCTGGGAGGCTAAATGATAATATTTATTTTCGCTGGCCGAAAGTCTCCAGGACGTGAGATATCCAAAATGATTTTCCATTCCCGAAAGTGGATTTCTGCCGGAGGTAAAAAGACATCCGGGCCATTGAGCAAACAGGGTATCGCCGGGATTAGAATGGAGCCGAACAAATTTCCCAATGGCCTTCACCGATGACAGAGACCAGGTTTGCGGATCCTCTCGATGCGGTCGGGCGATCCCATGAAAGACCAAAGTCGGCAGAGCGGTTACGAAATAGAAAAGTAAGACGACTTTTAATAGATTTTTTTTCCGCTTTTCCTTGGAATACCAAAGCCTTTTTAATAAGGGGACAGCCGTAATCAATAAAAACGGGGGAAGGACGGAAAAGTATTGAATTAAGGCTGGGGAGGGAATTAGATTAATGATAAAAATTGATGCCCCGATTAAAAAAGATCCTATAACAAAAGATCCCCATTCATCTTGGGAGGATAAGAATGATCTATTTTTTAGCAGACACAGGAAGGAGATGACGAAACCAACCAAAAGAATACAGAATTGTGGAGAAATCATGAGCTTCCCTAAAATTTGCATCTTTTGCAGCAATACTTCCGGCCTCGAATGGGGGTAGCGGATTAAATGACAGCCCAGGTTATTCCAATAAAACCGATATGGATCTAAAATAGAATAATAGATACTGATCAGGCAGGCCAAAAGCCATCCCACTAATAAAATGGCCGCCAGGCCGGTTGTCTGGTAATAATCTTTCCCTCTCCTGGCCCAAATTAACCAAAGCAGCATCGGAACGATCAAGGGCAGAAAAAGAAGCCGAAGGTTTCCGGCGATTCCCAGGGAGAGGCCTCCGAGAAAATAACCGAGCAATCGGCCTGGTTTAAGAAGGGTTTCCCTTAAGCAGATAAAACCCAGTAAAGTGAAAAAAGTGGAGGGGGCATAGGTCTTGGCCGTGGTCATCCAGCCCATCACCAGACCATTAAAAAGGAAACACCCCAGCAAAATAATCAATAGACGGGCATCTTCAATTTTTTCTTTAAAATATCTGTGGAGCAGAAATAAAATGCCCACGCTAAAAACCCAGGACAGAGAACGTCCTCCTTCCCAGGTAAATCCAAAGAACTGCATCCAACCGGCATAGATATAGGGAAAGAGCGGCATTTGGGGATAATAAAAATCAATATACAGTCGCTTCCCCTGGCTGACCAGGAAAGAAGCCATTAAATAGAAACCTTCATCCCCATCGACTACTCCCCAAAAATGAATGGCCAAAAAGACCAGGACTTGAAGAACCATAAAAAAATAGAGGATGAAGAATGGTCGATTCTTAAAAAATAAAAATGACGACGGTTCGGGTGATCTCATTGATCCATTCTTTTTTTATGATGTTTGCGAGGGAAAATGCCTTTGAGGATAAAGATCCCCTACTCCTCAAATTTCAGGACCATTCCTTGGCCGGTCAACAGATTGATCGGCGATTCCTTTTTCCCCTCGAAAAACTCAGCCACGGCGTCTCGGCGAAGACCCGAGTGGATCAGAAAAACATTTCCTCGGCATGTTCTGCCTCTATGTGAATCGATGTTGTCCTAATTCACCCATTCCAGCATAGTCTTTTCGCGGGGATAATTCCACGCCTCTGGTGACAATAGCATTATCATTTATCCTGCTCATCTAATCCCAAAGAAAGCATATACTGGGCACCCAGGGGTAGGAACCCCAGTAAAGGTTCAAATGGTCGAAACAAACCGAGAAAATTCGGGAAAAAAACGATGTAGCGTTTGAAACGGACTCCCAATCCGCTTCGGCGTGCAAGACGGATAAAGTGGGAGAGGGATATTAATTCTGCCTCCTTGTCGAACAAGCAGGATTGTACGACATACCGGGTCAACGGATTGTAAGGGTTGTGCTCAAAAATCACGATACTTCTTCCGGGTTTTATCATCTTTTTCAATTGAAGGATCTTCCCTGGACGGTCTGAAGGTTTGATGTGGTGGAAAACATTGGCCGCGACAATGAGGTCACAGGACATTTCCGAAGGAAGCTCCGGCAAAAAAGTAAGGTTCTTAAAAATTCGCCATTTTTTTTTCGCTATCTCAATACATTTGAAAGAAATATCGTATCCGTATACAGTAGATTGAGGAAAAGTCTGGGCAATAAGGCTAGTGAGACTGCCGAGACCGCATCCGAAGTCAAGGATCGTGTCCATAGGCCCCATTCCGGAGACCCACCGTTTCAGACAGGTCAGTTTGTATAAATGAAAATAAGTATCCTCTTCACCGGAGAGACGAATTGAAGCGTTTAGGTGATCCCCATAGCCCTCAGTCCAGTTGTCAAAATCTGAGCAGGTCTGGGCGGATTCATCTTCCTTTGCAGGATCATTCATGTTTCCCCTGACCTTTAGAAAAGGTTGACCCTGTCCTCCGGTACCACATTTTGACATATTCCCAGGTTTCTAATATTTTATCCTCCAGGGTCTGAAACTGAAACCCTGGGTAATAAGCCAGGAGTTTCGAACTATTCAGGACAATGGCCGCGTTATCAGAAGGCCTTCGCAAATGTATTCGATGGCGAATGGGAATATCAATAACTGTTTGGAAAACATGTAAAAGTCGGAGAATCGAGGTCCCTATCCCGGTTCCAAGGTTATAAACCTCCGAGGAATCCAGATCCTGAAGGGAATGCCCCATCAAAAAAGCAATGTCTTTGATGTAAACATAATCCCTTAAGGTTGTCTCGTCGCCGTAAACTTGTATTTCTGTCCCGGCCAAGATATCCCGCATCCATACCGGAATCACTCCCTGCGGCCGCCCCATGGACTGCCGCGGTCCATAGGCGTTCCCAATTCGGTAGATATCAGTCGCCAGTCCACTATGCTGACGAAAGTAATTCAGAAAGTATTCTGTTGCAAGTTTAGTGATCCCGTAAGGAGAAAAGGGGTGTGGCGTCGCTTTTTCGTCTACGAGTTGGTTTTGTGGACCGTAAACCGTCCCTCCGGAAGAGGGAAAAACGATTTTTCGAACATGCTGCCGGATTGCTAATTCACAGAGATGGAGTGAAGTTCGCAGATTTTCCTCGATTTCAATATAGGGATCGTCCCAGCTTTCCATGGGGGTGGTCGCACAAATAAAATGATAGACGATGTCTTGATTCTTGAGGGCATTTGAAAGCGTTTTTCGGTTGGCGAATTCCCCTGAGACGAAACGGATCTTACCTTTTTGATGCTCCAGATTCTTTGAAGTCTGGTAAGGAAACCGATCAAAGACCGTCACCTCATGCCCTAAACTCACGACCTGGTCCACAAAGTGAGAACCCAAAAAACCATCCCCACCTAAAACGAGTATTTTCACTTTTAATCTCCTGAGGTTTTTTCTGCAATAACAGCAATCGGCCACCTGCGGGCATTGTCATTCAATCGGGATAGGTATTCACCCAGGATCCCGATAGTGATCAACTGGACACCGCTCAGAAACGTAACCACGACAACAAGAGACGTATAACCTGAGACCTCAAATTGGTGCATGAGCTTAAAAAAAGACAACCAGGACAGCGAAGGCAAATCCGATGAAAGCCGATAAGACTCCCAAGTAGGTGGCAAGACGCAAGGGGATATAGGAGAAGGATAAAATTCCTCCAAGGGCCAATCCGAAATATTTCTTCCAGGTATAACGTGATTCCTTCTGAGCCGTTCCTGCCCGTTCATATTCAGCTCCGATCTGTTTAAAGCCAACCCATGAACGAATGCCTCGCAAAAACGGGTTGGCCTCCTGAAATCGAAGCATCGCATCAACGACACACCGTTTCATCACGCAAAAATCGCCGGCATCCAAGGGGATTTCGACCCGAGACAGCCTCTGTAGAATACGGTAAAAAGCGGCATAAAAAAACTTTTTAGCGAAATCCTCTTTACGCTCTCGCCGAACCCCATAAACAACATCTACATCATCATAAAGCTGCTTAAAAAAATCAGGTAGGTGCTCCGGGGGATCCTGTAAGTCATCGTCAATGATGGCAATAAAATCCCCTCGGCTTTCCTGCAATCCGACGACCAGGGCGGCCTGGTGGCCGAAATTCCTTGAGAGCCTAAAGCCACGAATAAAGGGATGTAATTTGGATAGCCGTTTGATTTCATCAAAGGACCCATCTGCACTTCCATCATCAACAAGAACAAGTTCAAAGTTCAACTGGATAACTTTCATAGTATTCAGCACCCGGTCTATAAGTGTTTGGAGGGTATCCTTCGAATTATAAACAGGTACAACAATTGTGTGCAGTTTGTTCTTAAAATTCATTTTTTTCTAATTCCTGATTAAACGTTTCTGAGCAAGTGTCACCGGAAAAAATTATTTTTTAGTTTTTCCAAAAAAGTTATTCGAATTTGTTTGACTTTCGACGGCACTGGGCAGTCTTTTTAAAAAATAAACCATAGGAAAATTATGCTTAAATACTTGAAATTGTTCAAAAGCGATCTCTCCACCCCACATTTTAAACGTATAGTAATTATTTTTTAAAAAAGTATTCAAATCTGACCCGTAAAGAAATCCCAATACCTGGGGATAGTAATTTCCATCTTGAACAAGAAAGACATATTCTATTTTCCTCTCTAATAATGTTTTAATAATTTCTTTTTCTTGAATAAAAGTCAATAAATAAGCAGACTGGAAATCAGAAAGAACACCTTCCTTCTGAGTGGATGCAAATAAAAGGTCAGCATTTAAGTTAAATACTTCCTCCTTCGGCTTTAGACTATTCAGGGCAGACAAGGCTTCAGAAAATGCCGAGGCTTCCATTTTTGTATTGGGAAGATTAAGGGGACCTAAGCCGGTTACTATCTTTTGCCAACGATCTGGTTGATAATATCGAATAATATGAAGTGATGAAGAAAAAATTATAGCAATCAGAATCAATGAAAGAACGATATGGTAGATTTTTATTTCAGGCTCAGTAACTTTCCTGACTATCTCTATCAAGAACAATAATGCCCCAAATAAAATAAAAACGTTTAGATTTCCTGACCAGTTAAGATTTACCACCCCATGCTGCAAGATAAATCGCATTTGATATCCAACAATAGCGACAGAAAAAAGTATTACTAAGTAGTTTTTCGAAGAGATAGCCTCTTTTATTTGAGTTAAATGGATCAAAGAATAACCTAAAGATAAAATAATTACCCAACATCTGAAATCGAATTGGATGGCGTCCTTGTAAACTTGATGCAATAAAAGAAGGAATAACCCAAATAGTAAGGCCAAACCAAAGGCCATATGTTTTTTTCGACCAATTAATAAGGAGCCGATTAAACAGCAGCTCATAATTATCCCAAATATTATGAATCTAAAGTTAAAAGGGTTATAATAATGCCAAACAGGGAAGTTATTAATCAGATTCAACCGTGTTGACGATGGAAGCCATGCCTTGACTAATAATGAAGGGGCTACTCCAAGGTTTAATAAAAAAAGGCAAAAGACAATAATTGGGAAAGCCCCTGAAATAATAAGGGTAACCAAGGTATGAGTGATCTTTTTTTTCTCTTCTTTTGAAAACTGAATATATTCAACAATAAGCCCTAAAAGGATGGGCAGAATAGCACAAAAAAGAAAGTCCGGTTTAGATAATAATACCATTCCACAAAGAATTCCTGCTCCCCAAAGAGTTAGACGGTTTTTCTTCTCCAAATATCGGGTTATTAATAATAAAACTGAAAAAGAAAAGATTAGGCTATACGACCAGTTAAAACTATAAGGGAAAGAAAATCGCCCATCATTTTCACCCGGAAAAATCCCGCAAGTAATTAGGATTATAATCATCAACCAGCGGAACCAATTACTTATTGTTATTTTTTTTAAAACCATCCAAGCAAGAAATAAATATAAAACCGATTGAATTGCCCCAAGCAGGAAAAAATTAGTAAAGGATTTCCCAAACAAATAAAGAAACCCCGCATTTAAATAATAAGGAAATGGGGGATAGATTAAATCAAAATCTTTAAGGGGAACGTCTCCTTTTAATATTCTCAATGGCACCATTATCTCTTTGCCCAAATCCATATTCCAGGCCACATAGTACTGGGGATATTTACCCCAAGCATAAATCAACCCTATCAGGCAGAGCAAAAAGAAAAAGAAGAACTCGATGGTTTTAGAGACCACTTTTGTTTTTTTTTCAGCAATCAAGATCATTGTGTACTGACTTCCTATTTTTTCTTATCTTCCGTCTAGTTGAGAAAAGGGGCGAAAAGTGCCCGGTTTCATCATTTATAAACCTCTCTGGCCGACGGGTAAGGGCGGCCCTAAATCCCCTCTTTCTAAAGTGGACGGGGGATGGAGGATTATCACCTTATCCCAAATCGGGTCAGATCTCTTTAAACGACGCGTTCCTTGGACCAGATATATGTTTTTTCGTTTTTCTTTTTCGAGGCCATAGGAGAAGGTCACCTTATTGGCTAAAAAATCAGCTTGTATGGTTTTATAGGTTGGACATTCTAATTGATAGGCTATCCCAGGAAAATGCCAACCCGCTATGACCCTCGAATCGGGTTGAAACCGATAGTGAATAAAATAGTCCGCATCCTGAAGATAACTCCGGTAGGCATTATATTTTTGCCAGGCCATCCCCTTGGAAGCCCACTTCATTTCAAGTCCCGTAGTTGACGGTTGAATGACTAGAAAAGACAAGATATTATTAAAAACAACTAAGGAGGTTAAAATGGTCACCGACTTTCCCCCAAGCCAACGGGCAATCCAGAGACTCATAAAAGGCAACATAGGAATCAGATAGGCTACCTTTTCAGTCTTGATCAGGAAAAGAGTTAAGTAGGCGATGATGATCGTGCTCCATAACGATAATTCCCAATTCCATCGTCTATATTCCTTTCTTTTACTGACCAGCAACATCAGCAACATTATTGTTCCAGGAAGACCCAAGAATTCCTGGAGGATGTAATACCCGCTTCTTAAAAAATCCCGGGGAATAAACAATATTGAAAACATACCAAATTGATATTTGACAAATATGGGCAGGTACCATCCGACAGAAAGGGTCACGGCAGAAAAGACAAATAGGAAGGCACTGCGAAAAGCGATTTTGGGATGAAAAATATCGGGATTCCTGATTAAAAAAATAAGGAAGGGCAACCCCATGATTCCTGTGGTCAGCCGGGTCCCGATGGCCATGCCCAGAAAAATCCCGCCGATAACCGCTTTTCCTCTCAACAAAAACCAGTAAGCGATTAGAATAAACGTGACCGTCCAGAGATAATCCATGGAGGAGGAAGCGTTAACAAAAATGATGGGCATAAAAAAGAGAAGGGAAACTGTAGCCAGCGGGCAGGATATGTTGTGAAAATGGACTATCTTAAAATAATAAAAGATCCCTACAAGGGTTATCATCAAGGTTAATAAATTGGTATAAATCCAAAGTGATTCCCAGGGAAAGTGTGTGGCCATCATCCCATAAATAACATCAATAACCGGAAAACCCGGGAATCTTACCGGAATATAGCCCAGACCTTTGGCCAGACGCAAGGCCACCAACCCATTTCTCCAGCCATCCGGCTCACCGAAGCCGGTGAAAAGAAAAGGGATGTGGCCAAGGGCATAGATTCCCATAAAAACAAATAGCCATTTTTTGTTACGAGCCATGACCCTCTATTTATTCCTAACCTGATCTGAATAAATTAGCCAATCTCTATTTACTTTTTAGCCCAATAATAAATCCAGGGGCTTTCGGAATCCTTCAAGACCTCTTTCCCCTCCAAATTAAACGTTCTGACGGGAGCTAAAAAACCAACCTCGGTTAGTTGCTTTATCTGGGTTTCAATCGTAATAGAATAGGAGAGCAAAGCATAATGGTTACCTGGTTCATTGACGATGGCATACTCTTTGGTGTGGATCTCATATCTTCTATTTCTAAGATGATTGATCTTGTCTTTCATAAAACTGATAAAATGTTTTAGGGGGTTGTTCGGGTTTGCGGAAGAATCAAGAGAAGATAATTTCACTAGGTCAGACTTTTTCACCCCTCTATTGTGTGAGGAAAAAGCAAAGCTACCCCCCCTCTTCAATACTCTATAAATTTCCCTTAAACTTCGCAATCTATCTGCATGAGAGATATAATCAATCCCGTTATACGAAAAAAAGATAAAATCAAAGTCTTCGTCTTGAAAGAGGGACAGGTCCCGGGCATCGCAATTAATAAATTCCTGTCCCGGGAAAATTTTCCGGCAGATCTCTATCATCCCCGGGGAATAATCTATCCCTCGATAATCCCGGCTGAGTTCTATTAAGTAGGCTACGGTCCTTCCTCCTCCAACGCCTATATCTAAAATCTTTTTCCCAATAATTTCTTTTCTAACTCTTTGAAGAATAATTTCTTCCGGTTTTTGTAATCCTGTTTGACTTCTGTAAAAATTAATACTTTTATTTTTATTCCAAGAGGAAAAATTTTTTTTATCAATTTTGTCGGTGAGCACTTTCAAGAAAAGGCCCTCTGTTCTAAAATCAAAATCGGAAAAATGTAATTCCCTATTCGTTTACTTGGTAGATAACTATTCTGGCCTTCTGGAATACTTTTTTCAAAAAGAGCTTTTTTTCTAAATCATCAGATCCGGACAACCTATCTGCTTCCCGTTGAATGACAAGGCGAATTTTTTGACTTTTCAGCCAGCCGACCCTGTCCCAGGTAACCCCCTCAAAATCCCCAAAAGCCCTGAGCTCCTTTTTCTTGGTTAGGAAATCAGGTGTCAGACAATAATGCCCCAAGAAGACCTTATTCCCTGTCCAGGCCGGTATGATTTGTCCAATTTCCGCCCCGCAAAGAACGGCCTCATCCGGCTTGGTCTGGGTTCTGAGCCATTTCAGTGCCTCCACTTCATCCTGATGGAGGAAATAAGGCGGACGCCCGAAGTGTAGTCTCATTTTGGTTATTTTGGATTGAAGGAGATAAAGGGGGGTCAGCATAGTAATCATGAACAGACATATATAAACCAGCTTTCTCCAATCCCATCTTCGCCAAAACCGGGCCTTCTTTTCCTGCAGATAAGGTATGACCCGTTCCTCTAAACCCCTTATGGCCAGAAGATATAACGGAATTTGCCAACCATTAATCAAATGCCATCTAAAATTGACCGGAAGGAATAAAAGGAAAAAACCTCCGACAAACCAGGAAAAGAGTAAAAGCTCTGCCGGGGTTACCTTGGCTAAAGGAGGCAGACCCCGGAAGGTCAAAACCGCCAGGAAAAAAGGGAGCCCAAATCCCAAGGATAGATAAAAAGGATCGGGGGTAATCAGGGCCATTTGTCCCATAACCTCTTTCCAGACCGGCTGATGACTTAGGTTTACATAATAGACCAGACCTGGGAGGGAAAAAATAAAAAGGCCGAAGAGGCTCCCCAAGATCCAGTTGACCTCTTTCCTCTGGGCCAGGCCCCAAAAAAAGCCCACCCCTGAAAGCACCGGAAAAAGAAGGCCGAATTCGAAAGGATGAAAAAAGAGCAGCAAAAAAGTCAGGATCCCCGCCAGGAAAACATCTCTCCCCTGGTGCCTCTCCAGCCCTCTTAAAAAAGCCATAAAAATCCAGAGAATCAGAGTAACGGCCAGAGTAAAATGGGGCCAGACCATCAAGGAATAAAAGGCATGACTTTCGACCAGCCAGACATCAGGCAGATCAAAATGAATCGGGATCATTGGAAATAGTTTTTGAAAGACTCTGAGGATCCCCCCAAACCCACCACCCCCGAGGATCAGTATAACCCCCCAAAGGCGGGTGGAGCCCTCCAGGTATCTACCGAGAAAGATATAAAGGGTAACGGTAAAGACAAAGGTGGTCAGGAATCGAAAAAACTGATAGGCAAAGGCCATCTTCCAGCCGGTCCAGGCCATCAGTTTCCCCAGACCCCACCAGACCCAATTGATTAATCTTGGGCTATGGGGGGTAGTAGTGTAACGGTCCTCGAAAAAAAAATTTCCTTCTTCAGCCTGTTTGGCAAAGGAGAAATACTGGAAGGTGTCTTCATGCCCCTCAACAAAACCGATAAATTCATGCGCGGGGGTAGAATGGATCCACCCATAAAAATAGGGAATCCCCGTAATCAGGAAAGAGATCAGGCCGATTAATAAAATCTGAAAACTAACCTTTCCCTTTTTCATCCCTTACCATTCCCACCCACTTGCACCAAATGTCCGAATATGTTAATAAGACAATAATGAAAACGAAATCTTCTTCTTACCTGGTTGTTTTTTTCTTCATAATCCTGCTTGCTTCTTTCTATATCCTTCCTCTGGATCAACGAATCTATTCTCTGGGAGATGACTTTGCCCAATACCTGCAACACGGCCAAAATATATGTCTGGGCCATCCTTATACGGAACTCCCCTATCTCTATAATCCTGAGGCCCTAAACGGCCCCCCGGCTTATCCCCCGGTCTACCCGCTCCTGATCAGCCCTTTAACCTGTAGCCAAACCCCTCCTTACCTCTGGATCAAGGTTATTTCAGTTATCTTATTCTTTCTCTCCCTGCCTTTTCTTTATAAGATTTTTCGTACTTTGAGCGATCCCTCTTTGGCCTCTGAAACCCTTCTCCTTTTTACCATACTGCCCTGGGTAGTTTTTTGGGGGAGGGATATCGGGTCCGATATTCCTTACACCTTTTTCTCCATATTAGCCCTTTGGTTTCTGATAACCTTGCCTGAAAACCGCCGATCCACCACCCAGGCGATTCTTACCGGATTTACCATGGCCTTGGCCACCCTGACCCGGGACATAGGCCTAGCCCTCTGGGGAGGAAGTGTCTTGTTCTATACTTACAAGATCTGGAGAAATCCTCCTCAACGGTCTGTGGCGGTTCTTCAGTTTGTAAGTCTTTCTTTCGCCTTCCTTATACCAGTTTTCCTGTGGAATTGGTATCAAAACCACCTAGGACTGGGGCCTGCTAATAAGGCCTATTTTCAATTCAGCCTGGGACTAAATAGCCTTACCCTCCCTGGCCTGCTGCTTCGCGTCCTTTCGAATCTCTATTATTACTTGCAAAAAAGCTACGAACTTCTCTTTCCGCTCAGTTATATTCTCCGTCCCGTCCCTTTTATCAATTGGCTGCGTCTCCCCTTAGCTGCCGGACTCTTAACCATCCTCGTATGGCAAATGCTTAAGGGACTTAAAGGATCGGCCCTTCCCGTTATCCTTTATATCGGCTGCTTTCTGGGTGTCCTCATGGGCCTTAGTTTTCCTATGCGGGCCGGGGTCCGTTATATAATCCCCATAGCCCCTTTTTTAACTTTCTTCCTTCTGAAGGGATTTAAAGAGATCTTCTCCCGGCACTGGAGAATTCAACCCTATAAAATCCTTCTGCTGGTCTGGATCGGATTGAGTATCTGGGGGAGTACCTCTTTCATCTTTTTGATCAAATCCCCCCAATTCTCAGCAGCCTCCCCTGAAAGACCCGCTTATCAAACCATGGTTTCCTGGATCCAAAAAGAACTTCCCCTCAATTGCCGAATCGCTTATATCAAACCCCGATATCTTTCCTTGTACAGCCACCGGCCGACGGTCGTCCCAACTTTGACCAACACCCCAAACCAGATGATCAACCAACTTTCTTCCTGGAAGGTAACCCACGTCCTTTTAGATGAGAATTTTCTCCAGGAGGAATCGTCATTAAGAAAAGTCATAGATCAATATCCAAAATTATTCTCACCGCTGACTTCCTGCCCTCCCCTATCCCTTTTCCTCTTTAAGAAACCTGCCAACCCTACCGGGGATATTCCTCTTTTATCAAAAGGAAACTCATAAAAAATGTAGCAAAGATGGTCTGTATCCCCAAGACCATCAAGGTCAAACCCCAAAGGGCCGGCCTAAGTTGTAAATTATTATCGAGAATGAAATTATGGCTGGCCCAGCGATAGACCACCAACAAATTAAAAAATAACCCGGCAAAAACAATCAGCAACCCGATCAACAATCCTTTATTAAGGGAGAAAAAGGACAGCAATCTCCTAACAAAATTCGATTCATCAAAACCTTCCAGGGTGGCATATAAACGGCTAAAAATGCCCATAGTAAAGATCCCAAAGCCCTGGATGGACAGCAGGCTGCCCAGGACCATGGTATGAACGTCCAACCCGATACCATAAAAATAGACGATACCGAAAGAAGGGATGATCATCAGGATCAATCCGACAAGCAAAAGGAACAGGCCGGGTATCACAAAAAGGGCGCTGGGAGAAAGCAACAACATCAAACGTAAATGACGCCACCCATCTTGAAACGACTTAAGATGAGGACGGCCAGTTCGACCATCAGGATATAGCGTAATAGGAATTTCCGTAATCTTCAGTTTTTTCTTGCCGGCCTGAATCACCATTTCCGAGGCGAATTCCATCCCTCTGGAACGCAGGCCCAGACATTCCCAGGCCTTTTTGGTAAAGGCCCGCATCCCACAATGGGCATCGGAAATACCGGTACGAAAAAGGAGATTCAAAATCCCGGACAGAATAGGATTGCCGATCCAGCGGTGTAACCAGGGCATGGCTCCCGGGCTTATTTTTCCTTTAAGCCGGGTTCCCATGACCAGGTCAAACCCTTCCATAAGGGGAGAAACAAAACGAGGGATATCCAAAAAATCATAACTCAGGTCCGAATCTCCAATAACAATAAAATCCCCCTTGGCTTCCTCAATCCCTTTCTGATAGGCGCTTCCATATCCTTTAATCGGTTGATGAACCACCCGGGCTCCAAGAGATTGGGCTATTTCAACAGATCGGTCCGTAGAACCGTTATCGGCCACGACCACCTCTCCCGGGAGGCCAAGGCATTTGATCCCCTCCCAGGCCTTTTGAATACAGGGTCCGACTGTTTCCTCCTCATTGAGGCAGGGCATTACCACTGAAACAAAAAATTTTTCCATCGGCTCATCCCCAAAAAAGGTAACTTTATGTCTCTAAAACACCAGTGCAAAAAATCAAAAACAAGATCTCCCTTGGATCCTTCTTTTTCCAAAATTTTCCTCCGGAAATTTCCCTGTTGCCTCTCCTGTATCGTTTTAGTACTATCTAATATATGGAATCGCGTTCAATCCCTTTCAAAAACTGGATAATATTATTATATGCAGGTCTTTTTGTTCTCTTTTATTGCCTTTTGCTGGATCATCAAGTTTATTCTTTAGGAGACGATTTCGCTCAGTATATTCAACATGCCCAAAATATCCACCTGGGTCATCCTTATTCAAACCTACCCTATCCTTTTAATCCCTTATCCCAGATTGGCCCCCCGGCTTATCCCCCGGTTTATCCCCTCTTAATAAGCCCTTTTACCGGCGGGGCAGTCCCCCAAATCCTTTGGATGAAAGCCCTGTCGGTTTTTTTATTCGGCCTTTCGCTTCTTGTCCTCTACAAAATATTCCATACCATAAAAGAACCCGACTTGATCCTGGACACCCTTTTTGTTTTTTCCTTTCTTCCCTGGATTTTTCATGATGCCGGATATCTGGGATCCGATACCCCCTATGCCTTCTTTTCCTTTCTCGTCCTTTGGTCTTTGACCGCCCTGCCTGATGACCGCCCCGTTTGGAGACCTCCCATAATAACCGGTTTATTAATAGCCCTATCCACCCTTACCCGGGACACAGGGATAGCCTTATGGGTAAGCAGCCTCCTCTATTTAGGCCAAAAGATCTGGAAGAACCAAACAGCCCGGTCTATTTATTTAATTCAGATGGTTCTAATTTCTACGGCCTTCCTTCTGCCTCTGGTTTCCTGGAAAATCTACGAATACCATCTGGGTCTTGGCCCGGCCAATATGATATATCTGAAAACCGCTTTAGGTTGGGATCATTTCACCCTCTACGGATTTTTCATTCGCCTGTTCTCAAATTTCTATTATTATATGACCAAATGTTATGAACTCCTTTTTCCCCTCAGTTCTCTCCTTCTCCCCATCCCCTATTTAAATTGGCTAAGACTCCCCATCGCCTTTCTGATCCTGACAATGATTGCCTGGCAAATTCTCAAAGGGTTCCGGGGTTCCCAATTGCCTATCGTCATCTATCTGGGATGTTACTTGGCTATTTTTTTAGTCATGGACGTCCACATCTCCAGAAATGGCTCCAGAATGTTGATCCCCCTGGCTCCCTTTCTGGTCTTTTTCACTCTAAAAGGATTTCAGGAACTCTCTTATAAAAACCTGTGGGTCTTTACTCCTTTCTCATTTCGAATACTCGTTATTTTGTGGATTGGTTTTAATATTTACGGGACTTTCTGTTTATATTCCTCCTTAAGAGAACCTAAAAATTTAGCCTTCTCTCCTGAAGGTCCCAGCTATCAGGCCATGGTAAACTATATCCGCCAAGAGACCCCTATGAGTGGACGGATAGCCTTTATCAAGCCCAGATATCTCTCCCTTTATACCCACCGCCAGACAGTCATACCTCCCTATATGGGCCCGCCTTCCCTGATCGGCCCCCCCTCCAAGACACTTGAATACCTTGCCCGATGGCAGGTCAACCAGATTCTCTTAGACGATCATTTTGTTAACGAGGAAAAATCGTTACGAAAAACCATGGATCAATTCCCCGGCTATTTTTCCCTTTGCTATTCCTCTCCACCTCTCACCCTGTTTGAATTTAAGGACAAGAAGTAAGTCGTTCTTTACCCTTTTGGATTATCTGCATCCAAAAGGCTGCTGCATAAAGAAATAAAACAGGTTCTATTGACAGACGAAGCCTGGCGATATAAAACGTCATAACCACCGACAGATAATGGAAGCCCAAAATGCCAAGTAACACCCCGCCGATTCCTTTCCATTTAAGCCCCGGATAGAAAAGTCCGGCTAAGGCCGAAAGGCTTATTATCAAAGCCGGGAACCAATAAAGGGCGCTTTGGGTCTTTGGATTAACGGTATCTATCCACCAGAAGAGGGCTATTTTTTTTATAGTTAGTCGAACCCCCTGCCAGGGGTGCGATCTCCAAAATCGGGCGCCCTCTTTTAAGAATATGCCGTCTCTTTCAAAATCATTATCGGCGCGGTTAAGCTTTTCCACTAAATCCGGCGGTCTCGGAAAACGGGTTTCGGTAGCTGAATATTTCCCCAAGCCGTTGGCCTTGAGATTGCTGCCCATCCAAAAATTATATCCAAAATTATGTTCCAGATTAAAGGAGCCGGTGATCTGATAATTCCTTATAGACCAAGGGGCAATCACCAGAAGACAGGTCACTATCATTAGAAAAAACAGAGGGATATTTAATCCCCCAACCCGCTTTATAGGCTGAACGAGCATCCAACCCCAAAGAGGCAACAAAAAGGCCAGGCTCCTCATCTTCGTCAAAAGGGCTATACCGGATAAAACCCCGAGGGCTAAAGCCTTAATCCAGTTCCAGGAAGAGCGCCAGAAAACGATGAGAAAGACGAGGGAGTATAACCAGGGAATCAAAAAGGCATCGATTACCAAGGTCGAGGGCAGGGCAATAAAAAGAGGATGCAAAAGGAAGATGATGGCAGCCAGCCAGCCTACCTTTCGATCAAAAATCCCTTCCCCCAAAAATAAGAGGATAGGCGCCAGGAGGGCCGATAAAACGATCTGAATCATCTTGATTAATAAAATATTCCCTGGATCAGAAAAAAATTTTAAGAAGAGGTAAAGAAAATAAATATAAAAAGGGGCCAGATAGGTACTGGGATACTCATGTTCATAAACAAACCCTTTCCCGGTCAAAAGGGATTGGGCGATTTCCAGGTGCTCCTGGCCTATGGTTTCGGACAAAAACAAAAGGGCCAGAAGACGGGGGAATAAAGCCAAGAGGAATAAACACCGGTAAGGATGGTTTATCCAGATCTCCCTGAAAAATGCCGCAGGAAAGAACATTCGACTTCCTCTATTCCGGTTCCAGTCCGGCCAAAATTTTTAAGCTCTTCCAGTCAAAAGGGATGGACCGGAGAAGGTTGCAGGAATGGATACAAAAGCATTTGTTGGGTAATTGCATGGCCTCTCTCGCCTTTCGGGAATGCCACAATCTATTAAATTCAAAGTCATAATCCAAAAGGCTCCCAAAGGGCCGGGTCATCTCACAGATAGCCACCTTCCCATCCGGATAGATCACGGCATCCAGTTTTCCTGCCTGACAGTGCAGTTGGCGTTTTCCTTCTGCCAACAGTTGGAAGGCATACTTACTTTTTAACCACTGCAACTGTTCGAAGAGATCGACGGGTGGAAGCAATTCTCGAAGCTTTATCTGCAGCGTCTTTAAATCCTGTAAAGGAGGCATTCCCAAGGCTTCCTCTTTAGAAGAGATAATTTCCATCCAGGAGGGGGGTACCCCATAAACCCCTTTACCCGACAATCGCACCAACTGAAATTTGTGCTTAATCCCAACATGATCTTTTACCCAGTTGGCTAAGTCAAAAGCTTCTCGATAATTTTTTTCCCAGAGGGTGGTCATAAAGGCCAGACGAACATCCGGATGCTCCTTTACTATGGTTCTGGCCGTTGTTATTGCCTCTTCAAACAGACCTGGAACTTTTCGAACAGCATCATGGGTGTCCTTAAACCCATCCAAAGAGATCTGCATCTCCAGCTCGACCCCCGGGATAGACACTATTTTCGAAACCTGCCCTAAGATTCTTTTGGTCTGGGATCCATTGGTAGGAATAACCATTTTCTTCCGTCTGGCCTGGAGGGCAATCAACATACAAATTTCCGAAAGATCTTGCCTCAAAAACGGTTCCCCACCGGTGAGCAGTACGGAGTCGAGAGGGGTAGGGAGGGAGGAAAAAATCCGTTCGTATTGAGAAACTGATAATTCATCCCCTTTGAAAAGTTCTCCGGCATAAAAACAATGCTCACATCTGGCATTACAGCGGTTGGTCACAAATAAGGTGAGTTGGGCCGGAGTATCAAGCGCTCGCAACTTCTTCTGCCTCTGTCTATACATTATAGAAAGGGCCAGGAGGCGCAAAGGCCTAGGCAGGGTCAAAAATAGAGCCCAAGCGGAAGTGATGGTGGATCGTCGTTGAAGGTTCAAGAGGTCGCCCTTTCTAAAAAATTTCGGGGAGAATTTCTGGTCCTTAAGGTTTCCGATAAATGAACCAGGTTCCAGACATAGGCATAGAAAAAACTAAACCCCATGGTCCAGGCCAATTGGATAAACCGCCTCAAGGGAAATCCTTTCTTCCTTCCTTTCTCCTGGAGATAACTGTGACCGGGCGCATCCTGGACCTTTTTCCAGTTTCCGGGGTTCACCCAGAAGAGTAGGTCATAAAGGGGGAGTTTTAGAATCTCGGCCGGAGTAAAATTCATTAAGACAAAACGAATGCGATTTTGGTGATAAAGCCGGAACCGGCCGATACGAGAAATCTGGGATTCCTTATGCCAGACGGTTAAAGAGAAAGCGGTCCAGTTGGTGTATCCCGCCTCCTTTATCCTGAACCCCAATTCCTTGTCTTCAGCCAGATAACCATAGATCGGGTTAAAGCCGCCTAAGGATTCAAAGAGGGAACGAGAGATCAGACAATTGGAAGTAGGCAGGTAGTCACAGGCCATAAGATGATCATCCGTCCTTCTAATCCATTCCCTTCGGGTCCCCCCATTGGGGGTAATGTGACAACAGAGAAATCCCACAGGTCTACCTTCCTCCATCAAGGCCTCCCCCCCCAGGCACCCGGAGGAGGGGGCCTTTTGATAAGTCTTAACCAGACGTGTCAGCAAACCGGAATCAAGGATCTCAACATCGCTGTCCAGGAACCATAACAGGGTCCCCTGAGTAGCCAGGACCGCTTGATTGCGTGCCTGGCAGGCCCCCTGGTTCCTTTCATTCCAGATGACCTTGATCCCCGGGATGGCCTTAAGCATCTCCGAGCTGCCATCCGTGCTCCCATTATCGACTACAACGATCTCCAGGGCAGGATAATCCTGCTCACTGAGTCCTCGCAAACAAAGGGCCAGATCCTCCTTTCGGTTCCAGGAAGGGATGATGGCCGTAACGATCTCCATTATTCAAAGGCCCCTATAGTCGGAGAGGCCTGGTTCCTTTTTTTACCGCTCAAATCCTTATCCAAAACCTTTTCTATGGACGTTCCGGCTCTTCTGGCCGGACTTTGGGGATCCAACTGAAAATTATTTTTTGTCGGATCAATAAATTTAGGATCCTTGAAGATAGCATGCGTTTCCTGCTGGCTTGCTTTTTTGAAATCATCCCAGGAAAGAATCCTTCCTCTCCAGTCAAATCCGGGTGCAGGCAACCCGAAATACAAATTATTGTCGGCCGTAAAATTATTCGCCGATCCCTCTTCCACCTGAAGATATACCTTTGACTTTGGATTAATGACGATATTGTTTATGATCCGAATATTCTTAGAAGGAATAACTCCGATTGTTTTGGCGTCCCCTCCATTGCCGGCTCCCAAAGGAGCCCCGTACCATGAAGAGGTCCCGATGATGGTATTATGGGCGATAAGACCGTCCTGACAGCCAAAGGCAAAGACCCCGTGGGCCCCAGCCTGAATCACTAAATTATTTACGGCCTGACAATTGGTACATTCATTCTTCTCTCCCTGCCCCATGATGTCACTGATCCCCCCGATATAAATGGCGGCCTTTCGGGCACGGAACACCGTATTCCCTTCAATGGAAATATTTCGGGCTCCGCCTTTGGCAAATATCCCATTGGCTCCCGGATCATGGATCTTGTTCCCGAAAATTTTTGCCTTATCGGTTCCAAAAATATCAATCCCTTCATGTCCAGGATTAAAGGTCCGGTTATTGATTATCTCCAGATCTTTTGACCCATCAATGGATTTGATACAATCCTCTGCTGACCCATAAAAATCATTATCTTTAACCTTTATGTGGGAGCTTTTGAGTAAAATCCCGTATTCCTTTCCATCCCTGATGGTAAAATTTTCAAAATTCCAATAGTCCCCTTCAACTCGAACCACGGTAAAAGGCTGCTTCATCCCATCTAAAATGACCTTTTCTCTCACCCTTCCTTTAATCGTTATGGGTTTGCCCGATTTGCCGTTATGTCCTTTTTGGATAGTCACCCCTTCCGGCAGGGAGTATGTCCCTGGTTCCAAAATAAGCGTATCTCCCGGATTCAGCTTTCTTATAGCCTGGTCCAAGGGCAAGAGATCTTTAGATGAGAAATGGATGGTTTCACCTGAAACCTGAAAAGAAGAGACAAAAATCACGAACAACAGACTGACAACGAGTAAAATTCTGGTCATGTTTACCTTCTATGGCATCCAAAATATCGTTTTAAAATAAACGGCCTTCTGCATTTCCTTTTTCGCTTTAAGCGTCAGGCTGGGGACCTTTTCGCCAAAAGCAGGTGAAAACCAGCCTAAAACCGGATCTTCTTCCCCCTGATGTAAAGAAGTCATGAGTTGGGAATCTATTTTAAGATATAATATTGGTTCTCCTGACTCAATAGTAACTTGAAAAAGATTTCCTTTAAAAGCTGTAAGGTGACATTGAGGGTGAAAATGAAACATCTGATTAATGGCATGTGGCCCTTCACTGGAAAGGCGATCTTTGATGATCCAAAATTTTTCCTTTTTGCTAAAAAAAATGGAGCGTTCATGCCGAAGCGGCTTATTCAGGCGTTCATAACCTGTATGGAAGGCCTGAATATAATCGAAACGGGGGCCGATCACTGTTTTTTCAATGGATACCTCCGGCTTCGACAACCACATAAAGGGGCCACCAGATAGTGCCTGATCCTGCCCGTCGATTTCGATCGTATTGTGGGCTCGGGTTCCCTTAAAATAATCACGCCATTTCCAGCCGTCATGATAGAGATACGTTCCAGGATCTATCAGGACGGCCTTCCCTCTTATGTTCAAGGTAAAGGCTAAGGCATCGGCGTGGGCATGGGCGGCAATGGAAAGATATCCAAAGGGACCGGCATCCATAGAAAGCATGGCTTCTTCTTTTCCCTCCCCTTTTCTCAAGATGATTTGGCCGCCCTGGGGAAAAATAGTGGATTCCCTTTCCCGGATATCTCCCTCCATTTTTAAATAAGAAGCTATCGCTTCTTTTGAAAACAACCAATAATTCCGTTCGTCTATCTTCCCGCCCCAGGCTTTAAAATCCGCCCTATTAAACCAGACGGCACCGCTGATCAACATTGAGCGATAGGGATTAAACGGCTCCGCATATAATTTGCAGGCCTGTCCATCGGCTGAATCCCCTAAGTCCGGCAGGTGCCCTTCTTCGTCCATCAAGGCCATAATAAATTCACAGATTTTTTCCAATCGGTTCCACATGACCGAAGGAATGGTGCGGCCTTCTTTTTGAGCCAGGATAACAGCCAGAGAATAAAGATCAAAGAGAAAAAAAAGATAACGGGTACTCTGTTCCCGAGGAACCCCATCCGGAAAGATTTGCAGCTCTATTTCCTGACAAAGGATTTTCCAGCCTTTTTCCTTCCAGCGATCCGCCTGGGGGAAAGAAGGGATCAGTGACCCGACCCAGAAAAGGCCCAAGGCTTCCCCGACCCGATGATTGTTAGCTGAGGAATATTTAGAAAGGTTTTTTTCAATATAAAAGGCCTGCCAATAAATGGACTGGAGGATCTTGGTTTGTTTTTCCGGGGTCAAGATAAGCGATCGATCGGCTGATGATCGTTGACCATCGGAAATAAAAAATAATCCCCAAAGCCAACTGATCAGCCTGACCCCGATTTCCAGGGAACTGTACCAGTTGATCCCTATCCCAGGGGGATTTTGATCAATCCAGGATTCCAGATGGGTGATCAGAGTTTGAGCATATCTTTCATCCCCGGTCAGACTAAAGGCCTTGCCGAAATCATAGAAATGGAAATGACGATTCAACTCCCAGACATTCAGGACACCGCCATAGCGAACCTCATTATGGTTGAGATGAGTGAAATAGACCTTAGGCCAACGGGCCTGGCTCACCATATCCCGATGCCAATCCGGACCTTCATCACGATATTCAACCAATTTTTTGAAAACAGGTATCCGGCCTGACAAAATCTTTTCCGCCTCTTCTTTAACCGGGCCCAGGCTGAAATATCGGGCATAGCGTTCCCGGAAACTCTGGCCCAGGGTTATCGGGAACTTTTCGACCAGGACTGTTAACCACTCCCCTTGAGAAATGTCCTCCTCTCTTTTTACTCCAGAAAACTTTTTCTTTTTTTCTACTAAGGGAAGAAGAGTTTCCCAAATCCGATGCCGAACCCGGCGATATAAACGAAGGCCCATTTCAGGAAAAGACATCAACTGAAGTCGATTAAAATACCAGTTAGTCATGTCAATTTCAGAGGGAGAACGAAAAAAACCGAGTGACTAATTTTTTTTCATTTTTCATACTTCAACTCGCCTTCTGCCATCTTTTTTAAATACGTCTGATAAGGATAGATCCCTTTTATGACATCTGGGCCAAGATACGTTTTATCTTGATTGAGCGCTCTTATCTCTTCCTGAATGCGTTTGAGAGGGCGAATGAATTTGGCCCCGGGGGTTAAAAGCATCGAGAGCATCTTTAAGGGGATCCTAATACCTTGGAGTTTAATCTGGCGGATTCTGCCCATGGTTTGAATAAGGTCTTCATCCGACCAGACTTCCGGCCCAACCAAGTAATAAGTCCCGCCTTCTCGTTCTTCTAAAATGACCCGGGCCGCCTCTTGGGCATAGAGGGGCTGAAAGGTAAGCGGTTTCTCTCCCAGCAGGAAAACGGTCTTCCTTTTCATGGCGGACCGGGTCAAGCTATTCCAATAGGCCTGAACTCCCGACCCAAAAAGACTCGACAAACGATAAATAATCTTGTGGGGAATATCGCTCGCCCCAATCATTTTTTCGGCCTCTTCTTTTTCCCGGGCATATTGGTTTTTATTGGGAAGCCCGGCATTCAGGGAACTGGCAAAAACAAAACCCGGGACTTGGTTGTGCCGGCACAGTTCCAAAAGATTTCTGGTTAGTTGCAGATTTTCCCCATCAGTTCTCCGGTGCCTGACCAGCCCGCCTTCCCTTTTCCAGGCCAAATGAACAACCTTTTGAAAAGAAAAATCCTGAAACAGGGTTTCTAACCATTCCTGATTTCTAAGATCTCCGGTAAAAAAAGAAACCTTTCTCCTCGAAGTTGAGACCGCCGACCGGATCACGGCAATGCCTGGCCGACCCTGAGCTTCCATCTCGGCCACAACATACCTTCCCAGGCCCCCCCCGGCTCCAGTGATCAGGATCAGATGAACCTCCTTAGAAATTTCCAGAGCCACCGGAGGCGGACATAATAACTTTGATAGGCCCACCCTTTTAATTTGATCAACTCATTCTCGGTAAGATTTTGGTGTTTGAAGACCGGTGTATAAATATCAAAGGCCTCATAATCCTTGTTGATAACCGGTTTCATCTCCTCAAAAATCTGGGTCCCTGGGTAAGGGGTAAAGAGGGTAAACTGCGCCCCGACGGTATTTAATTTCCTGGCATATTCCACTGTCGCCTTGATCGACTCTTTCGTATCAGTAGGAAATCCCAGGATATAAAAAGCCGTCACCGCAATTCCCAGGCGATCGCAGCAGGCCAATATCTTCTCTTGGTGGACAAAACTATCCGATGCCCGGTGACTTTCTTTAAGGACCTCCGGAGATGCCGATTCGACCCCTACCTTAATAGCCCTAAGTCCTGAATCAAAAAGGATTTTGAGCAAATCCTCATCCAGTGTGGAGAGATGGGTTTCGCAGACATATTCCAGGTCCCACTTCTTTTGAATCAAGGCCCGGGCCAAGGCCTCGGTCCTTTGGCGATTAAGGCTAAAGATAGGGTCCCGAAATAAGATCTGCCCAGCCCGAAAACGGGAGACTAAAATCTCCATCTCACCAATCACATTTTCAATACTGCGAGACCGCCATTTCCGGCCATAAATCGAGGGATAGGGGCAATAGTGGAAACACCCCATGGGACAACCCCGGCTGGAGATCATGGGGAAAAAACGCTGATCTCTCTTAGACATAAAATAAGGACGGTATTTAAATTGCTCCAAAGGAAATACCGACCAGTCGGGATAGGGAAGGCTATCTAACTCTTGGACCGGAAGGCTGGGGATTATTCCCCTGGGGATGGATCCCGGGAAAAAATCATTCAGGAAATACCCTTCCGGTTCCCCCGTGATGACAAAATCCGCTTCCTGAAGAAATCGCTCAGGCTGAATGGAGGGGAAGGCGCCTACAAAACCGACCGGGACTTTAAGCTCTTGCCTGACTTTACGAGCCCACTTTAATTCATCTTGGTAATCAACCAAAGAACCATAGAGGATAACCAGATCACTATTTCGGGGGAGTTTGTTTTGATAGACCTCTACCTCCACCCCCTTATTACGCAAAAGAGCCGCCAAATACCCCATTACCAAAGGAGGATACTGAATTCCCTTTTTTTTGATAATCGTCAGGACTCTCCCGGCAAAGGAATTTCCGTAATGACTCACCGTCCCCAAGCCGGCTGAAATATCCTTGTTAATGAAACCTTGCTTGGACGAAGCAGTCAACAAAAGAGCTACTTTCACGACCTCTCCTTTACAAACAACCGTTGATAGGCTTGGATTAAAACCTGCTTTTGAACTCCCCAGTGCAAGGTTTCCTGGATTCTTTTCTTCCCGGCCTGCCCCCGGTTTCGGGCTTCATCGGGGTGATCCAGCAGATAGAGGATTTTTTCGGCAAAATCCCGACTGTCATTCGGCCGGGCATAGAGAGAGGCCTCCTGGGCTGTGTAGCGGCCTTCCACCACCTCGGTTTGAACCATCGGTTTTCCCAGGGCCATATATTCCATGATCTTAATCATAGTCGAAAGGTTGGCTGCCTGATTATACAGATCAGGATTCACACAGACATCGCAATTTCCCAGATAATGAAACAAGAGAGAATCCGGTACCCTGCCGGTAAATTGTATAAATTCCCCCAGATTTTCTTTTTTGACCAGATCTTGGACTACCGGGAGATGGGTCCCCCCTCCAACAATCAGAAAAAGGATATCTTTTCTTTGGAACCTGGAGATGATCTCTTTAACCACTTCGACTAAATATTCAATCCCCTCCTGCCTGCCAATGACTCCCATATATCCCACCAAAAAATGTTTTCCCTTCCTCAGAGAGGGATCGAATTCTATGACCGAAGGGATCCTGGCCAAATTAGGGCCGGTCCGCACGACAAAGATATCTTGTGGCTTTTTATGCCCCCGACTGATAGCAATCTCCCGATAGGATTGATTAGTGGCAATAACCAGATCGGCTGTCCGGAAACTTAATCTTTCCAACAAAAGCAATAGATTAAAAACTATCCTTTTTTTCTTAAACTTGGCCTCAAAGACTTCCGGACAAATATCGTGCTGATCGAAGACAAAACGCACTCCCCGGAGGCGAAAAAGAAGGCCAATCAAGAACAGAAGATCTGGAGGGTTGGAAACATGAATGACTTCGAATCTTCTTTGACGAAAGATCTTAAGACCATATAAAATTTCCCAAAAAAGGGCCGTACCATATTCCAGAAGATACCCTAAAACACCTTCCGCTTCTTTGGGAAAAGGGTGGCGATAGATATGAATATCTTGAAGACATTCATAGGAAGCCTCAAAGCCCTTTCCTCTCGGACAGAGAACAGACACCTCCATTCCAGCCTCCTTAAGGGCTAACGCCTCTTGCCAGGGTCGAATATCAAAAGGCAGGGGAAGATTTTCATTAATGAATAAAACCCGGTGGCCCTCTAAGACGGAGTTCGGAGTTTGGAGTTCGGATTTCGGAGTCAACATCAAAATCTAATCCTGATAAAAGATTTTTTCAACGCAAAGCCGCCAAGGTCGCAGAGAAATACTTGTCTTTAATCAATCCCGTGAGAGGCGGGATTGATTAAAGCAGCTCTGGCCTCCGGCTAAATAATTATCCGAAGGATAACGAAACTTATCGATTGCCGTCCCCTCACCGGCAATCGATAAGTTTTCTTCTTTGCGCTCTTTGCGTTGAGAACAGTTATTTCAAAAGGACTTTTCATCAACCATTGGCAATTCATCTGTTTGGGTTTTTTCCCGCCATTCCTTCCGAGACCTGAATTTTAAATAATGAAAAATTCGCGCATAGTGGGTGTTGTTGACGATCATTATCTGATAGTGTTTTCGGCCCAGATTGGTCCATTTCCACTTATATTCATGCCCCCCTTGGAGAAGATCATATTCTTTTATTCCCTGATCAATCGAATCCTGAATGAGCCGGTACATGATACCCGTGCCCGGCCCAAAGGTGGCGTACTCCTGATCAAAAGAGCCGGTAAAGGCAAAGTTCTTTTCTTTATAACGAAAATGATATTCGTAAGCGATGGGAACTTCATTTACCTCCAGGGTAGCGAAATCAAGCCATTTTCTCTTGGAAAAAACCTGGGCCACCTCTCTTAAAAATTCCCTGGTAATTGGGTTGGTGAACAGGGTTTTACCTTCCTCATACTTATGACTTTTGGTATCCACTAAAGCAGCCGTTTGAATCAAATCATCAATGTTCTCATGGGTTATGGACCTGGAGAACGTCACCTTTCCCAAATCCTGGAGCCTTCGGACCTGTTTTCGAATCTCTTTTCTAAAGGATCCGTCACGTTTCTCCATCATCTTGCCAAGTTCTTCATTCAGGACGATATAAGGACAGACGGTTTGTTCCCAACATTCAAACAACAGTCCCCTTTTCCTGGCACAATGGCGCAACATCCCGATGGAATCCGATTTTTCGGGAATCTGTTCCAGATGAATTACATCCCAATTACGAAAATCCTCAGCGAAAAATCCTACCAGGGCATCGACGACTTTCCCTTTATCCTTGCCGATAATAAAATCCGCCCGATCGGAATCCCCTCGGCCTACAAAAGAAATTTTCCGTAAGGGATAAAATTTTATGGTTTCACGATAAATCATCAAAGGAATAATCCCCGTCAAATGGCCTTCGTCTTTAAAAACCAAGCCCATCAGCTTCTTGTCTTGCTGAAAGTGGTTCCACCAGGTGGAAAGCCATTCATAACTTAAAAACGGAGAATCTGAAGGAGAACCATCCAGCAATCTCTCCCACTCCTCTTGATAATTCTCAAAATCCTTGAAATCTTCCAAGATATTCTTGATCATTATTTCCCCTCTAAAATTTCCAGGTAAAGGCTTTTTAACTTTTCAATATAGTTAGTTATATCATATTTTTCTTTTATTTTTTGAACATTCTTCAAGGCCATCTCTTCTCGGAGGGATGAATTACATAGCAGGGCGATCAACGATCCCAACAGGGCCTTTCGATCTCCTGGATTGATCAAAAATCCATTCTCACCATTGCCAATCAACTCCGGTATTCCTCCCACCCTGGTACTGACCACCGGCAGCCCAGAGGCCATGGCCTCAAGAATGGCCATGGGAAGTCCCTCATGGTAAGAAGGTAGGACAAAAAGATCGGCCTGATGATAGAGCCCGATCATCTTTTCAGCAGAGACCCAACCCATCAGGTGAATATGGTCTTCTATCTGCAGAGATTTGGCCAAGGCTTGTATCTTGTCCAGGTCTCCATTGCCGGCTAATTGGACGGTAACCCGGGGGACCTGAAGGACTAACTCCGGAATAATCGCCAGAAGGTCATAAGCCCCTTTTCTTTCCCCAACTTCACCTGCAAATAAAATTACGGGTCCCTGAAAAACTTTTTCCCTCTGACCCTTAGGGGGCTGGTAGACTTGCATGGGAATAGCATTTTCTAAAATCCTCACCGATGAGGCCTCCAGAAACCCCAAAAAAAAGGCCTTCCAGTAGGGAGAGAGGGCAACCACCCGATCACTCAAAGAAAGGATTTTTCGGATTAACAACTTCTGCCAGGCTGGGCCGTCTTGATAAAACTGATCAAATCGTGACCCATGGCAATGGAAGAGAATCTTTTTTCGGCCCATTTTTGCTATAAGAATAAAAATCATCTTTCGATAAAAACTGGCATAATGGGAACCGTGAATATGAACCAGGGCGACCCTGGTTGTCCATAGTTTCAAGATAAAAACAAAAACAGCCCGGATGGCTACTCCCAGTTTTACAAAATTTGGGCCATCTAGCTTGGTAGCAATATAGCTAATTGAATAGTCCTTTACCAATTCGGAGGACAGGATATTCCGGGCACAAGTCGAAACGCCACCCTTTACTCGATCGGGATGGGGTCCCACCATAAGTATATTAACCGGTCGACCGGACATTTACCGAAGACCTTTTTCTGACAATAAAGAAAAGAATAATTGTTCAATCTTTTTTACGCTCATCTCCAAGGAAAAGGAACTTCTGACCCTTTTGGCCCCTTCCTCTCCCATTTTCCTTGCTTTCTCGGGGTTGGAAAGCAGATCCAGGAGTTTCTCTGCCAGGCTATCAGCCTCTCCGGGAGGGAAGAGGAGGCCCTGTTTCCTGTCCGTTATGATCTCCGGAACGCCACCTATATCCGGGGCGATCACGGGTTTGGA
>JAZDOU010000075.1:0-4648 GCA_043798385.1 Pseudomonadota bacterium
CGCGATTATGAAATTCATGCCCCAGATGGGATTGGAGATAAAAGCTATCCCCTTCCTGAAGATGAATAGTCTCTCCGTTGTAATAAAGGTCGATCTCTCCCTTGATGAGATATCCGAATTCCTCCCCCTCGTGTTGATAGATCCCTTCCGACCCCCCGCCTGGTTCGATGAGGGCCAATCGGGCATCAATTTTTTTAGTGCCCGGATTGGGCACAAGAATTTCAATCGTCGTTTTCGATTTTTGAATCCGAAAGGTTTCCCTTTCATCATTTCTGACCACAATCTTTTCTTCGTAATTGGTCCGGAAAAAATCAACAATGGTGATATCTAAAGCAGCGACGATCTTTTTCAAGGTAGAGATGGAGGGATCGGTTTTCCCGTTTTCTAATTGACAGATATAGGCCGGTGTATAACCAATTTTTTCAGCCAGTCTTTTCTGTGTCAGGCTTTTCATAAGCCTCAAGTGTTTTAATTTATTCCCCAGATCATTCATGATGATTAAGTATAAGTTAACTTAATAAAACTATCAAATGATTTTTTTAGCCGCAAATCCGGCAAAAGAGGCTGAACAAAATGTGCCCTTATCCCGCTCGCGAAAGTCAATAAACTTTGATGGACTCGTAAAAAGTCAGACTGATAATTTTTCTTGACAAAGAAAAAGACTTCTTGTTAACTAAAAGAAATTAAATGATAGTTAATAGGAAGTCCACCGACCGAGGAGGCCCCTTTATTTCGTTCAGCACTCCTTTCCCCAAAATAATTATGATATCACCTTGAACAAAGGGTATAATAACTCGTTTCTAAAATTTTCAAAGAAATAAATTCTTCGATAACCAGTAAACAAAAGGGAGGGGACCATGAGCAAGCAAGAATTAGATCGACGCGGTTTTTTAAAATTGGTTGCTGCCGGATCTTTGGTGGCCGGGGCCAGTGCCCTGGGAACGGGAGTGATGGTGCCTTCGGGCTTGTGGGCTGCTACGCCCAAGATCAAAGGCCCTATCAAGGTGGGCTATCAGGCCGTCTTGTCCGGGGCCCTGGCCGGCTATGGGGAGTTCCACAAGATGGGTGCCCAGATGGCGGTCGAAGAAATCAACCAAAAAGGCGGGATTGCCGGCGTTAAGATGGAAATGGAATTCCGGGATTCCACCCTGAAAGCGGATGAGGCCATTAAAAATGCCCGGTATTTCGTGGACAGTTGGGGAGCCGATTATCTGGCCGGGATCGACTCCTCGGGGCAGGCCCTGGCTTTGGGCCCGGTTATTGAAAAATTAGATCGGGTCCTTATGGTGACCCATGCCGCCACTGAAAAACTGACCGAAGAATGGGTTTTCAAAAAAGGGGTCAAGCAAATCTTTCGCATCTGCACCCCGACCTATCAGGACAGCAACGCGGCTGCCTTGGTGGCCAAGGATTTACCGGCCATGAAATGGGCTACGGTGAGCCCCAAATACGAATATGGCTTTACCTGCTGGAAGATGTTTCAGGAGACCCTTAAAAAAGTAAAACCCGGTGTCTCGTTTACCGCCGAATCCTGGGCCCCTTTCGGGACTACCGATTTTCGTTCCCATATCAATACGGTCATGGATGCCAATCCGGATGGCCTCTATTCCACGGAATGGGCCGGCGAGCTCATTACCTTCATGAAACAGGCTAAACAGGCCGGGCTCTTCGATAAAATCAAACATATCATGCTCCCCGTGGGTGCAGCTATGGACGTCCTGGAAGGACTGGGCTCGGAACTGCCCGATAATATCTGGATCTCGGGCCGCTACTTTTTCCTCTATCCCAACAACAAAACCAATAACGAATGGGTGGCCCGCTTCCGAAAACGCTGGAATCACTATCCGGCCTATGTTTCGGAAACCGGGTATTCCGCCCTTTATACCCTCAAAGCAGCGGTGGAAAAATCAGGTTCCAAGGACACCAAAGCTTTAATTCAGGCCTTGGAAGGCCTGGAATTAGAGACCCCGGCCGGTCACCGTGTTTTCCGAAAAGAAGATCATCAGGCCATGTACGATGTCCCCTGGGGTAAAACCAAGACAGACCCCAAATATCCTTTTAAGATCATGGGAGAACAAAAGCTTATTACAGCCAAGGCGTGTTTTAACCGGCCGCCTTTTGAAGGCCCGGGCGCGGAACCTCCTTTTCAAAAATAAACCTATGGCGCAAGGTGAAGGGCGCGGGGCACAAAAGAAAAAATCATCAGCCCTGCGCCTTGATCCTTGCGCCATCCCTTTTACCCTTTGGCTCTTTCAGGCCCCTTTAAAGGATGAAAATGAACTAAAGGATTCAGGGGGATGAGTCAATGGGGTGATGGGGTGATGTGAGGAGGAGACCTCATCGTCACATCCACTCATCTTCTCATTCCCTCATTTGAATCCTCGAATCCTGGAATCCTATTTTCGAACTAATAGGTCATTGAGATGCTCCAGTCTATTGTCCACGTCATCCTGGCCGGTCTTTCCACAGGTATGTTCATCTGGCTGGTAGCCAGTGGACTGACCTTGATCTTCGGAGTCCTGGGGGTCCTTAACTTTGCCCACGGAAGTTTTTATATGCTGGGGGCCTATCTTTGTTTCACCGTCTTAAAATATCTGGGGTCCAACTTTTGGCTGGGTCTTCTTCTTGGACCGGTGTGCGTCTGCCTGATCGGCTTTCTGGTGGAACGTTTTTTTCTGCGTTATGTCTATCACCTGGCCTTACCTTATCAGCTCCTGTTAACCTTTGCCTTTGTGCTTATTTTTGACAACCTGGTTAAGATCGTCTGGGGAGCCGGTTCCCTCAGCCCGCCGGACTTGCGCAGCCTGGGCGGCTCTCTTTCCATCGTCGGCAGAAAATTCCCAATTTATAATTTATTTATTATCGGGGTCGGTCCCCTGGTAGCCCTGGGACTCTGGTTGATGATCGAGCAGAGCTGGTGGGGCCGGATCATCCGGGCCGCCTCTTCGGACCGGGAGATGGCTGCTGCCATCGGGGTCCGGGTCCCGACCCTTTTCACCACGGTCTTTTTGTTTGGAACCTGGCTCGGGGCCCTGGGCGGTGGACTGGCCGTACCCTATGTGGGGATCCTGACCTCGGGTATGGGTGAGACGATTATTATCGAAGCCTTCATTGTGGCGGTGATCGGGGGGTTGGGAAGTCTGAAAGGGGCCTTTGTCGGCGCCTTGATTATCGGCATCCTAACGGCCTTTGGGACCCGTTTTTTCCCGGCCTTTGATATGTTTTTAACTTTTATTCTTATGGCTGTCGTGCTCCTCTGGAGACCCCAGGGGTTGTTCGGGGGAACAAAATAGATTCCATGCCGGAAACGTCTTGTTTCCGGATGAGCACAAAGCAGATCGAAACATGAAAAAATCCTGGGCACCCATTCTCATCCTCTTGATCCTTTTTTCCTTAATCGGGATCGGTTTATTCTCCGGACGCTTCATGATCTACCTGACCATCCGGGTCATGCTCCTGGGGATTTTTGCCCTGGGTTATAATTTGCTGTTGGGGCGTACCGGTCTCCTTTCTTTTGGACATGGGGCCTTTTATGCCGCCGGGGCTTACGGACTGGGATTCTTTTCCCTGCACCTGACCGGCCATCCCCTCTTGGGGATCCTGATCGGGGTGTTGGCGGCCGCCCTATTGGCCCTGATCATCGGCTTTTTCTGCGTCCGCCACACCGAAATTTATTTCGCCATGCTGACCCTGGCCTTTGGCATGATGGTCTTTTCTCTGATCTGGAACCTCCGGGATCTCACTGGTGGCGATGATGGTCTGGTAGGCATCATGCGGGAGACCCTCTCCTTCTTCGGGCTTTTCAAAGTCTCTATCAAAAAAGACCACCAGTTTTATTTTCTGGTCCTGGCCTTCTTTGTTCTTAGCGCCTGGGTCGTCCATCGTATCCGGAACTCCCCCTTTGGACTGGCCCTGGCCGGTATTCGAGAAAACGCCAGTCGCAGTGAATTTGCCGGAGTTTCTGTTAAAAATTATCGTCTAATGGTCTTTGTTATCAGCGGTGCCTTTGCCGGTTTGGCCGGTGCCCTGGAGACCCTCCTGGAAAGCAATGCCCGTCCATTTATGTCCCATTGGAGCCATTCGGCCGAACCTATTTTGGTCAGCCTCTTAGGAGGACTGCCGAGCTTTACCGGCCCTCTGGTGGGAAGTGTTTTTTTCGTGGCCATGCGGGAGATCATCCAGCGCTTCACGGAAAATTGGATGCTCTGGTTCGGGGTGGTCTTGCTGATCGTGATCATGGGCTTTCGTGGGGGTGTGGTGGGTGTCATTGAAAGTCTCATCAGGGGATCCCGAAAGGAACTGAAAGATTAGATATGGGCGATGTGATCCTGGAAATCCGGAAACTCAACAACTTCTTCGGCCGGGTCTGTACGGCCAGCGACCTGGATCTGAAGATTGAATCCGGGGTATTGACCTCAATCATCGGCCCTAATGGTGCCGGGAAATCAACCCTGATCAATCTGATTACCGGCAATCTGCCCGTTCAATCCGGCACCATCCTTTTTAAAGGCCGGAACATCACTCATCTGCCCACCTACAAGAGGGTTCACCTGGGGATCTGCCGTTCCTTCCAGATCGTCAATATCTTCCCGGAACTGACGGTTTTTGAGAATATCATGATCCCCATCCTGACCATGTCCGGCCGATC
>JAZDOU010000089.1:0-2063 GCA_043798385.1 Pseudomonadota bacterium
GTCGCCGGCCTCTCCCAGCGTCTCCAGGAATATCCGCCGGTCCTGGTCGTCATAAAAAATTGCCCGGCCCTCGTTTCCTCGCGAAAGGACATGGTAATAGGCATCTTCATAATGAATTCTCCAGGGTCTCGCCATTTCTCCCCCTCCATTATGCCGTAATGGAGCATACCACAACCTATCCTAATTCACAAGTCAAGATGTGACCCCATGCCTTCCCAAGTTGCCATTTTGAATAAAATGGAAGAGTTTAAACCGTAATCAACGAAAATAACTTGAAATAAATTGACGTTATGGTAGATAAGGGTTAGAAACTTATAAAACAATTTGACAGATATTCTTGTTGGCAACCCTCTTAAGAAGGAAGTCCAATGAAAAAATAACAGGCCCCATTTCTCAGGAGAGAGGTGGGGTTTTTTTTAATTAGTTCTCATCCGGAAATGATCTTTCCGGATGGAAACTAATTATTAAATCGGGGGTGATGCTCAGGAATATTCGGATCGTCCATGATGAAAAAATCTGGTTTATTTTTGGGTCGTATCCTCTTACAAGAAAGGAGTATGTCGTGAAAACCGTTCTACGCATTTCATTTGCTTTCCTTTTAAGCTTGGCCCTGACTTGGGGCTTATGCCTTTTCTTTTCGGCCCCAGTAGCTGCACAGAAGACCATGCCGAATGTGGTCGGAATGACCCTTGATCAGGCCAAGACGGCCTTGGCAGAGGTAGGGGTTACCAACATTACTTATTATTCTCTGCGTCCAACGAATGTCAATAGTCAGGATCAAAAGGTATATATCCAGACACCGACACCAGGGCATCCGATAGCCGGAATGGTCATTCTTGGATATTACCAATTCCAGGGGGTCATGCCGAATGTGATCGGAATGACCCTTGATCAGGCCAAGACGGCCTTGGCAGAGGTGGGGGTTCCCGGCAATATGATTAATATTACTCCTATACCAACCAATATCCAGAGTTTGGATAAAAAGGTATTTGCCCAGATACCGGCACCAGGGAATCCGATAGCCGGAATGGTCGGTCTTGATTATTACCTACGGTAATCTACAAACTTTTAGCGCCTTAATCCTTTGTAGTAGTAGATGTTTTTCTCAAATCTTCTCGCCCACCCTATGCGGACCCTTAAACCGTTGTCTCGGTCCTGATTACTCATTTGAACATTCTGGGACCAATCTCAGTCAATACCTGTCTTCTGGTTATGATCCCTACAGGTTTTGAATTTTCATCCACTACTGCCAGTAAGTCTATCTTCTTGCGAAGGATCAATTCGCAAGCTTTTTCAAAGCGATCCCCGGATTTGATATACAAACGTCTACCACTGGAAATTTCAGAGACTTTCCTTATTCCTATAAGTTCACACTCATTAAATAATCTCGCCAGCGATTCCTTTTCTCCGGTCTTGTCGCATACGTCACGATAAAGTTTACGAAGTTCGCCCATAAAATCGTCAAGTGTTAATACGCCCGCATATTTTCCCGCATTATCGATAACAATCAAGCCAGGCAAATGAGGAGACTTTTCCAGGTTCTTCTTGATGCCTTCAAAAGCTTCTTTAAGATAGGCATCCGCCGTTATTGTAGAAAAAACTGAAATCATAACATCTTTGTTCGTTTTTTGTTGTTCCATTGGCATACCTCCATACCTGAAATTGATGGTTTATGTTTCGTTTTCTTGATGCCTTAGATTGGCTAACCATCTTGCCCCATCTATCTCCCCTCGAAATGAATAAATGGATCGATCTAATAGTTGAACGAAGCCGCATGCGAGGCAGAAAAATCAAAACAAAAAACAGATAATGGGTGTATAACTCCCGTACCCGCCAACTTCCGGGTACTAAATAAAAAAGGAGAATACACCATGAATCCAAAAGAAGTAAATCGATTTAACAAGCTTTATCAATGTCACCTAAGGCTGCTAAAACTTCAAGGAAAAAGTCAAAAAACAATTGACGCCTATTCCCGGGCCATCCGTCGAGTCCGTGAATATTTTGACTGCTGTCCTGATCAATTGACCCAAGAACAATTTGAACTGTATTTTGCCGAACTGGTG
>JAZDOU010000162.1:0-10517 GCA_043798385.1 Pseudomonadota bacterium
CGCCTTATACTCTCGACGACATGGCAGACGACGCTGTCGGGCTTCTGGACGCGCTTAAAATAGATAAGGCCCACATTTGTGGTATTTCCATGGGCGGGGCTATCGCGCAAACGATATCGTTCAGACATCCTTCCCGCGTCCGGAGCATGACCCAGGTTTATGCTACCACAGGGAATCCTCAGCTTCCGATGCCGAAATCCGAGATCATGGCACTCCTGCTTACCCCCCCGCCCGAGGGGCGCGAGGCTTATGTCGATTATATGATGAAGTTATATCAAACGATCGCTGGTCCCGGCTTCCCCTTCGATGAGATTTGGCACAGGAGGTTGGCAGGTCGCAGCTATGATCGGGCATTTTATGGTCCGGGAAAAGCTCGCCAATTCGTGGCGATTCTTGCACATGGAAACCGGAAACCCTGGCTCGCTTCCATAACTGCACCGACACTGGTGATCCACGGAGCGGATGATCCGCTGGTACCGGTATCGGGGGGGAGAGATAGCGCGGAGGCGATACCTGGTGCCGAGTTGATGATCATTGAGGGTATGGGTCACGACATGCCCCATGGGAGCGCCTGGCCCCTCATCGTCGAGGCAGTAGTTGCCCATGTTCGCAAAGCGGACGGACTGTGATCCGGCGTGGGATTACACCCTGATTGAAAGAGAAAACAAAGGATCAGAAATTGCTCTGACTTTTTTGTATAATGTTTCAGTCGAATCTGGACAGAAATAAGGGTGAAGTTGATTAATTAGTTCTCATCCGGAAACTTCCTTTCCGGATGAGAACATACAGCTGCCGGCTATCCTCTTTGGCCAGAAACCCTTTTAAAAGGGTTTCTGGCGAGAGCTTCATGCCGGTCCCCGAATGGGGACCTTAGCGTAGGTCGATAAAATCGACCGGCCGAAATCGAGGTGTTTCCATCCGGAAATTCGAATTTCCGGATGGAAACTAATTATTTTGCAAGGAGGGTGTATGCGGCGTTTTATCGATCTGTCCATTCCCATTGAAAACGGATTACCCAGTGATCCGCCAATTATGATCCCGAAGATCACCTATCTCGACCACAAAATAGGGGCGGCGGGTATGCAGGCTTTTTATCCCGGACTTACCGATAAGGACCTTCCCGGAGGTCTGGGTTGGGCGGTCGAGCTTCTTGAGGTTTCCACCCATGCCGGAACCCACATGGACGCACCGTGGCACTTTCATCCGACCCAAGATGAAGGCAATCCCGCGCTGACTATAGACCAATTTCCGCTGGAATGGGCCGTTGGAGACGGCGTCAAGCTGGATTTTTCTGATAAGCCCGCCGGCTATGACATTAGGCCCGAGGACATCCAGACCAAACTGGCAAATATCGACTACACCCTCAAAGAAGGAGATATCTTTCTGGCCCAAACCGGTGCGGCCTCCTTCTGGGGTAAACCGGAATACCTCATTAAAGGATGTGGTTTTGGAAGAACGGCCACCTTATGGATTCTGGAACAGGGCGTCCATGTAGTCGGGACCGATGCCTGGAGCTGGGACAGACCGCTGCCCTTCCAAGCCCGGGATTATGAAATAACAAAAGATGCCTCCCTGATATGGGAAGGGCACTTCGCCGGAATCACCAAAGGCTATTTTCAAATTGAGAAGCTCACTAATCTTGAATCCCTTCCTTCAACAGGGTTTACCTTTTACTGCTTCCCGATCAAAATCAAAGGAGCGAGTGCGGGATGGATCCGAGCTGTTGCAGAAATCAGGGGATAATATAAAGATTGGCGGCTACGAGCCCTCCTATACTGAAGGACTTTCGTTTTTTCAAATAAACCTTGACAAAAGTTTCCTAATATGACAAAAAAGTTTCCTAATAAGATTTACTTTGCTTCCCCATAATAGTATAAAATAAATTTTCTTAGCCATGTCGTTTTATAGATGAATACAATTATGAAACGAAAATCGGCAATCATAGAGTCTGAAATCGGAAAGAGAATTAAGGCTTTTCGGATCAATAAGCGAATTACCCTCGAACAGTTCGCAGACCAGACCGGCTTTACGAAGGGCTACCTTTCAAGAATAGAGAAATCCGAAAAATCCCCTCCTGTTTCCACATTAGGGATCCTGGCCCGTGCACTGGGGGTTACTATCTCGACCCTCCTGGGTGAAGAGAACCATTACACCTCCATAGGCATTGTAAAAAAAGGGGAAAGGCCTTTGATCGCCAGAGACGGCACCGCTTTCGGTTATTCCTTTGAGGCCGTGGCCCATAAATTCCCCAACAAGAAGATGGAACCTTTCATCCTGACCCTTCCGCTTAATCTCAAAAAGAAAACTGTCTATCAACACGAAGGCGAAGAGATCCTCTTCGTCCTCGAGGGAACGATGAAGTTTTTTCACGGAAACCAGGAATACCTCATCGAAGAAGGAGATTGTATCTACTTTGATTCCAGCTTGCCCCATTTCGGTGAATCCCTGGGACGAAAAGAAGTTAAATGTTTTATGGTTATTTACACCCCCGCCGGTGGAGAAAGGACGCCTTAATTCATGAAGCTTGAAGACATCGATCATATCGGCATCCTCGGAGCCGGTCTCATGGGACCGGGCATCGCCCAGGCTTTCTCATCGGCCGGTTACCGAGTGAATATCTTTGATCTGGACTCCGCCGCACTCGACACAGCCAAAAACAGGATCGCCTCTAATTTCATCCCTTTCATCGATTTGAATCTTGCAAGCCCGGAAGACAGGGAACGATGCCTGGAGAACATCACCGTTTCCACCTCTCTAAAAAATTTATGCGATGGCCCTCAGGTCCTCATCGAGGCGATTTCAGAAGAGTTGGAGGTTAAGAGAAGCGCCTACGGCGAGATTGAAAAGGTCACCCCATCCAATACCATTTTGACCAGTAATACGTCGGCCTTAAGTATTACCTCCATCAGCGAGAACCTGCAACACAAGGCGCGCTTTCTGGGTACCCATTTTTGGAATCCGCCTCACATCATTCCCTGTGTTGAAGTCATCAAAGGGGACTTTACTGAGGAAAGGGTTTTCGAGACGGTTTATTTCCTGATGGAAAAAATCAAAAAGGTGCCCGTCCGGGTACTGAAAGACGTTCCCGGATTTCTCGGTAATCGGCTTCAGCATGCCATGTGGCGGGAGGCCATCTCTTTGCAGGAAAAAAACATTGCCAGCGTTGAGGATATCGACAAGGTGGTAAAATACGGATTCGGCGTCCGGATGCCTTTTATCGGCCCCCTTGAAACAGCCGATCTGGCCGGACTGGCCCTAACCTATGACATCCACAAATATCTCTTCCCCTATCTGGAGTCCTCACCGGAACCGTCACCGGCCTTAAAAGAGTTGGTCTTCGCTGGTGCAACCGGGGTTAAAGCCGGGCGTGGTTTTTACGATTGGACGCCCGAGAAGATCAGACAACTTATTCAACAACGGGACACCTTTTTACTACGTATTATCCGCGAAATCATCGCAGAAGCCGAACAGGGTTAAAATAGAGCGCCGACCTCGGGTGGTGATGGGATTCTGTTCCTGAATGACAACGGCCTTAGAGAGGTAAAAACATGAGCGAAATTCCCGTCTTTTTTCTCCACGGACTGGCCTACGCGGGACTTCTTTTTCTCGTTTCGGCCGGTCTCACGCTGGTCTTCGGGATGATGAACGTTCTGAATTTTGCCCACGCCGCCATGTATATGTTGGGCGCCTATTTTTCGTATTCCATCCTGATGCACTTTACGGGACAATTTTGGTTGTCCCTGATGGTTTGTCCCGTAATTCTATTCATCATCGGGACCTTAATTGAGCGTTTTCTACTCCGGCGTGTCCACGCCTATGGCCATGTGCAGGAACTTCTCCTGACCTTTGGATTGGCCTATATCATCACGGAATTGGTAAAATGGTACTGGGGAAACTATCCCCTGGCCGTCAACATTGGTGGGTTTCTTGGCTCCACTATCCCGATTTTTGGAATCACTTATCCGGTATACCGTATCTTCATTTTTCTTTGCGCTATTTTTGTCGGAACGGTCATGGCCCTTATCTTATATAAAACGCGATTGGGGATCATTCTTCGTGCTGCGGTTAACGATAGCGAAATGGCCAATACCCTGGGGGTGAACGTACCTCTCGTGTTTATGGGCGTATTTGGATTCGGGGCGGCGCTTTCAGGATTTGCCGGCGTTATCGCCGGGCCGCTTCTTTCCACCTTTCCCGGCATGGCCCAGGAAATTCTGATCGACGCCTTTGTAGTAATCGTCGTTGGTGGTTTTGGAAGTCTGGGTGGCGCCGTTGTGGCCTCATTGATCATCGGTGAACTCCAGTCCTTTGGCGTTCTATTTTTCCCGAAATTGTCAATAGCCCTTGTTTACCTGCTCATGGCTGTTGTTTTGATCATCAAACCTTCCGGGTTATTCGGTGAGGAACAATAATGAAACAAAAAAGTGTTTCTTTCATCATCATTATCTTACTATTCCTGGCGGGAGCTTTTATGCCGGCCGGTCTGAAACAATATCATCTCAACATGTTGACGGAAATTATCATTTTTTCTCTTTATGCTGTCAGCTATAATCTTCTTCTCGGTTATGCCGGTCTTCTGTCTTTCGGTCATGCCATGTTCTTCGGCCTGGGAGCCTTCATGACAGCCGTGGCGATCATTCATATTCCGGGCTTGGCCTTATGGAACGCCATATTGATCGGCCTTTTATCGACAATCGTTGCAGGCTTTGTCATCAGCAGTCTGCTGCTGCGAACCAAAGGGGCCTATTTTGCCCTATTGACGCTGGCCTTCAATTCACTTTTTTATGCCGTGGCGACAAAGTGGCATTCCGTCACCGGCGGCGATGACGGTCTCAGCATTACCCGACCGATCCTCAACTTGGGGGTTACGTCCATCTCCATAGCCAAGTTGACGAACTTTTATTATCTGACCCTGATCGTCGTCGGCGCGGCGATCGTTTTCTGCTGGTATTTCACGCATACGGCCATGGGCAAGACTGTTCTGCTTATGCGCGAAAACGAGGAACGGATGAAATTTCTTGGTTACAACACCAATATCAGCCGTTTCCTTCTTTTTACCTTTACCGGAGCCGTGGCCGGACTTGCCGGCACATTCTACACGTTGCATTTCCAGTTTGTTTCCATTTCGGCTATCAGCGTCGATATGACGACGACGGTTCTGCTCATGACCTTTGTCGGAGGAACGAAAACATTCTGGGGACCTATTCTGGGCGCCTTTGTCTATACTATTCTCCAGAATTATCTGAGTAACATTACGGATCGTTGGCCGCTCGTTATGGGGTTCATCTTTGTCTTCATGGTTCTGTTTCTTCCAGGCGGCCTGTCCGAGGTCATTATGAACAGCCGACAACGGCTCTTCGGAAAGAAAAACCATAACGGCGGCCAATCCAGTGCGATAGAGGAAGTGACATCATGAGCGATTATCTTCACATCCAAGCTATTCACAAGGATTTTTCGGGATTGAAGGTTCTGACCGGTGTTGACTTCAAGGTCAAAGAGAAAGAACGTCATGCCGTCATCGGCCCCAACGGAGCGGGAAAGACAACCGTGTTCAATATTATCAGCGGTAAATTTAAACCATCTTCCGGGGCTATCCTTTACAAGGGACAGGATATATCCGGAAAACCTCCTTATGTCTTAAATCGGCACGGCCTGTCCCGATCTTTCCAGATTACCAATGTCTTTCAGGAATTAAGTGTCTTCGAAAACATTCTTTCCGGAGTACGCTCCCGTTATGGGTTGCGCTATCATTTTTTCAAAAAGCCCGTTCACGATCGGAACATCACCGAAAAAGTGGAGGCTATAATCGCAGAGGTAGGTCTTTCCAACGTCAAAGATCAACCTGCCAACTCCCTGTCATACGGCCTGCAAAGAGCTTTAGAAATAGGCATTACCCTTTCCACGGAACCCGAATTGATTCTCCTTGACGAGCCTACCGCAGGCATGACACGCGAGGAAACAGAACAGGCCATCAAAATGATCGACCAGGTAACGGCCGGTCGTACCCTGATTATCATCGAGCATGACATGGAAGTCGTTTTTTCGCTCGCAGATACTATTTCCGTTCTTCATTACGGAACGATCCTCGTCTCCGATACGCCCGAGAAAATCAGGAACGATCAACGTGTAAAAGACGCCTATTTGGGGGAAGGATAATCGTGTTAGAAGTCAGAAATATTCATAGCTATTATGGTAAGAGTCATATTCTGCTTGGCGTCTCTCTCGATCTAAAAGAAGGGGAGATCGTCTGTCTCCTGGGGAGAAACGGCGTCGGCAAGTCGACCACTTTAAAGAGCATCATAGGGGTTGTCCAACCGAAACAGGGCAGCATTCGATTCCATGATCAGGAGTTAATCGGTAAAGAACCTTTTAAAATTGCCCGTCTGGGCGTCGGCTATGTCCCCGAGGACCGGCGGATTTTCCGAAGTCTCACTGTTCATGAGAACCTTCTGATGGGAATCAAAAGTGGGGAAAAAGGAAATGCCGGGGAGGGAGGTTGGACCATCGAGCGGGTTTATCACCTTTTCCCCAAACTGGAAGAACGGAAAAACAATAAGGGCGCTTATCTTTCCGGCGGTGAACAGCAGATGCTTACCGTGGTGAGAACGTTGATGGGAAACCCTCGTGTTATTCTGGTGGATGAACCGACGGAAGGACTGGCCCCCCTGATCGTAAAAGACGTTCTGGATATGCTGGCAACGGTTCGAAAATCGGGTGTGACCATCCTTATGGTGGAACAAAATTTCAAGGCAGCCACCAAGGTTGCCGACCGTTTTTATATCATGAGCAAGGGCCAGATTGTTTTCACGGGGAATACGGCGGAGCTTCTGGCGGCTGAGGAGGTGAGAAAAAATTATCTGGAAGTGTAACGGCTTCGTTATTTCCTCTGTCTATGCAGAGGGTGAATAGCTGCGTTTCGCGTAATACTTAGTCACTGCATTTTTGTGTTCAATAAGTCTGAGAAAGAAGTAAACAACAAAAAAATAGGAGGTGTTTTATGGGTAAAAAGCTTGTTTACCGTTTGTGTTTTCTATCTGTGGTCTTATTGCTGTCGCTGCCTGTTTACGTAGCGGCTGAAGACACCATTAAGCTCGGGGTGACGGAGCCTCTTTCGGGAACCTTCAAAGATATCGGCGAACGGTACCTGGATGGTGTGGTTTATGCCGTGAAGATGATCAATGAAAGCGGCGGGTTACTCGGCAAGAAAGTGGAAGTTATTCCGATCGATTCTGAATTGAAACCCGATGTGGCCACCCGCAAGGCTCAAAACCTGATCCTGAAGGACGGCGTCAAATTCTTCTGCGGCGGCACGGGAAGCTCCGTCGGAGCGGCCATGGAACAGTTGGCCGAAAAACAGAATGTCATCATGATCAGCTATGGAATGGCGGCAGCCAGTATGACCGGGGTAAAGTGCAGCAAAAACTTCTTCCGGACCTGCGCCAACACCGACCAGCAATCCTATGCCCTGGCCGAAATGGTGGCCAAGGAAGGTTACAAGAGGGTCGCCATTATCGCCCAGGATTATTCCTTCGGTCAGGAAGCCCTGGCGGCCTTTAAAAAGAAATTGGCCAAGATCAGCCCTTCGACCAAAATTGTAGCCGAGCTCTATCATCCGGCGGGCACCAAAGACTATGGGCCTTACGCCAGTCAACTCATTGCCGCCAAGCCGGATGTCATCTTCACCCCGAACTGGGGCAATGACCTCACTCTCCTCCTCAAGCAGGGTCGTCCGATGGGAATGAAACAGAAAGTATTCTCTTATTATATCAATGACGAAGTGACCATTAAGGCCCTGGGCGACGACAATCTCATGATCGGCAACAAGGGGGCTGAAATTTACGCGCTTTCCATTCCCACTAAAAAGAATCAGGAATTCGTAGCCAAGTTCCAGAAAGACAAGGGATACTTTCCGACCTGGCTCCGGGGGAAGGCTTATATGTCTACGATGTTCTGGGCCGAAGCGGTTAAAAAGGCCGGAACAACGGACGTAAATGCCGTCATCAAAGCTTGGGAGGGCCTTTCCTATGACGGCCCGGCCGGTGTTTGGACAATGCGGGCTTGCGACCATCAGACACAACTGCCCCTTTGGTCTGTCGAAATCGTCAAGAAGAATAAATTCTTCTATCACGCCTTCGAAGGGCCGGCCAAAATGATTCCGGCCAAATCGGTGGAAGTACCCTGCGAAGAGACGGGATGTAAAATGCAAAAATAGTCCTTAAGGATTACCTCAGTAATGAAAAAGTCAGAATGATGCTGGATACTGGTTTCTTGATACTGGATAAAAACAATCCAGCTTCCAGTATCCAGCATCCAGTATCCAGTTAAGGGAAAACACCATGAACAAAAGGATTTTTACAGCCGCCTTAACCGGCGCCATCCACACACCGAGTATGTCGCCTTACCTCCCCTTAACACCTGAACAGCTTATTGAGGAGGCCATCCGTGTCTATGAGGCCGGGGGGGCGGTGGTACATATCCATGTCCGTGACCCCTTAACCGGGATCCCGAACGCCGACCAGAATATCTACCGACAGATCGCCCAGGAGGTTAAGAAGCGTTGCAATATCATCATCTGCTTTACTACCGGGGGGAAACTCGGTGAGGCCGTAGAAAACAGGGTTCGGGTGGCTTCCAATCTCCGACCGGAGATGACCTCTCTAAATGCCGGCTCATTGAATTTTGCCCTTTTTCATATCAAGGACGGTATAAAAAATTGGAAATTCGACTGGGAAGAGTCCTATCTGGAGAGCACGGAGGATTTTATCTTTCCGAATACCTTCAAAACCATGAGGCAATATCTGGAAATCATTTATGCCAATGGGGCTAAACCGGAATTCGAAATCTACGATGTCGGGATGATCAATAACCTGGCCTTCCTGCTTCAGAAAGGGATCGCTCAAAGCCCCATCTATCTCCAATTTGTCTTGGGAATACTCGGAGGGATCCCGGCGACTTTGGAAAATCTTGTTTTTCTCTTGGAAACCGCCAGGCGACAGATTGGAGAGTTCGAGTTCTCCGTCTGTGCTGCCGGACGATTTCAGATCCCCATGTGCACCGGTTCCCTCATCCTGGGAGGGCACGCCCGGGTGGGACTTGAGGACAGTCTGTTTGTCGAAAAAGGGGTTCTGGCCAAAAGCAGTGCAGAGCAAGTTGCCAAGATTATCCGGATCGCCCGTGAACTGGGGATAGAACCGGCCGCCCCGGATGAAGCGAGAAAGATACTGGGGCTGAAAGGTCTGAGAATGGTGAACTTTTAACGGCCGTAACCATTATTCCAAACGAGACAATGGATATTTCTTTTTTCATAAAAAAGCAAGTTCTATCAAATTAGACCTGTAATCTTCGGAGGTGAACATGACTAAGGATCAAGACATAAAGCGTCGGGATTTCATCACCAACGCCTTGGCCGGGGGCCTCGGTCTCGGACTTTTCATTTTCTCCGGGGCCGGGGAAGTTTTTGCCGCAGCAAAAAAAAATAATCCCAAGCTAAAAAGCATTAAGACCAGTCCCCCAAGGAAAAATCCTCCCAAGTGCCGGATCAGGAACCCTAACCCCAACTTCAAAACCAAGTGCGAAAAGAGAGTCAGCCGTTGATAGCCGGAGTCAGTTCTTTCAAATCGACCAACTCCCCATAAACCCCTGAACTGGAACTTCCATTGCCCCTTAATACGAAAATAGGATTTGAGTCTTGATCAACCTGTACCTATTTTCATGTCTGGTGGTGCCACGCCCCCAAAGGCGGGGCATGGCGGTTTAGTACGAAAATAACCCCGACCTTATCTTCGGAGTTGTTTGTTCTCCGTCATGCCGGACTTGATCCGGCATCCAGAATTTATTAATAGGGACCAAATATGATCCCTAACCTAACCCATCAAATTATGTGCCGGACAGTATTGGCGCTGTCCCTATTTACCTCACGGAAAACAAACGTCTATTATAGTAACCTCTCTCAAGGGGCTTCGTCAAAAGAATAATCAGGGGCCCTCATTCCCCATGTCATAGAACCAGAGGAGAATGAAAAACTATCAGGATCCCCCAGATCATTTAGAGTTTAGCGGTCTGGGAAAGGGCTCCTGAAAAGCGATCCAGCGATGCATCCCCTGAACAGCCATAAAGGCCCCTTGAATAACCCCTTTTTCAATCAACCCCCGGGCGGCTGAAATCCCGATCGCTAACACCGCCTCTTTTTCTTCAGGGGTCAAGGGGGCCACCTCCCTGGTGATCAAGAGATGGGGAATGTCCGTTTCCGGGTCCAGTTCTCCGGCCGGACGCTGAAGCACCTTGGGGGAAGGAAACCTCATCTCCCCGGCGATCCAGGTGGCGGCGGCATCGGCTGTCAGACAATCAAGGGCCCAGACACTGACCGCATCGGCCAGGCCCGGGGAAAAGGACCGTCCCGGCCAGCCGCTGGTGGCTATGCCCCCCACCCCATGTTCCGGGGCAATATCCAAAATATGGCCGGCCTTTTCTTCACCGGGGGTTTTTAATCCCAGCCTTATTTTTTGATTATGTCTCAA
>JAZDOU010000120.1:0-16444 GCA_043798385.1 Pseudomonadota bacterium
TTAACCTATTGGGCCGGTATCGGGTCGGGGATTGCCTTTTGGACAACCCTGAAAAAAGACCCCTCGACCCTTCCTGTTAAAAAATGCTCTCCTATTCAATAATTAGTTTCCATCCGGAAATTCGAATATCCGGATGGAAACACCTGGATTTCGGCATGAAACTCTTGCCAGAAACCCTTTTTTAAAGGGTTTCTGGCCATAGATGATTGTCGGCAGATGTATGTTCTCATCCGGAAAGACCTTTTCCGGATGAGAACTAATTAAGTTTTAGGGATGGAAGTGCGAAAATCATTTAGCGGCATTGGGGTTGACAAACTTAATAGGTTTAATTTTTACTATATTTTCGAAAGCAAAGAATCAAAAAGAGGTTTAAAGCGTCCTTTTTGATATCGGGGAACATAATACTCATAACTGGTGAGATCTTCCTGTCCGAAGCAGTTGGGCCCTCCTGATTCGCCGTAATCTCTTGACAAAACTTTTTTTTGATATAAAGTAAGATAAAATAGTAAGGAATATTTACAAGGAGTAAGGAATGATTGCTACGGTAACCAGTAAAGGGCAGGTGACTTTGCCGGCTGAAGCCAGGAGACGATTGAAAATTAGCCCAGGCAGTAAATTGGAGTTTATTGTTATTGACCAGGAAAGGTTGGAGGTCATTCCCGTGGTGGAAACAGTAACCAACCTGAAGGGGATGGTCCCTAAACCCAAAAAAACCTTGTCCCTGGCCGATATGGAAAGGGCCATAGCCAAAGGGGCTTCGTCTTGATCGGATTGGATACCAATGTTCTGATTCGTTATATTGTACGGGACGACCAACGGCAAGCCGAGGCGGCCACACGGCTTATCGAATCTAAATGCACTTTAGAAGATCCAGGACTTATCAATCCGATCGTTCTGTGTGAATTGGTTTGGGTTTTGATTCGAGGCTATGGGTATGACCGCCGAATGGTCGCTGGCGTTGTTCGCCGGATCCTTTCCGTGCGGGAATTGTGGGTGGACGGTGCGGAATTGGCCTGGCGAGCAATCAGGCTCTATGAACAGGGAAAGGCTGACTTTGCGGATTATTTGATCGGCCTTTCCAATCAGGATGAAAAGGCGGATACGACTTACACCTTCGACCAAACGGCAACAGAAAGCAGCCTCTTTAAAATGGTTCCGACTTAAAGAAATTCCGCTTACATGTCATGCCAGACTTGACAACCTTCCCTTGATATTTCAGAGACATAATACCGATATTCTCGCCACATTAAAAGAGGCAAAAAAGAGGTTACTCTTCTTTCAGTTAATGCGGGCTATCGGGGGACATAATACCTATAAAATATCATTCTTGTCCTAAATAAGTTTTAAAAAAATAGACCCTCCGAATGGGGTATGGTAAAGAAATTTCGACCAAGAAATAAAATACCATTCCAAAGGAGGGTCTTAGCAATGAATAGATTTTGTAGCATATTTAGCCAACTATTACAACTTTTTCCGAGAATAGAATTTGAAAACACGGTTAAAGAGACCAAAGCTGAGCGGCATAGCAAGGGATTTACGTGTTGGGGACAATTTGTTTCCATGTTGTTTTGCCAACTGGGCCGAGCCCAATCTCTCCGAGAGATTGTTAATGGGCTGCGGAGCTGTGAAGGCAAGTTGAAACACTTGGGGATTTCTTCTCCAAATCGTTCTACCTTGGCCTATGCCAACGAGCATCGACCGTGGGAACTTTATCAGAAAATTTTCTTTCATCTGTTAAGGCGCTGTCGAAATCAAGTTGTTGGGAAAAAGAAATTTCGATTTAAAAATAAACTGGTCAGCTTAGATTCCTCGGTCATTGATCTGTGCCTCAGTCTTTATGATTGGGCCAAATTTCGTCGGACCAAAGGAGCCATTAAATTGCACTTGATCTTGGATCATGACGGATATCTTCCTTCTTTTGCGGTGATCACCGAAGGGAAAGTATCCGATGTCAAAATAGCCCACACCTTAAAATTCGATTCCGGTACCATTGTGGTCTATGATCGGGGTTATAATGATTATCTTCTTTTCGGCAATTGGACCGAACAAGGAATATATTTTGTCACCCGAATGAAAGATAATGCCGTTTTCGAGGTCTTGGAGGAAAAATCTATCCCCCAACACCGTCATATTCTCAAGGATCAAGTCATCCGTCTAACCGGTCTTAAGGCCGAAGAAAGGTGCCCTCATCTTTTAAGACGGGTTGAAGTCTATGATGAGGTAAAAGATACCACTTTCATTTTTCTTACCAACAATTTCAGGTTGGGTTCGACGACGATAGCGGCCATTTATAAAGATCGCCGGCAAATCAAATTGTTCTTTAAAGCCCTTAAACAAAACCTTAAAATCAAAACGTTTGTTGGGACTTCGGCTAATGCCGTTAAAATTCAGATTTGGACAGCATTAATGGCTATATTGATTCTCCGTTTCCTCCAACTTCAATCGAAGTTCAAGTGGTCTCTTTCTATTCTGGTCGCCTTGTTGCGAATGAATCTCTTTACCCACCGGGATCTATGGACCTGGCTTAATAAACCTTTTGAAATTCCACCTGTTCCCTATGAACAACAACAATATCAACTTGAGTTCATTTAATTGGGACAGCAAAAAAATGGGAAACCTAATTCTCAAAACCTAAATATCTTGTCTAAAAAGATAGTAAAATCAATAGGGATTTCTCTTAGCCCCGGCTATTTAGTTTCCATCCGGAAATTCGAATTTCCGGATGGAAACACCTGGATTTCGGCATGAAACTCTCGCCAGAAACCCTTTTTTAAAGGGTTTCTGGCCATAGATGATTGCCGGCAGCTGTATGTTCTCATCCGGAAAGACCTTTTCCGGATGAGAACTATTTAGGACAGCAATGATGAAATATATGAAGAGGTCAACCCTGCCTTGCCCTGATCCGGAGAACAGAAATAGAGGCCAAGGCCCGCCCTTCGGTTCTATCCCGATTCACTGCATGAAAAACTTGGCAGGATAATACTCTTTTAAACGACCAACCAATTCTCAACGGTCAATCCATCGATTTTCGAAAAATGCTTTATATTGGCAGAGATTAAAACCAAATTGTGAGTAATAGCTGTAGCCGAAATCAAGATATCTTCCAACCCGATTATTTGTCCCTTCCTTCGCAACCGGGCCAGGAGGTCTCCAGCTATTAAGCCTTCTTCAGGACCCAGTGAAATAACCTGGACCTGGGAAATTACCTGTCCCATAATTTTTGACCAGAAGGAATCAAAATCATCCCTCAGGGCGCTGCCATATCGTAATTCCATGAGGCAAATGATCGAGGTGAAAAGGTTACGGACCGGGAGAGACGATAAACGGGAAAGCAAAGTCGGATTGGGTCTTTTTTTAATCAATTCGCTAAGGATATTGGTGTCCAGGAGGAACATAGACATTATTTCTTCCTTTTTAAGACTCTCGGCCGGTGAACGGCCCGTTCTTGAACAATTCGATCGACAGCCGAAAAGAAAGGATCGGATTCATCGACCCAACCCTTGCATTGAAAGGTGGAAGAATCGGCTTCTTCCGACGGGGATAACAAAGCCATTGGTTTCCCCCGTTTGGTGATAACAATCCTTTTTTTCCCGTAGGCCACTTTCCCCAGGAGTTCGGAAAAGGTTTTTTTGGCCTCGGCGATACTGATGGTTTCTTGATTCATAGCGTTCTCCTTTAACAGGTCATTTTGCCAATTATGGTCATTATGTCCTGTTCCCCACAAAAAGTCAAACCTTATTCAGTTCCACCATCTAATTCCGCTCAGATTCCCCCTGTTGGATGGGACGCCGGTTCTAAAACAACCTATTCCCGGGCACTCCTCACCTCCTGGGCCGAGGTATGGAGTCCACCTAATTCCGGACCTGTTATTAGGCCTTGACAGAGGACCCGAAAGGTTTATGATGGGTGGTAAAAACCTTCAATGACGAGGATTCCAGACCGGTTCATCCATTTTTGAACAACCGGGATAACTAACATATCGATCCTCTGGAGAACAGGAATGCCCCCCTTCGCTCAGGTGCTCGGTATGGACATCGGATCCGTCTCCCTGGCAATCGCCTGCCTGACTCCCGACGCTACCATTCTTAAGACCTTCTATGCCTTCCATCAGGGCAAGATAGCAGAAACCCTCGATTCCCTGCTTTCCGGATATCCGCTGGAATCCGTCGGCCATCTGGCCTGTACCTCCTCCACACCCGAAATCATCGGCCCCGCTACCCGTTACGACAACCAGTTGGCGGTCATCAGCGGCGCCTCCCTGGTCCAGAAAAAAATCGGAACCATCCTTCTGGTGGGCGGCGAAAAATTCAGCCTTCTGCAGTTCGATTCCCAGGGCCGATACCGGCGGTCCAGGACCAACACCTCCTGCGCCGCAGGAACCGGCGGTTTTCTCGACCAACAGGCCTTTCGTTTGAACCTGAAAGGAGTCGAGGTTCTGGCCGAACTGGCCGATACCAACCAGGGAGAGATCCCCAAGATCGCTTCGCGGTGCGCCGTATTCGCCAAAACCGACCTGAGCCATGCCCAGCAGGAGGGGTTCTCCCTGGCGGAGATCTGCGACGGACTCTGTTTTGGGCTTGCCCGGAATATCGTCGATACCCTGTTTACGGGGGGCGAGGCCTTGGCGCCGGTTATTATGAGCGGCGGGGTGTCCTTGAACCGGGCCGTGGTCCGCCATCTTTCTAATCTGATCGGAATGCCGATCGTGGTGGACGCCTATTCCCCCCTCCACGGGGCCATCGGCGCCGCCGCCTGTCTGCTCCAGGAAAACAAATTCGGGAATCCGTTGTCACTCCAAAAGCCGTCCGATCTTATCATACCCCTGACCGAGAAACGGACCTACTACTATCCGCCGCTGGAGATAATCGGTTCCCAGGTCCCTGATTTCCAATTTCCTGAAACTACCCTCTACCGTTCCCAGCGGTCCGATTTCCGGCCCGAGGTGGAGGTGGAACGATTCCAGCCCCTTCCGGCAGGGGAACGCCTCGAATGTTTTCTTGGTCTGGATATCGGCTCCACCAGCACCAAGGCCGTCCTGACCGCGGCGGGACGAAAGGTCGTCGCCGGGTTTTACACCCGGACCGCCGGACGCCCCCTGCAGGCCGTCCAGGCCCTCCTGGAGGCCATGGACGATCTGGCTCGAAATCAAAAGACGGCCTTCAAGATCCTGGGGGCCGGCACGACCGGATCTGGCCGAACCTTTATCGGAAAAATTATCGGGGCCGACCTCATCATCGACGAAATCACGGCCCATGCCCGGGCCGCTGTGGAGTTAAACCCGGCCGTCGACACCATCATCGAGATCGGCGGACAGGATTCGAAGTTCACCTCCCTGACCAATGGGATGGTCACTTTCTCGGCCATGAATACCGTCTGCGCCGCCGGGACGGGCAGTTTTATCGAAGAGCAGGCTTCCCGGCTCGGTTGCCCGCTGAGCGAATATTCCCAACGGGCCGAGGGGCTTCAGGCCCCCCTGGCCAGCGACCGCTGTACCGTCTTCATGGAACGGGATCTGAATCATTATCTGAATAAAGGCTATGGGGTCGACGAGATCCTGGCCGCGGTGCTCCACGCCGTGCGGGACAACTACCTATCCAAGGTGGCCGCAACCTCCCGCATCGGAACCTGCATCTCCTTCCAGGGGGCGACCGGACGCAACCGGGCCCTGGTGGCGGCTTTTGAGCAGAAGCTGGGCCGGCCCATCTTCGTTTCCCCTTACTGTCACCTGACCGGGGCCCTGGGAACGGCCTACATCCTGGAGGAAAGCAGTCTGGGCCGATCAAACTTCCGGGGCATCGATCTCTATAAACACCGAGTCCCGATCGAAGCTGAAGTCTGTGAATATTGCACCAATCACTGCAAGATCAAACTCGCCCGCTTAGACGGCGAAACGGTGGCCTACGGGTTTCTGTGCGGCCGGGATTATGATACCCGACAATTCGTTAATAAAAACCGCTCCGGTTTCGACCTCCTTCAGGAACGGACCAAGGCCTTCCGGTTTAAACGCACAACCAACGGCGCCGGGCCAATTATAGGCCTCCCAGCGGCCCTGCACCTTTTCGAGGACCTGCCCTTCTGGGAAAAATTCTTTGACCTGCTGAACCTGAATACCCAAACCAGCCAGACCTGCCCGGATGCGGTCTCCAGGGGAAAGTCCCTGGCCGGGGCCGAGTTTTGCGCCCCGATCGCAGCCCTCCATGGCCATGTTTCCTATCTGGCCCGGCAATGCGATCATATTTTTCTACCGGTCTATCTGGAAGCGCAGGACAAGCCGCCGGGGATGATCCGAAAATATTGCTATTACACCCAATACGCACCGGCCCTGGTCTCCCGTCTCGAGGAGACCGTCCGCCGCAAGTGCCTGGTTCCGTTGCTGGATACCAACGCCGGGATTTTTGTCGGCCTGCGGCCTTTGTTCCAGGCCCTGAAAGCGGTCAACCCGGGCCTTTCCTTCTTCCAAGTCCACTCGGCCTTTCAACAGGCCCGAACCTTTTATGCCGGCGGTCGGGAGCGTTTGAAAGGCCTTTTCGAAAACCAGACTTTCGAGAGCGGGAAAATTAGCGTCGTTTTATTAGGCCGCCCCTATACCCTTTTCTCCCCGGCCATGAACAAGGGGATCCCCGAAATCTTCGGGTCCCTGGGGATCAAGACCTTCTCTCAGGATATGATGGCCCCTGCTCCGGAAAAGGCCAGGCGGATCGCCGGGCTGTTGAAGGCCTTTCACTGGAATTATGCCGCTCATATCCTGGAGGCCGCTGAAATGGTCACCTCCCGGAGGGGGCTCTATCCCGTGTTGGTCACTTCCTTTAAATGTTCCCCGGATTCCTTTGTGACCGAGTACTTTAAACAGATTCTGGAACGGGAAGGCAAACCCTACCTGATCCTCCAACTCGATGAGCACGATTCCAACGTAGGCTACGAAACCCGGATCGAGGCGGCCGTTCGGGCCTTCGGGAATCACTTTCAGGGGAAAGCCCGCCTCAGGAAACCCAAGGTTCGGGAACTCAATCCCCGCACCAAAAACCGGATCGACGGCAAGACCCTGCTGCTCCCCAATTGGGACCCCATCTGCTGCCGGCTGATCGCCGCCAACCTGATCCGGCACGGGTTCGACGCCCGGGTGTTGGAAGAGAACCGGATCCTTATCCAAAAGAGTCTGCGCTACAACACCGGCCAATGCCTGCCGCTCAATACCATCGCCCAGGGATTCATGGATTACATCGAAAACCATCAACTGGACCCTGAAAAAACCCTCCTCTGGATGGGGGACTCCGAGATCGCCTGTAATGTGCGTCTCTTTCCCTATTATATCCGGAGCATCCTGGACGCCCGCGGAGGAGGTCTGGAAAAAGCCGGGGTCTATTTGGGGAACATCACCTTTACCGATCTATCGCCGCGCATCGGGGTGGAGATGTACTTTGCCTATATGCTGGGGGGCTTGATTCGAAAAATAGCCTGCAAGCTTCGACCGTATGAGGGGACCAATGGAGAGACCGACCGAGCGGTTACCCGGGCCGTTCAGATCGCCACCGATGCCTTCCTTGGGAAGCAGGACCGCGAGGCGGCCGCCTGGGAGATTTCCCGGATGTTCCAGGAAATCCGGGTGGACCGCAGCAGCCCCCGTCCCCGGGTGGCCGTCTTCGGCGATCTCTATGCAAGAGACAACGAGGTCATGAACCAGGACCTGATCGCAGCCATCGAGCAGGCCGGCGGGGAAGTGGTCACCACGCCCTACAGCGACTACCTCAAGATGATCGCTGAGCCGTATTTCAGACGCTGGCTGATCGAGAAGCATTACTGGGCGGTGCTGGTGAATAAGGCCCTGCTCAGGCTGGTCAACATCCTGGATCGGAAATACTACCGGATCTTCGAACCGCTGCTGGACGAACCTTACCCCGTTTTCCCGCCCTCGGCCCAGGAAATACTATCGCGCTTTAATCTCAAGGTGCAACATACCGGGGAGTCCATGGAAAACCTGGTCAAGATTTTTTCCCTATTGCGGCTTCATCCCGGCATCTCCCTTTTCGTCCAGGCCAGCCCGGCCTTCTGCTGCCCCTCCCTGGTGACCGAGGCTATGGGCCGGGACATTGAGCGCCAGACCGGCATCCCGGTGGTATCCATCACCTATGACGGGACGGGCAGCCCCAAGAATGACATCATCATCCCCTATATCCAATATGCGGCCAGGTCCCTCTCCATCAGCCGGGATAAGACCCAATTTAGCATCTAACCCACTTTACTATCGAGCTGCCCTTTCAGTCTGGGGTTTAGCTATAATGTCAAAAAATTTGGTGTCGTTTAAAAATTGAGGCAAAAATCAAAGGGCTTGCCAGAACCGGGGGTAGGGAGGTCTTATTTTCAGGGTTGTCCACCTAAAAGCCCCAAGCTTCTTTGCCGGGTCAAATAAGAAATGGCTTCAAAAGCAGGCCTTCACCAATGCTTGAAACAGGCCGATCGGCCGGAAGCCGAGGGGTGAATGCCCTGCTTCTAATTAGTTTCCATCCGGAAACCAATAGTTTCACCTCCGGGATTTCCGGATGGAAACTAATTAACTTAGCCGTCCCTCCGGCTGGAAGCCTACGGGCTGGAAGCAGGGCTGGCGGCATACGGGCATTGGGTGTCCCTTTGGACAATCCCTGAAAATAAGACCCCCCTAACCCCATTTATGACCTGGCTGCCATTTCCAATTCGGGCTGATGAATTGCCTCAACTGTTGAACGTTACTATAAATTCAAGTTTCATAAAAAATTTTACTTGACAAAGTTTAATAAACTGTGTACTTGCTTCACACAATCGAAAAAGGCAAACCTCTCGAAAGGGAGGGGCGCAAAGATACAGACCCTTTGAAGTTGGGTGGCTGATCTGCCGGATGTGAAATCTAGACTGATTAAATGAGCCCACCCTTGAGGTGGGTTTTTTTATTAAAAACCCCATCCCCAAGTCCACCATTCAACTGGTAAATCTAAGTCCTTAATTAATCAATTAAATAGTTTCCATCGGGAAACGTCTGGTTTCCGGATGGAGCGGACAGTCGTTAGCAACCATCTGTCAGCCTAAACCATTTTTCAGGGGTTTTTCTGAGAGTTGATCGCTGAAAGCGCTCATCCGAAAACTTTTTTCCGCAGGAGCACTAAACCGCCATGCCCCGCAAGGGGCGTGGCACCACGAATTATGAAAATTTATGCAAGGAATTAATGGGGTTAGTTTCCACGCCTTTCACTGGAATCCTTGACCCCTTGAATCCTCGAATCCTATTTTCGAACTAAGAGGAGGGATGTGTGTGACCAAAGTATTGCGTGCCAATGGAATGAACCGGTGCATAGGTTGCTTTACCTGCATGCTCGCCTGTGCCGGAATCAATAGAAAAAACCATAGTATATCCAAGAGTGCCATTAAAATTAGAACCATCGGCGGACTGGAAGGCCGTTTTATCAGTGTTGCCTGTGTGGGCTGCAGCGGGGTACGGGCCTGTGTTGAAAGCTGCCCCTCAGGGGCTTTATTCAATCGCCCCGGCGGCGGGGTTCTAATAGATCCGGACAAGTGTGTCGGCTGCCGGCGCTGTGAAAAAGCCTGCATCATGGGGGCCGTCTTTTTCGATGAAGATGAACAACACCCGATGATCTGCAAGCAATGCGGCCTTTGCACCAAGTTTTGCCCCCATAACTGTCTGAAAATGGAGGAGACGGCCGATGAGTTATCCTAACCCACTCAAAGTCTTACATATTGATCTATCGACACAAAAAATCCGCCTCGATAAACGGGCTGATTTGCATGACTATCTGGGGGGAGTGGGCGTAGCCATCAAGCTCTTTGAAGAAAACCTGAAACCGGACCTGGACCCCCTGCATGAAGAACAGCCCATCGTCTTGGCCCATGGAGCGGCAACCTTTGTTTTTCCGGTCATTACCAAGACCGTAGCGGTTTTCCGCTCTCCCCTGACCGGCGAATTAGGGGAGACCTATGCCGGCGGCCGTTTGGCCATGACCATGCTGATGGCCGGTTATGACGCCATGGTCATCACCGGTAAGGCGGCTAAACCCAGTTACCTGGCCATCGGCAACAATGATGTGCTGGTCAAAGATGCCCGGCCCATTTGGGGTCTTTCCTCTGACAACAGTGCCCTGGTGATTCGCAATAACGAACCGGGGGGCGGGATGAGGAGTATCATCCGCATCGGACCGGCTGGAGAGAATCTGGTGCGTTTTGCCAGCGTTAACGTGGATACCTATCGACATTTCGGACGCCTGGGGCTGGGGGCCGTTTTCGGCAGTAAATTGCTGAAAGCCATCTCCGTGGTCAGAGGCGATCGCAGTCTGCCCATTGGGAATTTTAAAGACTACTTCAAAGTCTTCCGGGATATTTTTAAAAAGGTTACCGCTACGGAAGTCCTGGCCAAATACCATGATATGGGCACGTCCATCAATATTGAACCTTTAAATGCGGCCGGCGCCCTCCCCACCAGAAACTTGCAACAGACCCGCTTTGAGCAGAGCGACCGAATAACCGGAGAGGTTTTTGCCCGGGAGAAGCTGCATCGCAAGATGGCCTGCACCGGCTGTCCCGTAGGGTGTATTCACATCGGACAATACCGCCATGAATTTGGCGAAGGCTATGAATATGAAGCGGTCAGCGTGGGGTACGACTATGAACTTATTTTTGCCCTGGGGTCGTATCTGAGCATTAAAACTCCAGATGAAATTCTGAAACTGATCGATCGGGTCGAGTATTACGGCCTGGATGCCATGTCGACGGGCGTTATCCTGGGCTGGGCCACCGAGGCATATGAGAAAAAGCTGATCAGCAGGGAACAAACCCTGGTCCCCTTAACATTTGGAGATACGGAGAACTATCTGACGGCCATGGAACACCTGGCCTGGCAGAAAAATACATTTTATAAAAACCTGGGGTTGGGTGTGGCCAAAGCGGCGGAGTTCTACGGTGGTCAGGGTTTCGCTATGCAAATAGGCGGCAATGAAATGACCGGCTACCATACCGGGTACGGTTCCATTGTGGGACAAGCCGTGGGCGCCCGGCACTCCCACCTTTGCAATGGAGGTTATGCCCTGGATCAATCCATGAAGGCCTTCGACCAGGAGAAACTGGTGGAGGCCCTCTTTCGCGAAGAAAAAGAAAGGTGTTTGTTAAACTCCCTGATTATCTGTCTATTTGCCCGCAAAGTATATGATCGGCCAACCATTCTATCGGCCTTGAATTCACTGGGGTATTCTCTAACCAATGAAGATCTGTCGGAAATAGCCGATCGTATCTACCGGACCAAACTGCGGGTCAAAAAAGCCCTGGGATTTGACTTGCTGGACCTCAAGATTCCCCAACGGATGTTTAAGACCCCTTCCATGAAAGGGGTCTTAGATGCCGGGACGGCCTATGATCTGATTGCCAGGTTCGACCAAAAGAACCATGACCTTCTGAAACAGGGCCCAGGCCGGCAGATCTAAACAGAATGGAAAGAAAAGGAGGTGGAAACACAAACCAGGACGTAAAGGCAATGGTTTTTATTCTGCCGGTTGTAAAGTCCCTGGTTAAACTACTGGTTGTTTAAATAATGATTAAACCTGTATCAAAAAGTAATCTGAATAGAAAAAGGAGGAAAAACCAACATGTCCCCATTTTTAGGTGAACTTGCCGGCACCATGATGCTCGTTCTTTTTGGCGATGGTGTCGTAGCCAACGTTTTGTTAAGTAAATCCAAAGGTCAAAACTCAGGCTGGATGGTCATTGCCACCGGTTGGGCCTTTGGCGTATTGGTCGGTATTTTTACAGCCCTGGCGCTTGGCAGCCCCGATGCGCACATCAACCCGGCTGTCACGCTCGGTTTTGCCGTGATCTCCGGCGATTACAGCAAAATTCCGGTATATATTCCCGCGCAACTCATCGGTGCCTTCCTGGGTGCCTTGCTCCTCTACCTCCATTACTATCCCCATTGGAAAGAAACCCCCGATCCGGGTCTAAAACTCGCTTGCTTCTCCACCGGTCCGGCCATTCGCGCCACCGTGCCCAATCTGATCAGTGAAATCATCGGCACGGCGGTACTGGTTCTCGGGGTTGCAGCGATCTTTTCAAAACCAGCCGGCGGCGGCATCACTGCCGGCCTTGGCCCATTTCTGGTCGCCGGGCTGGTCTGGGGAATCGGCGCCAGCCTGGGCGGCACCACCGGCTATGCTATCAATCCGGCGCGTGATTTAATGCCCCGCCTGGCACACAGCCTGTTGCCTTTGCCGGGTAAGGGCGATTCGGACTGGAGCTATTCCTGGATCCCGGTGGTTGGTCCCTGTCTGGGTGGCGCACTGGTTGGACTGTTTCTCAAATTTATCACCATCTAATCAAAATGGTCCGTCACGGAAAAAGGGGTTCCGTGGCCATCCGGGAATGACGCTGCCCCGCGCTTTGGCGCGGGGCAGCCCGACAAAGTCGAGTACATTCAGGAGTAGAAAAATCAATTCAGTTAAGAATAGGAGAAGAAGTTAATGAAAAAACTGATCAATAAACCGGAAGAGGTTGTTAAAGAAGAACTCCAGGGCATCGCGGCAGCCCATCCTGATTTAGTCAGGGTTTATTATAACCCGAACTATATCGTCCGCAACGATGCGCCGGTAAAGGGTAAAGTTGCCATCATCTCCGGCGGTGGTTCGGGTCACGAACCGATGCACGGAGGTTTCGTCGGTTTAGGAATGCTCGATGCGGCCTGCCCGGGTGAAATTTTTACCTCACCGACACCCGACCAGATGCTTGCAGCCACCAAAAAGGTAAACGGCGGGGCGGGCGTCTTACACATCGTCAAAAACTATACCGGCGATATCATGAACTTTGAGATGGCGGCGGAACTGGCCTGCCAGGATGGTATCGAGATCGAAAGCGTTGTGATCAATGACGACGTTGCGGTCCAGGATAGCCTCTATACCGCCGGCCGGCGCGGCGTAGGGGCCACGGTCCTGGCGGAAAAAATTTGCGGCGCGGCTGCCGAGGCGCGTCGCCCGATCAAAGAAGTCGCCGATATTTGCCGCAAAGTAAACGATTGGGGCCGCAGCATGGGCATGGCCCTGACCTCCTGCACCGTTCCACAGGCCGGCAAACCGACTTTCAGCCTGGCGGAGGATGAAATGGAAATCGGGATCGGCATTCACGGCGAACCGGGCCGCGCCCGCCTGAAGCTGACAACGGCTGATGAAATCGTGGAAATGTTGCTGGAACCGATCATCTCCGATCTGCCGGTCAAGTCCGGCGATGAGGTATTGTTGTTCGTGAACGGCCTGGGCGGAACCCCATTAGTTGAACTATATGTAGTTTATCGCAAAGCCTATGAAATGGCCATTGCCAAGGGCTTGAAGGTGACGCGCAATCTGATCGGGCCGTACATAACTTCATTGGAAATGGCCGGGTGCTCCATTACGATGCTCAAGCTGGATGACGAACTGTCCAGGCTCTGGGACGCTCCGGTCAAGACGCCGGCGCTGCGCTGGGGTATTTGAGTCATTATAATTTCAGTACGCCTTCCCTGCAGCTTACCGCGGGGGAGGCGCTTGATTGGCATTTTCATCAAAGAAAAGATAAGGAATAGATTAACGGAGGTTTAAAATGACCATCACGCGTGATAAGGTTCTTAATTGGATTCGAAACTTAGCCGACTCCATGGCGGATAATAAAGAATATTTAACACAGCTCGATTCTGATATCGGCGACGGAGATCATGGTGCCAATATGCATCGTGGCTTTCAGGCAGTCCTGAACAAATTGCCTGAAGTCGCGGATAAAGACATCGGTACCATCCTTAAAACGGTCGGCTTCACATTGGTGTCAACGGTCGGAGGAGCGAGTGGCCCGCTCTATGGTACTTTATTCATACAAATGGGGGCCATAACCAAGGACAAGATTGAGCTTACGCTGACAGATTGGACGGTAGCCCTGCAAGCCGGCCTGGACGGCCTGGTGATGCGGGGCAAAGCCAATCCCGGTGACAAGACGATGCTGGACGCCCTGTTGCCCTCGTTGGAATCCCTTAAATCAGCTTCAGCCAACGGCATGAGCTTGTCGCAGGCTCTCTGGGCGGGCGCACGCGCCGCCGAGAAAGGGATGCGCGACACCATTCCACTGGTTGCCAGGAAAGGACGCGCCAGCTACTTAGGTGAGCGCAGCGTCGGACATCAGGACCCTGGGGCAACTTCTTCAAATCTGTTGCTCCAATCCGCCGCCCACACCTGGACGAATAATGCCTGAAAACAACCCAACCCGGACCAGCCGGAACCAAAATTGGATATACGAAATGTGTTAAAACCCTTGATTGGTCCGGGTCAACGGCTTGTTCTTTAATAAATTCTTTCCATTTTGCGTAGAATTTTATTCTTAAGTCACCAAGAAAGGAATTTTTGTGGTCAGCATAGTCATCGTCTCACACAGTGCAAAATTGGCGGCCGGAGTGGTGGAATTGGCCCGGGAAATGGCCCCGGACATACAGATAGCCGCGGCAGGCGGACTCAACCTGCCGGACTCCCCTCTCGGCACCGATGCCGCCTTGATCCTTAACAGCATTGAGCAAGTCTATTCGGATAAAGGTGTCCTGGTTTTGATGGATATGGGTAGCGCCATTCTCAGTACCGAGATGGCGGTGGAACAGCTACCGCCGGAACATCGCAAAAATATCTCTCTGTGTTCCGCGCCCCTGGTCGAAGGCGCGATCACCGCAGCACTCCGGGCGCGTTTCGGTCACACCCTGGCCGAGATCGCCCATGAAGCGCTGGATGCACTCGACGTTAAGCGCTCCCAGCTCGGCGAACACTCTTCCTGTGCACCCCAGCCCCTCTCCCGACCGGAACCCAGTGAGGCGGAGTTCGAAATATGCCTGCCGATCATCAATCACCATGGGCTGCATGCCCGTCCCGCAGCCAGGTTCCTGCAGACCGCGGCGCGTTTTCAGGCCGAGATTCAGGTGCGCAATCTAACGACCGGGGCCGGACCGGCCAGCGCCGGAAGCATCAAGGATGTCATGATGCTGAACTTTAAACAGGGACACGACATGCAGCTTCAAGCCTCCGGGCCGGAAGCCCAGGAGGCCCTCCAGGCACTTAAAGAAGCCCTCGACGATATCAACGCTCATGATGATGACCTGCCGGCTCCCGAACCCATGGCGACTCCGGGGATAAAGGTGCCGGCTAACTCTTTGGATACGGACATCTCATTAAGTGGTGTATCCGCCTCTCAGGGCATCGCCATCGGTCCGGCCCAATTCCTGCGCGTCGCTCCAACCGCTATCCCAACCACCCAAGCTTCCGATCCGCAGGCTGAATGGGAGCGTCTGGTGGCCGCCTGGGATGAAACAAAGCGCCAGATAGAACTTCACCGGAAAAACCTCTCTGGGCGCACCGGCCGTGACATGGCAGGCCTTTTTGATGCCCACTTGCTCCTTCTTCAGGATACCTCGCTGCGTCAAGCGGCCCGCCAAGCTATTTTTGATCTCGGCCATAATTGTGCCCGGGCCTGGCAATTAACCGTGGAGCAAACCGCCGCCGAGTATGAGGTCTTGGAAAACGACTATTTGCGGGTTCGGGCGGCCGATATCAGGGAAGTCGGCCGTCAGGTCCTTATGACCCTGCTCGGTCATCCCGAAACGATCCCGCCCGTTGAAGAGCCCGGGATTCTCATTGCGGAAGATCTCGGTCTGAACACCATCGCCAAACTTGATCCAGGCTTGATACTCGGCATTTGCACCGAGCAAGGTGCAACGACCTCTCACACGGCTATCCTGGCACGCAATCTCGGCATCCCTACCGTCCTGGCATTGGGCAATCAACTGTCAAATGTAACCCCGGGCAATACGGTTATTGTCGACGGGGATGCCGGGATAATTTGGATTGAACCGTCTTTTGAGATTTTAGAGGAATATCAGCGGCGCGCTGATGCCTTAGGCGCTCTACAGGAACAAGCCAGGGCCCGGAGTGCGGCCCTGGCTTTTACTCGCGACGGCCGCCGCGTAGAGGTGGCTGCCAATATCGGCTCAACCGCAGAAGCAAAAGCGGCCACGGCCAATGGCGCCGAGGGAGTCGGGCTGTACCGCAGCGAATTCCTCTTCCTCGCACGGAAAACCGCACCCGACGAAGAGGAACAGGTTGCCGCCTATCGTGCCATAGCCCAGATTCTGGACAACCGGCCCTTAGTGATTCGCACCCTCGACATTGGTGGGGATAAAGCCCTGCCCTATCTCGCGCTCCAGCCGGAAGCCAACCCATTCCTGGGTCTTCGCGGTCTGCGCCTGAGCTTGAAGTTTCCGGACCTTTTCAAGACCCAGTTGCGCGCTATTTTGCGCCTGGCTGCGGAGTTTCCCATTAAGCTCATGTTTCCGATGGTCACGACCCTAAACGAATGGCGCCAGGCCATGAAGCTCCTGTCGGAGGCGCGGACCGAGGTTGTGGGTAGAGGATGGTCACCACCTTCC
>JAZDOU010000141.1:0-5992 GCA_043798385.1 Pseudomonadota bacterium
TCCACATAGCCTTTCCCTTCCACCGACCGACCCTTATAAGTCCCCTTCACCCTTACCGCCCCTTCCCAGTAAGTAACCCGGGTACTCTTCGAGGTCATCAATTCCTGATCGGCCAACAAGGGGACCACTTCCAGCTTTAAATCGTGTGGCGGCAGATAGACCTCCCAGGAAGCCGGATAGTTAGCCCCGCTCCGGGAACTTTTCCAGAATCTTAAGACCTGAAGGTCTATCTCAGGTTGGGAGAGATGAATGGTCTTCAAATCAGGCCGGACCAGGGTGCCGCTGGAATTGGGATCCACCCGACCATCCGAATGACGAAGCAGATAGATCATCAGATCAAGGCCATTGTCCAGTTGCACCGAAAACCAATCCCAGCCGACCTGAGTATCCTGAAGTTGATTGCTGCCGAATTCATGATCCATCCAACTCAAACCGGTCACCGGGATGGCCTGCCCCTTTATAGTTAGAATCCCCTTGGTTTCCAGGCGGGTCAGCGAATAATAATGAGAGGCCTGCCCGACCCCGAACCCCTTCTGACTGATACCCCCAACCCCATGAATCACCGGCGGCCGGGTTGGGGTGACCTTCAGCGACAGGGTAAGCTCTCCGTCTCCGGCAACCAACCGATGGTGCGATCCTTCTTGGATTACCTGCCACTTTTCGACCCAGACCCGATAGTGATCTCCATCCGCCCCGGCCAACCCCAAATTCCCCCGGTTGGCCTTCTCCTGATAGAGAAAGATCTTGTTGTTGATATCGGTGACAGCCAGATGGGCCAGATAGACATCCCGGATACCCCAGCGAGACCTGTCGGCAGAAGGCCGACCGGGGTTCAATCCCACTCGGAAAAAAGTGACTTGATAGCCATAACTCTGTCCTTGAGAACTCTTAAGGTGCCCGGTATAGTACCACCATTCGGTCTTAAATTCCCGGTGCACCCGGTGATCCCGGGGAAACGTAAACCGCCAGCCCGGCAGGGCAGGTTTGAATTGAGTGGTTTCTTCAGAACCAGCCGGCCTAATTAACGCCACAAGGGAAATGATTACCAGAAGAGGGATCAGTGATGAGAGATGCTTGACAAGAGAAGAAAAAGGTGAGGGGAACTTTAAGATTTTTTTAAATTTTTTCTTTTTAATTTTAATCTTTCCAGTTATTAATCGGAGCATATCATCGTTTGTGCTGCCGCAGAGAAGTAACGGAACCGGTCGGCCTGGATATTTCTCAGTCTCCGGGTGTTTATTGGATGATCAATCCATCAACCTTATTATAATGATCATCAAGGGTAAACAAGGCCAAATTGTGCTGAAAGGCCGAAGCAGCTATCCAGATGTCATTCGTCGGAATGGGTTGTCCTTTTTTCCTCAAATTCCAGAAAATGTGGGCATAGACTTCAGAGGTCGCTTCATCCACCGGGAGAACTTCCACTCTCGGGGAATCTAAAAATTTGTCCAATTCTTCTTTATTTTTTTCCTCTTTTACACCCCCTTTAAACCCGGCATATAACTCCCCCAGCACGACGGTATTCATCCCTATGTAGTCTACCGTCCTTAAGACCTCAATGATTTCCTTGACGTTTCGTTTAAAAGCCACATAGATATTGGTATCGATAAGAATACGCTTCATTTCCACAGGTCCTTATCAATCTTTTCAAAAAATTGGGTCTTCTCCTTAAACTCCTTTTCCTCCCTGCTGCTCCATGTCCCGGCCAGGTCGTCTAAATCATGATAAATGTTAAAACGCCTTTTCTTCCTCATCCCGACTGAAGCCTCTAAAAGTTTCAATACGGTTTTATTAAGACTGGTTCCCTCTATCTGGGAGATTTTTTTTAAATTCTCCGCCAGGTCCCCTTGGATACCCCGCAAGCTAAGACTCTTCATTTTCGACTCCATTGCTATCATTTTTTGATTTCATACTGATATTATAAATTATACCCATTATTTTCCAATGGTCAATAAAAAAACGGGGGTAATACAAACAAACCTTCCGTGGCAGGATTGGCGTAAGGAACTTTAAATCATGTCTGGTTGGCTGAGGCCTGATGCAGGATATTGCCATTATTGGGCAGTCGACAACATGACCATGAAGCAGGTACCTTGGCCCGATTCGGATTCCACCTCGATCTGTCCTCCGTAGAGCCGGATCAGGCGCTTGACAATTCCCAGGCCCGGACCAGTGCCCCTGCTTTCTCACTCTTCCCTGATCATCTCCTGGGTACTTCTTCGAACCGCCATGGTTGCCGGGATCCAACCGGAAAGGATTGACCCCAGGACGATTACTCCCAAAGTCTGCCAATAGACTCCCAAGGACCAATAAAAAGGAATAGTCCAGCCGAAGGATTGTTTGTTGATGACAAAGATCAGGATCAATGATAAGAACGTTCCGGCCAGGGCACCCCACAGGAAGCTGAAGATCCCCATCAGGGCGGTTTCGGTCAAGATCATCCGTCGGATCTGAGCCGGCAGGGCACCCAGAGATTTAAGGATCCCCAATTCCTTTTCCCGAAAAAGGACCGAGATGGCACTGGAATGGAGGAGGCCCAAAAAGGCCATTAAAATGGCAATGGCCTCCAGGATATAGGTAATCTGGAAGGTCTGATCAAAGATATTCAGGATCTGAGCCCTTAATTCCTGGTTGGAGACGATTACCAGGGAAACCTTGCCGGCCATTTTTTTGGTGATGGCTTCCCGAACCGGGTTGATCTGGGAAGGGTCTTTAAGATAGACCCGCAGGCCATTGATTCTTGGATCTTTCCAATATCTCAAAAAAAGGCTCCGATCCATCCAGATAGCCCCTCCCTCGGTTCGGTAATCATAAAATATCCCGGCGATCTGAAAGGCCTGAGGCCCTTGGGCGGTCATAAGACTAAGCCTGTCCCCGGGCTGCAAGAAAAGTTGATTGGCCAGGACTTCTGAAACCAGAAGGCCTTCTCCCGATAACGTCTTTTTAAAAATGTCGCCAGACTGACCTTTTGTAAAGGCCAGCCCTCCATGCCGTTGGATAATGGCCAAGTCTCCTGACCACAGACGGACAGTAAATCCCTTCAGGTTGGTGATTAAGCCCCGGTAATAATAGAGTTCATCAATCCCTTTAATGGATTCAATTTCCCGAATGACTTGGGGTTCCAGGAACTGGGCAAATCCCTGATTGGAAGGGAACACCGTACTCACAAAAAGATCCCCGCTGACGGATTGGCTGATCCAGGTATTGACCGCCTGCCGGAAACTTCCAATCATCAGGCTGACGCTGATCAGCATGGCAATAGCGATCATTAAGGCGGCCATGGCGATGGCCATGCGGCCCACATAACGGTTGATATAATGTATTCCCAGTCGGGCTGAAATGAACCCCTTTTTTTTCAAGAGGCTTAGAGGGATAAAACGGTTGATCACTTCTCGAACGAAATCGGGCAATAAAAAAGAAAATCCCATGGTGAGGGCCAGTGTAGCGGCCAGCCCCCCGACAGGCCAGTTATTCCAGGCCGGCAGGCCGGTCAAAAGACCGGCCAGCCCCAAAAGGCCCATTCCCCGATAGAGGTTTTTCCTGCTTCGGGTCCGGGTTGGTTCGATCAGCCCCGGCCTCTGATAAATGACTTCCCGGGGTTGAAGTCCGGCCGCCTGTCGGGCCGGGATATACGCCGAGATCAAAGAAATGAGGCCGGCAAAAAAGAGTATCAGGGCCATTTCAACCACAGAAAAGGGGATCTCTCTGACGCCCACCAGGACATATAAATTGGTAATGGTTCGGGAGACGGTATCCAGGAGGAACCGGGCCAGCAAGGTCCCGCCTGCCAGGCCCAACAGACCCCCTATCAAACCATATCCGGCCGCCTCTAAAAGAATCAATAACAGAATTTGTCTGGGCAGCATGCCCAGAGATCTTAAAATCCCCAGTTCTTTTCGCCGCCGGGCCACTGATAGAGAAGCGGTATTATAAATAAGATACATGCTGACCAGGACGGCAATGAAGCTCAAGGCCGTCAGATTCAACTGATAGGACCGGATCATCCGTTCGGTTCCCTTTTCCCGATCAGCCGGTTGGATGAGACGAATACCCGGTGGAAGCACTTTTTCTAATGCCTGCAACTGGTCTTTTTCATTTCCTCCCTCCCGCAACAGGAGGTCAATTCGATCCAGAAACCCGATTTTCCCAAAAACCTCCTGGGCCTGGGCAATATCCATCAGGCCGAAGTGGCCCCCCATGGCTTGGGCCGGTCCCTCGGCCGCCAAAAGGACCGCAACCGTCAGGGTCTGAGGTCGCCCGTTAACCAGGAGGGTTAAAGAGTCCCCTTTTTTGATTCCGGAACGCTCGGCAAATGTGCGGGTCAACGCGATCGAACGGGGCGTTAAAACTAAAGAACGGAACTCCTCTCCCTTTAAGGAAGAAAGTGATTCGGAATAACGACGGATTTCGGCCTCGGAAAAAAAATCCACCCCCATGATCCAGATCGTTTGGCCGGGGTGTTTATCCAAAGCAGCCTGGAACTCGACCACCGGGGCAGCCGTTTTAATCACAGGGTGCATTTTAACCAGGGGAAAAAGATTTTCATCAATCCCCCGTCCATCCTGAACCAACTGCCATTGGGCCTTGCCTGAAATGGATTGAACGGTATTCTTAAAGGACTGCAGGGAAGCACCTACCGTCAGATAGATGCTGACAAAAACAGAAACCCCCAAGGCCAGGCCTAAAATTGTTAAAAGGGATTGCCTCCAGGCCTGGAGGGCGTGGCGAGATATAAAGAGGGAATAAACTCTTCGGGAGGCCATTAGTGACTTAAGAATAAAATTCTACGCAAAATGGAAAGAATTTATTAAAGAACAAGCCGTTGACCCGGACCAACCAAGGTATTTAACACATTTCGTATATCCAATTTTGGTTCCGGCTGGTCCGGGTTGGGTTTTTTTCAAAGATACTCGATACTGGATACTGGATACTGGAGAAAGATTAAACGGCCTATCTTCCATCAGGTATCCGGTATATGGCATCAGGCAACCGTTGTCAGAATCCTCCCATCCTTCATTTTAATAATCCGGCTGGCCAGGGCATCGGCCTCCCGTGAATGGGTGGCAATAATAATGGTCTGCCCCTGGTTCCGATTTAAATCCGCCAGGACCGAGAGGACCTGAAGGCCGGTCTGAGAATCGAGGTTTCCGGTGGGCTCATCGGCCAGGATGACTTTCGGGGAATTGATCAAGGCCCGGGCGATAGCCACCCGTTGCTGTTCTCCGCCGGACAATTCATGAGGGCGATGACTTCTTCGATGGGTCAAACCCATCTGTTGTAAAAGACCTTCGATCTGAAGACCCATTTCCTCTTGAGGAAATCCATCCAACAAACGAGGCAGGGCAATATTTTCTTCTACCGTCAACATGGGAATCAGATTAAACGATTGGAAAACGGTTCCCACCTCACGTCTCCGGAAAAGAGTCCTTTCATTTTCTGTCAGGGTGACAATATTTCTTTCCCCTACCCAGACTTCCCCGAAGGTGGGCTGGTCCAGACCGCCGATCATGTTTAACAGGGTCGTTTTCCCGCAGCCGCTTTTCCCGGAAAGAAGGACTAACTCCCCTGAATCAACCGACAGGTGGATGCCCTGTAAGGCCCGGACCTCTCCGGCCTCGCTTGGATAGGACTTGGAGAGGTTTTTGAGTTCGATAAGTTGTTGAGCTCCGTTGACGTCCATTGGTTCGATAGACTTACCTGGTGTTAATCTGCCGATACTGGATACTGGATGCTGGATATCGGAAACCGGGTTATTATCCAGTATCCAGTATCGGCTGTTTTACCAGCATCCAGTTTCGAGATTCAAATCATCCACTCCCGAAAGACCCCTTTCCCCACCTTGGCTGCTTTAATCTGCCAGGTCCGATCCCCCTGTCCCAATTGGACCGGGAGTTCCTGATCTTCCGGGGCATCGCTATAAGTCAAACAGAGTTGAGCCAGTTTTTCCCAATCTCCCTGCTGCCTACTGCCATCCAGGGCGATGGCCATAGGT
>JAZDOU010000154.1:0-4289 GCA_043798385.1 Pseudomonadota bacterium
GGCCCTTCCCCCACAAATAGAAAACGGGCCTGTGGAAATCTTTTCAAAATAGGTGACGCGGCGGCGACAACCAATTCATGTCGTTTCTGGGCCCGCAGCACCGCTGCCAGGGTAATCACCAGGGCATCTTCCGGTAGTCCGAGTTCCCTCTTCAGCTTTAAATCCGGGACTCGCGGGAAAAACCGCTCCGTATCCACGCCGGTAGGGATTGAAAAAACCCGATCTTCCGCCAGGCGATATCCCTTAATCAATGTTTGGCGGATTTGTTCCCCGGTGGTAATAACCGCATCAGGCAGGGAGTAAACCTGATTCAGAAAATGGGTTTTTTCAGGAACGGAAATATGCCGGGTGCGCACCAGCACCGGCACACCGGCCCATCTGCCGGCCAGGGATCCCACCCAACTGTCCACCGAGCTATGGGTATGAAGGACCTCGATTCCTTGGTCCTGAATTATTTTCTTTATTTTCCCAAGGGCCTGAAGATCAAAGGGGTGTCTGATCTTCAAAGGAATCAGATCCAATCCTTGTTTTTCCGCTGCCTTGAACAGGGGGCATCCCGGGGTACAGAGTAACAACACCTTATGCCCTTGTCTGAGATGACAGGCGATCTCAAGGAGGATACGGTGCTCCTGGCCGCCAAATCCCTGGGACCATTCGGTGTGCAAAATTTTAAATCGTTTATCCATAGCATCGTTTTAAAGACGGCGCAAGTTCAAGGTTCAAGGTGCAAGGTTTTAGATCTTAGGAGAAAAAATACTGGCCGGTTGAAGCAATCATAAAAACTTTATACCGTGCACTTTATACCTTGAACCTTAGACCTTACGCCCCTTACCGTTCCTCCCTCGGCCAGGGCTGATAGGGGCGGGTCTTCCAGCGTTGATGGACCCAGAAATAATGATCCGGATACTGCCTGGCCATGGCCTCAATCACCTGGTTGTATTGAGCCGTATTTTCCTCAATCTCCTTGGTCCGATCCCCATAGGACAACCAGGGCAGGGCCGGTTGAAACTCGATCACATAATGTCCCCTGCTTTCTTGGATGATAAAGATGGGGACCACCGGCACTCGGGTCTTGCTGATCAACAGGGCCAATCCTTTATTGGTACAGGCCAATTTATTAAAGAAGGGCAGAAAGACCCCGTCCTTCCAGTCGATATTTTGATCCAGCATAATGGCTATGAAGGCTTTATCTTTTAAGGCCTGTAACAGTCGCCGCATGGATTTTTCTTTGGTAATACATTCATTGCCGCTGACCTCGCGTATGGTCCGCACCAGTTTTTCCCCCGGCCTATAATCCATAGGCTTGGTCACTACATATCCGGGAGAAAAAAAATAGGCAAAATTAACGCCCATCAGTTCCCAACAGCCAAAGTGTCCGGATAGAAAAACCACTCCCCTTCCTTCGGCTTTGGCCTGCTCAAAATGGGTCACCCCTTCAAATCGGATATAAGAGGCCATCTTTTCTTTACTGGTGCGTATTAAATAGCAGACCTCGAAAAAATGACGACCCATAAATTGGAAACTTTTCTTCGCAATCCTCCGCCTCTCCTCAGGGCCTTTTTGATCCCCAAAGGCAATGACCAGATTATTTAGCGCAATACCCCGGCGCCGGCTCAAGCCATAATAAAGGATCAACCCGACAAAGTCCCCTATTCGAAGGCCCACTTTCCGAGGTATTAATGATAGCAGATAAATCACGCTATACAAAAGGACATACATTACATTTTCCTGTAAACCATTCTTGATGGCTTCGTAAAAAGTCGTCACCAAGCCTGCCCTGGAAAGTTTTTATCCGGGGATGAAAACCGGGGTCCAGACGTCTTCCCGGCGAAGGCCGGGAACCAATTCCTTTATCCTGGATTCCGGCTTTCGCCGGAATGACAAAAATGGGCTTTCAGCGACTTCCAAATAACTTCCCAAAAGTTATTTGGTAAAATAGCGCCGCTATGAGGCGTCTCATAGCTTTTTACAAATTCATCATTTATGGATGGCAGACCTTTCCGGTTCCTTTTTCCGCTTTACTGGCCAAGGTTACTATCGGTTTTCTTCCGGCCAGACACAATAAGATGATCCCCTTTCAAAAAATCCCGCGACATCAACCAGGTGACCAAGCGGGCTTTTTCTGTGTCTCTATCAAAAATCAACCCCAGGGAATAAAAACCTTTTATCAGTGGATAAAGCCAGCTTCCTTTCCTGGAAATATCCGGACTGAAGGCCTGGATTATCTCGAAGCCATTTTTCTTTAGGTATTGATAAATCTCTACAAAAGAAAAAACATGATAAACTACATTTGCCCATTCACTGCGCCGGTTTTTCCCCCTAACCGGTCTAAAACAAGAAAACCAGCCCCGGCGCAGAAAATAAAACCGTTCCGATAGCGTCAGGATGTTCGGAAAACTGACCACCAAGATTCCTTCGGGAGAAAGGAGCCTATTGGCTTCAGAAAAAAAAGCCTCATGATTTTCCAGGTATTGCAGGGATTCGGCACAAATAATGATATCAAATCGTCCATTTTTAAAAGGCAACGGTTCGTTCAAATCAACCCTGACGCACCTCCCTCTATCCGGAGGGAAATCATATCGGTCGGCAAAAACAACCCTAAATCCTTTATCTCCCAAGGCCGTCCCCAATTCACCCCGGCCACAAGCCAGATCCAACAGGGATTTCCCTGGTTCATCTTTCAATAGATTAAAAATAGCCTTATGGACCCTTTGCAATCAATCCTCCACTTACGTCCCTGAGGGGAAAGGGGTCATCATAAGGGTCTGAACGGATTCCATCACTTCATCCACCTCAATGGCTTCCATACAATCAAAACGCCCCTGACAGACCGGGGTTTTATTACAAGGGCTACAATGAAACTTTTTATAATGGGTCCGGTGAGAAGGCCCATACGGTCCGGTATATTGGGGATCATCGGCCCCGCATAAGGCGATAACCGGCAATCCCAACCCGACGGCCAGGTGAAGCGGTCCGGTATCGGCCCCAATAAACAGCCGACACTGGTTAATCAAGGCCATTAATTGACGTAAAGAAAGTTCTCCCACGGTATTGATCACCTTTGGGGAGATTTGGGACAAAAATGGGCTTAGTCTTTTCCTGTCGTTTTGATCTCCCAAAAGGACTACCTGACTATTGGGAAGTTTAGAAATCTTTTCAACCAAGGCCACCATTTTGGGCATGGGCCAGCATTTTTGGGGAAAGGAGGCTCCGACTTGAAGACTAATGACCGGCCTGTCCACCGAAACCCCCTGCCTTTGAAAAAAGTCTCCGGCCCAGGATTTTTCTTCCTCCCTAATTCCCAAGATAAATTCCGGGGCCTCTGTTTTGGCCCCCAAAAATTCCGCCACCTTCAAGTTTCGATCCACCGCATGGAGGTCCCCTCCCTCAGCCAGGCCTTTTGAGATCAAACCACTGAACTCTTTTAAACCAAAGCAACCCCTGCGCTGGGGGGGCCAGGCCATCAAAACCATCAATCCCGACTTAGCCAGTCCCTGCAAATCAATGGAGAGATCAAGGGACAAATCTCTTAAAGACCTCCTGAGGGCCTTGAGCAAGACAAGAACCTGCCCCCACTTTCTTTTCGAGATCAAAGCCTGGATCTCCATCCGGGGATAGACAATGACCGAATCCAGAAGAGGATGGCCTTCCAACAAAGGGGCACAGCGATCCTCTACGACCCAGTGGAGCTTCAAGAAGGGAAAGGCCTTCTTCAATGAGGCGGCCACCGGCAAGGCATGGACCACATCCCCGAGAGAAGTCAGCTTGACAATCAGGACGCTCTGGATCTGGTGGCTTTCAATAAAGTTACCAGACTGATTGTACGGTTTCAAAGACATCAGAGACCTCGATGGCCTTCATACATTTCAAGTCAGGGCAATTTCTCTCCCGGCAAGGGCTGCAGTCCACTTTTTTTCTAACGATCCTGGCCCTGGGACCAAAAGGACCGGTTAGTTCAGGTCTGGTAGGACCTATGATGGCCACCACCGGTCTGTTAAGAGCCGCGGCCAGATGCATGGGACCGGCCTCATTGCCCACAAAAAGATCGGCCCGGTCTAAGAGGGCCATTAATTGTTTCAGGCTTAATTGCTGGACCAGATTGATCAGCGGCACCCGAATTAAGGAAAAGAGTTCTTTAAAAAGCAGGGCCTCTTTGCTCCCCCCTTCTTCTCCGCCAATGACGATCAGCCTGGCCTGAAGCTCCTTCTGGAGCCTCTGAATCAGTTCAGCATACCTAATTACCGGCCAGCGGCGGGAAAGCCATCCTGCACCGGGATGAATAACAATCA
>JAZDOU010000164.1:0-8802 GCA_043798385.1 Pseudomonadota bacterium
CCCTATGAAGTCCCCATTTTTGGTAGAAGCAATAAAGGCCGCCTGATACAAGGCATAACGTAGATCCGCCTTCCCTTGCTTGGAAATGATCGGTACCGCTGCAGCCGATGTCTTGCCACTCCGATTGGCACTCAGATCCAGACCGGCCATCTTCAATACCTGTTTTCGGTTTTGAAAACGGAAGGGATTACCCAGTGCCCCGATCACCTTGGCCGAAACATCCGGACCAAAGCCAGGAATGGTGAGAAGGTATTCATATTCAGGAAACTGCCGGCAGATCTCCTTGATCTGATCATCGGTGGATTGGATGTCCTTCCGAATTTGGCGTAACCCATCCACCATGACCTGAGCTTCAAAAGCAGCCCCTTTCCCCATCTCGCAGCCGATAGACTCTATGGCCAGTTCCTGGATGGCTTGCAGACGCCGGTACAGGGCCTGGCTCTTCCGACCAGGTGATACCAGATCGACGAATTGGTTATTCTCAAACCCCGCTATCCGAGAAGGATCCAGGCACCAGCGGATAACGCTCTCCACTTCTGACCTTCCACTATAACGGTCCAGTTCCGGAAAATACTGGGCCAAGAGATGATTCCGAATCCGGACCCTATACCCATGCTCCTGCTTCTTCAGTTTCCGTTTCAACGAAAGCAGACTGCGGAGATCCCGGAGTTCCATTCTCGGATATTCATAAAACTGACACTTCCCCTGGGAAATCAGGTCAGCTACGTTGGTTGAGTCCTTGGTGTCATGTTTATCCCAGCGCCCATCCAAAAGTTCACGGTTCCGTTTGACGGCTACCCCGGAAACCAGGACGATCATCTCACCGCATTTGATTAAATGCTCTCCTAACGGCTTGTGATAGTTGGCCGTAGGCTCTAACCCAAATACCACCTTCGATAGCCCCTGGGCCTCTTTGATCGCTTCGGTCTGGCCCAGCAACTTCCCAAATCCATCAAGACTATTTTCAAAGATCAACCGCCTTAACAAGGTTTTCCCGGTGGCCGTACCGAAAAAGGCATGGTGCTTTTCTTTGGCCACGTCGATCCCCACGATCAGATACTCGTTCGATCCCCGGATTTCTTTCTTGAGTTGACGAAACTCCTGAAGTCTGATATCATCTGCCTCGTTCATTGAACACCTCCTGTCTAAGAGTTTAAGTTTGGTGATGCTTACTTTCTCTCTTAACAGGAGGTTTCTTTTTTTGGTAGATTATATTATAATTTTATCTATGTTCGGCTTTGAAGCCTGTCCTCAGATTAATTCAATATATAACGCTGGTGCAAAAACAACTTATTCAATCAAGCAATTCTTTAGTTTTACAAATCTCCAATGCCTGATTTCTTCTCTTGCCTTTGCAATTTTGTTGAGACAAAACAGGGATAGCTGCGCCTATTTTATTTTGGAACAGCGGGATCGGTTTATGCAATCTCCGGGTTTGCTGTACTCAGTTGGCCCTTTCAAGACGTTCGGCTACCCAGACCTTGATGATTGACTGCCGAGGAACACCTAATCGTTTTGCTTCTTTATCCAAAAGTTGAATCATCCATAAAGGAAAATCTACGTTTACTCTCTTCTGTTCCCGCCCAAGCCTTTTAGATTTTGAGAGATCAAGATTATTGGAAATGTCTTTACCCTCATCAAATTGTTTGTCGAATTCTTTAGCTTTCATAAATTTCAACCTCTTCTTTTCGTTTGAAGAGGACGTTCGTTCCGAAAGTGTTTAGCAACAATAACAATCTCCCCATCGGCCCGTGGGGGTCGGGCCTGGCGATTGGATTCAGAGGAACTTATTTGATCAATGAGGGGTAAAAAGGGGGTTAAACTGATCTTTTTGTCCTTAAAAAGAAGTTTTTAAGCGCATATTTAAGACCGCACGCCAATAGATATTTCGTTCCCCGTTTGTCCTCTTGCTAAAAAATACCTTTATTGTTAGAATTATATACAATTGGAAGGAGGGATTAAAATGAATAGAGTCTTCAGTTTGGAATATTGGATTGATGATAACTGGTATGTGGGCAGACTCAAAGAGGTACCCGGCGTTTTTAGTCAGGGAGAGTCGCTGCAGGAGTTAGAGGAAAATATACGTGAAGCCTATCAGCTTATGTTGGAAGAAGAGGAGGTTCCACAGCACACAAACGCCCAGGTAAAAGAAATCGAGGTTAGAATTTGAATCGAAATCAATTTACCCGGGAGCTTGTAACGAAAGGCTGTTATTTGAAGAGACACGGAAGAAACCACGATATTTATTTAAACCCAAAGATTGGAAAGAAAGCCCCTGTTCCCCGTCACCCTGAAATTAAGGAAAGCCTCTGCCAGTTGATTAGGAAGCAACTTGGATTATCCTAATTTCTTCCTGCTTGATTTTTGATCACTACGATATCACTGCCCTTCCCTTTTTTCTGCCAAACTGCCCGTCCAATAAACCGTTATCCATGCTTTTGTTCAAGATCATTGTATAATGGGTCGAGGGTCATATCTTAAATGGGTAAAGGGTCAAATCTTTAAAGGGCTCAGATCTGCTCTTGACTCTTTGTCGCAATTCCAGTCTTAAAACTAATTAGTTTCCATCCGGAAAGGTCATTTCCGGATGAGAACTAATTATTTCCCTTCCAATGTCCGAGGGAAAGGAATTACCGCCGGTCTAATATTATACCCGAGTCATGGCATTGGCGGAAACAAACGGTTGGCGAATTGAATATTAAATGAAAGTGGGCAAATGTACGTTTGACAAATGCGCTGTTTCGTTGGATATATAACGGGGACGATGAGGTAATTCGGGTCTATAACTCACATCGGTCTCTGGGGCAACCCCGCCTGTTCAATAATTTCGGGGATCTTTTCCTCGTTGCCGATGGACATGATGTGGACCCCCTTGACGCCCTTTATCTGTTGAAGCGATTTAATTTGTTCAACACAGATCCGTATCCCTTCGGACTCCTGCCGGTCTTCGGGGATTGACTTCAACCTATCCATAATTGGTCCCGGGATATTAAATCCCGAAACCCGATCCCTCAGATATTCAGCCAGCTTGAGGGACTTCAAGGCGGCCACACCGGCAAGAATCGGTATCTGATCAATCAATCCGGCTTCTTCCACCCTGGTCATCCATCTCTGGAAGGCTTCCGTATCAAACACCGGCTGGGTTTGGATAAAGTCAGCACCGGCCGTGACTTTATTTTGGAAACGGATCATATGGAGATCAAGGTTTTTCATAAAGGGATTGGCAACGCCTCCGATAAAGAATTTCGGCTGCCCGGTTATTTTTTTTCCGTTCAACAGGACACCTTGATCCCGAATTCGCTTTACGGCTTCAATCCATTGACTGGAGTCCAGATCAAAGACCTTATTGGCCTCGGGATGGTCACCCTTGGAGGGATGATCGCCGCTCATGCAGAGCACGTTTTGAATTCCCAGGGCAGCGGCCCCCAACAAGTCGCTCTGTAGGGCCAGGCGGTTTCGATCCCGCAGGCTCTGTTCCAGAATGGGTTCCAGGCCATAGTCTAGTAGAAGCTTGGAAAAAACCAGGCTGGACATCCTGACGTTTGAATTGGGGTTGTCATTGACATTGACTGCATCGACCCGGCCTTTCAGTTTATCGGCCATCGCTGACAGTCCACCGACTTCGACCCCTCTCGGCGGAGTATATTCACAGGTAATGGCAAACCGCCCCTGTGACAAGGCCTGTTGTAATCTGGTTTCCGCTATCATAATGTCAGGTCCTCCCTGATTATTTTTCGGGGACCTCCCGAAAGGCTGCTGGACCAGTCCTTAGCGCTGCGGACCGTTTTAAGAGACTCAAGCGTACCCAAAGTCTTCATCCGGACATAAATCTGTTCCCAAATACACGGTCTGTCCTTATTAACCTCGCACCTTCCGTCTTCCGAACCACCGCAGGGACCGTTAGAAAGGTTTTTGGCACAACGGGTGATCGGACACAATCCGCCGAAATAATGAAGGCCGCAATTCCCGCAGGCAGCGCAATATTCTTCCCAGATACCATGCTGCGTGGTTCCACCCATAAAGCCGGTATTCAAACCGGGATATACAGGAAGGTCCTTAAAGGTCTCGGCAATATATTGGGGGCCGATACTGCAGGCCAACGATATGACGGCCTGGTAATTATTTTTGTTCAGAGAGTCTTCCAGCCAGGTAATGAATTCCGGTTCACACTGGCGGTCGAGGGTCATTTCATCGATCCTGATCGGATGGCCCTGCTTTCGCCTCGCCAGCCTGAGGGCGGCGGATAAAATGGCCACCTCTTTTTTCCCGCCGGCATTACAGACCGTGACACACCCTTTGCAACCGACCATCAGGATGTTATTATAAGGGACTACCATGGCCAGAAGTTCCTGGATTGGTTTTCGTTCAGCGACAATCATCCTTTTCTCCTTTAACAGGTTGCTGAAAAAGGCTCATCTACTGCGTTGCCCTCACCCCGCGTCATTGCGGCGTACTTCTATGTACGCCTCATTCCTCGGAGTTTCGGGCGCCTTGTAGTCGGTCGGCTTTGCCGACCTTGTAAAATGCCTCATTGGAGGCCGGCTGAACCTTTTTGAGCAACCTGTAAAAAATCAGTCTTTCCGCATCTTGTTATTTTGCGTCTGCTAATTTTTCCCTGTGCCGGTCAACCCCCGGCCCTAACTGGCGTATTCTCTCCGTCATTGTTCGGGCCACCTGTGCGAATTTGGGGGCATCCGAGGCGGCGATATTAAACATCTGGACCCGATCCGGTTCGATTCCCATCTCTTCCAGCAAGTGTCGGACATATAAGGTCCGTTTTTTGGCCTTAAAGTTGCCGGTTTCAAAATGACAGTCCCCTTCCAGACAGCCCGCGATAAAGACCCCGTCCGCACCTGCCTCCAGGGCCCGAATCAGATGAAGCGGATCAACCCTCCCCGAGCAGGGAACCAGGATGATCTTTATGTTGGCCGGATAGGTCAGCCGGATGGACCCGGCCAGGTCGGCTGCCGCGTATGAGCAGTAATTACAGCAAAAGGCGATAATTTGTGGTTCAAAGGGTTCAGTCATTTTTTCCATTTCTAAGACACTGACCAAAGACATTATAAACTTTGAACGGTCAAAGGGGGTCTTATTTTTGGGGATTGTCCAAAAGGTAATTCATTGCCCAATCCCGGCCCGTCCAGCTAAATTTGATTCGAGGCAGGGCATACACCATAGCCTATTTCGAGCTTAGGTGAAGGCCTGCTCTGGATTTAGTTAAATAATTTGCCCGGCAAAGAAGCTTCCAGGTTCAGGGTGGACAACCCCAAAAATAAGACCCCCTTTGACCTTGATTTTAATAGCTTCTCAGCTTAAGTTTGTAAAATCTATTTTCCTTTCAATCGAATAAGCCCTGTACCTTGGCTTCAATCTGTTCATCCAGATAATGGTGGACCGAGATAGCCTGGGCCGGGCATTCAGACGCGCATAGACCGCATCCCCGGCATCGGGCCGGATCGATCTGAGACACCCCATATTCGTTGATGAAGGGCACTGAGTAAGGGCAGGTCTTGACACAGGTCATGCAGGCCGCGCACAACTCGGGATCCACCTGGGATGAGGGCCCCACCTGAATCACGTCCTTAGACAGGATCGACAGTGCCCTGCCCGCGGCCCCTTTGGCCTGGACCATCACCTCTTCCGGGAATTTCGGTCCATGCCCGTCCCCGCAAAGGAACATGCCATCCGTAGTGAAATCCAGGGGGCGAAGTTTGACGTGGGCCTCAAGAAAATACCCCCGGTCATCCCTGGGAAGCTTGTACACCTCCGCAATCCGCGATGACCCGGGGTGCGGTTTCATGGCCGCACTCAAGACAATACAATCCGGTGATAAAACCATCTCCCGCCTGATAGTCGGCTCTAAAAAGCGTATCGAAAGGGTGTGATCCTTTTCAAAAACCTCAGGCGATTGATCCGGGTTATAGCGGATAAATAAGATGCCTTTTTGCCTGGCCTTTTTGTAATACTGCTCCTTTAATCCAAAGGTGCGGATATCCCGGTACAGAATAATAATCTCCATATTCGGGTTCGACTCTTTAAGTCTCAAGGCGTTGGCCACGGCCTGACTGCAACAGACTCGGCTGCAATAGGGATTGTCCTGGTTTCGCGAGCCCACGCACTGGATCATGATGACCTGATTTAATGAAGCCATCCGGTCTCTGTCCTTCTTGATAGCCTCTTCCAGTTCGCTTTGGATAAGGACTCCCGAATGCCGCCCGTACAGATACTCATCCGGACGGGTTGGTTCAGCGCCGGTGGCTATAACGGCTACTCCGTGGCGCAGGGAAACCGTCTCGCCGGTCTGGTTTTTGATATTCGAGACAAACCCGCCCACGTGTCCGTCGATTTTTTCGATCCGGCATCCCAGGTGCACGGTAATCTTAGGATGGCTGATACCTTTCCGGATCAGCCCGGGGATCGTTTCGGCCGGATCGAATCCTTCCAGGGTCGGAAGTACGTTCTGGTGCCGTCCGCCAAGAGAATCGCTTTGTTCGATAAGATGCGTTTTGAATCCCTGATCCGCGATCATCAGAGCGGCCGTCAATCCCGCCAGTCCTCCGCCGACGACCAGAGCCACCGGAAGGACCGGAACCCGTTGCCTCACAATGGGTTCCTGCATGGTTATCCGCTTAACGGACATACGGACCAGATCTTTGGACTTTTGGGTGGCCAGCTCGGATTGATCGGAATGGACCCAGGAACACTGGTTCCTGATATTGGCCATCTCAAGGAGATAGGGATTTAACCCCGCATCCTTTAGTGTGTCCATAAAGAGGGTTTCATGGGTCTTGGGAGAACAGGAGGCCACCACCACCCGGTTGAGTTCATGCTCAAGAATCAACTCCTTCATCCGCACCTTGGAGTCGGTGGAACAGGCGAACAAAAATACCTCCGAGAAGACCACCTTCGGTAAATGCCCGGCATACTCGGCCAGCCCTTTAACATCCACCACCCCGGCGATATTGGTTCCGCAGCAACAGACAAAGACGCCTATCTTTGGGCCTATTCCAAAAAGAGAGCGCTCCGGCGGGAGCATGGGTTTGCTGATCTCATACCCCCTGACCCCTGCTATGGGCAAGGTGGCCTCGGCGGCCACGGCGCTGGCCTGGGCCACGGTTTCGGGAATATCCTTAGGCCCTTCAAAACCTCCGCAGACGTAAATCCCCTCCCGGGAAGTGCGTAAGGGATTCCCGATCGGTGTCCTGGCATAGCCGTATTGATCGAGTTCAATGCCTAACCGGTCGGCCAGCAGGACGGCCTCGGAGGAGGGTGACAGACCCACGGCCAGCACCACCAGGTCAAAGACCTCATCGACCTTTTGGCCTGTTTCAGGGTCCTGGTAGGTCAGCTCCAGATCATGGGTAACCGGGTTTTCAACCACCCGGCTGATCATGGACCGGATATAACGGACCCCGCTTTGTGATTCGGCCCGTTCACAGTAGGAATCAAATCCCTTTCCCTGGGCCCTCAGGTCCAGAAAAAATATGGTCGGTTCAAGCTCAGGATGATGGCTCTTGGCGATCACCGCCTCTTTGGTAGCGGCCATGCAGCAGACCGAGGAACAGAACTCCCGCCCCTCCCTTATGGATTCCCTGGACCCCACACATTGGATCCAGGCCACTTTTCTGGGGACGGTTTTGTCTGAAATCCTCAAGATTTCACCGTCCGAAGGTCCTGTTGCCGAAAGGCAGCGTTCGAATTCCATGGTCGTAATCACATTGGGATATCGGCCGTAGCCGTATTCCGGCGCCCTGGCGGCGTCAAAAAGGTCAAGCCCGGGGGCCAGTATGACTGACCCGATTTCCAGGGTTACTTGTTCCGGTTTCTGAGTAAAATCGATGGCGTTGTTTTTACAAAACTTCTCGCAGGCCCGGCACTTTCCATTTTTAAAATAGATACAGTGATCCCGGTCGATCTCATAAATCAGAGGCACGGCCTGGGGATAAAGCAAGTAAACGGCCTTTCGCTTATTCAATCCCTGATTGAATTCATCTTCCACCGTGGCCGGGCACTTCTCGGCGCAGATGCCGCAGCCGACACATTTTTCCTCATCCACATAACGGGGATTCTTTTTGACGATGGCCTTAAACCGGCCCGGTTCGCCCTCCAGATTGATCAGCTCGGCTTTGGTCAAGATTTTTATATTGGGATGACTGGCAACCCCGATCAGCTTAGGAGAAATCATGCACATAGAGCAGTCATTGGTGGGAAAGGTCTTGTCCAATTGACTCATCCGGCCGCCGATGGACCCTTTTCGTTCCAATAGATAAACCAGGTAGCCCGATTCGGCCAGATCCAAAGAGGCCTGCATCCCGGCGATTCCACCGCCGACGATCATCACCGCGCCGACAGGATTTAGAGGTGTTTCGTTAGACATTGCCTTTAACCAAATAATTTTGAAATTTTTCTGTAACTCGTTACTGGTTCCTCGTTTCTCGTTTTAACGAGCAACCAGCAACGAGTAACGAGATGTTTGCAACCCATAATATTATTTAACTTAGAGATAAATTCTCAGATTTAAGCTGTGAGAATCTACCCAATAACCAATCCTTTCTCTTTCAGATAGGGAATTGGATTGACCATATGCCGTTTAAGTCCGCGGGATATGTCCTTCAATTGCAGGGCCAGTCCGATTAATTCAGTAAAATAAAAAATTGGAAGCCGGTATTCCTTCTCAAAAATTCCGGCAATCTCTTCCTGATACAGATCCAGGTTTCCCTGGCACATCTGGCAGGAGACAATAATACAATCGGCCCCGGCTTCCAAGGCCCGATCATAGAGCTTTTTCACCAGGTTTTGGAT
>JAZDOU010000174.1:0-3574 GCA_043798385.1 Pseudomonadota bacterium
ACCCACCATTGTTTTCCCAAGATCCACTACGTAGAAGGCATAGGGGCTAAGGTCTCTTATCGGTAAGGCCGGTCCCCGGGAGATCCAATTTTGGATGAGCTCCGGTTTGATAAGATCACTCAAGACCTGTTCATGGGTCTCTTGGAGACCATGCCGAAGGGGTGGGGTTTTTTCAAACTCTTTGACCGGCGGCCTCTCATTTGTGGCCTCCAAAGGATCCAGCTTTCTCAACAGCCCATTGAGCATCAGGAATTCCGGTTCCTGTTCAAACTTGTTAAGTCCCGGCCCGTTCTCTTCATCATTCCCTTCGGCCCTCTCCGGACTGCCCTGGCCGGAGAATCCCGAGTCCCTTAACCCCTCTTTAGGTTTGGACCATCGGCCAAGAAAAGAGCTGGCCTGGTCTTTAAGTTGATCCAACCAGAGATACATACCGGTCTCCGGACTTTCCCTGAGAACGATACTGTCATAAGCCATTTGCTGGGCCTTTTGAAAAATATGGCCTAAAGTTGAATAGATATACTGGGAATCGAAGATATACTCCCCCCGGGACTTGTCTCTCAAATCAGCCAGAAGTTCCAGACAGGTCCACTGGGCCTTTAATAAATGCCTCCAGCGGCTCAGGCGAAGCTTAAGCGTTAGAAGGGTGTCCTCCTTTTTTCCAAGACCGGACCATTTTGGGAGCCAGGACATGGGCCAAACCTTTAATGAAGTCGGACTCCTCAGGAGCCCGGTTGACTGTAGGCCATGGTCATATGGATCTTGCGACGGGCGATATAGGCTTTAATGACGTTGTAGAGGATGACAATGACGCCGCAGATCCCGCTGGCAAAAAGGACATACTTACTGAAATTATTAAACCAGGGGTCAAGTCCGGGATCAATATTCAGATATCCCAGTTGCCGCAGATACATGGGGATAGAGATCGCCCGGCTTACAACACAAAGCAGTATGATCAGACAGGTGACTAAGCGGATGTATTTTTCACTGACCACCTTAACCCCGTAAGCCCCCAGATAGACCCCGATCAGCGAGCCGGTCATCAGCAACATCGTTAAACGGATGTCGACAAATCCCTCCCAGGCATAACTCAAGGCCCCAAAGGCCCCCATAAACATGGCCAGGTAGAGTTCGGTCCCGGCGGCTACGGCCGTGGGTACGCCGAAGACATAAATCATAGCCGGAACCCCGACAAACCCTCCGACCCCGATGGTCCCGGCCAAAAAACCGGTTGCCAACCCAACCGGGAGCAGGACCCACAAAGAGACCTTTACGTCAGCGGTCTTAAAGGTAATAAAGGGAGGGATGTGCAACCGGGCCAGGAACTCAACGATTTTTCTGGAAGGACCGGTTCCTTCCTCAGTATTTTTCATGAGATCCCGTAACATGGAAATAGCCACCACCAACAGGATGCTGACAAAAACAGTACTGATGTACAAATTGGCCCCGGCCCCCTTGGCGGCCCCATGTCCGTCGCCTCCCCCATGAAACAAGAGGCTGTTGATCCAGACCGCCAGGCGGATCCCGAGTACGGCGGTTATGAGCAGAAAAAGTCCCAGCCGTTTATCGACGTTGCCCATTTCGCCGTGTTTTTTGGAACCCATCATGGCCTTGCCGAATTTGTGGGTAATATTACTGGCTACAGATACCACCCCGTTGACACCCAGGTTCATCATGCCCGGAGTCATGAAAAAGGCCCCCCCGCTTCCGATAAACCCGCTCAACACCCCGCCGATAAACCCCAGGACCACTACCTGGATGGCCGTGAACAAATCTAAGGTAATAAACATCGTGGAAAGTTCTCCTGTCATCATGCCGCTCCTTTAAATCAGAATTTTTTGGTTCGCCGGGTTTTTACTATTTTATGTTTACAGGTTTTTCCCTTAGTCGAATTTGATGATCTTCAGCAAGAAGTGAGCAATGGTCCCATAAAGATAAGCGAACACGGGTGCAAAAAGGCCGACGCCAAGCATAGCGAATAATTTCCAGCCTTTATATTCCTGAAGGAATTCTATGATGGCTTTCTGATGGGAAAAGACACCCCAAAAAAGTCCAGCCACCAGGATCATAAAGACCAGGGATTGAATGATCTGCTTTCCGCCCAGGAAATATTTCTCCTGTAATTCATCGGAGGATATCACCGGGACGCGAATCCGCCCACCCAGATAGACCTTTAAATCCCTAAGCAGTCGCATCTGAGCGGCCTTGGGTTTGGCCAGAAAAAGGTCCCCTATAACCACCAGGCTATAGTTAACATTACGGCTGATGGCCGAAGACAAGACCTGAAAATCACCCTGGATGGAGTGACTGCCTCCGGATCGCCCCTGGCGGACTAATTCCTCTAAGGCGTTACTGACCCCGCCGTCCTCGACCCTGGGTACTTCAGGACTATCCTCCTCAATACCCCCGGTATATTCCGTTCTCTCCTGGGTCGTGGAAGGAGAAGGGGTTTGGTTTTCGGGTGCGGCTTCCGTGGCTATCTCTTCGGAAGGGAGGAATCGCAATAGTTCAATGGCCGCTCCCCAGCGCCGGGCCATCTGATTAATCTGAAGGAAGGTTTCTGATTGAGGATTATAGGATTCTTGAATCCATAGGATATTGGTTTCAGCCATGGTAGCCAGGACTTCCTTAACCCCCGTTACCTCGGCCAACACCTCCGGGATATGTTGGGCCACCTGGGTTTGCCTGGGCATGTAGGTTACTGTTATGACTCCGTCGTTAGCCGATACAGTCAAGTCGGCTTCAGAGGTTCGATTGTCCATGGCCAATCTCAGCTTGGCCCGGGCGGCCAAACAATAGTTGTCCATGGCCTTTGTGGAGGCCGGAGTGGGACGAAAGTCGGGCAGTTCGGCCAGGGAACAGAGAGCGGAACTGACATTAGCCAGACTCATGTGCTCCAGATTGAGAATCAAGTCATATTTCCTGGGATCATTGATATCCTGTCCATGAATCAGACGGACCCAGGTTTCTATGTCCTGATCCACTTGCCGGATGAATTTTTCAGTCTTGGGCCGATCCAAGCGCATCTGTCTCATTCGAGTTTGAATTTGATATTCCTTGTTGGGGACCAGTCTGACTCGAAAGATATGGGAGACATTGGGCATTAAAAAATGTCCTCCCCGGCCATGATAGACCAGGTTCCCTTCAGCGGCCTGTTCGCATATCCCGGCGGTAATAAAGGCCAGATAACGATCTTTCAGACGGGCCAGCCGTTCGGTTTGGGCCGGACTTTTGATGATAGACATCTCCAGTTTGCCTACCGGGATACCGGTTGCCGTGGCCTGATCGGTCAATTCTTCACGGCTCAGGCAGGCAAAGCCCAGCTTCAGGGCCAGGCTCTCAGACACTTCCTTTCTCAAGGTGGCTGAGGTGCTTGAAATGATGATGATAGCCATAGTTAGGTTCCTTCCTTCATAGTCCTGGATTTTAGAGGGTCAGGCTTGCCCCCTTCTATATTTTTCCAATCCGTGGTCATATTCCAATCCTCCTTGGTCCTGACAATGACGATTTGACTGCTGACACTGTTTCTTAACGACTCGATCTGTTGGATAATTTTATTATGAACAGGGTCCTGGAC
>JAZDOU010000176.1:0-3880 GCA_043798385.1 Pseudomonadota bacterium
ACATCTGCCGGCAATCCTCTATGGCCAGAAACCCTTTAAAAAAGGGTTTCTGGCGAGAGCTTCATGCCGGTCCCCGAATGGGGACCTTAGCATAGGTCGATAAAATCGACCGGCCGAAATCGAGGTGTTTCCATCCGGAAATTCGAATTTCCGGATGGAAACTAGTTAGGCCGGATTAGAGGCAACGGGCTACCCTTTGAACGTTACTTAAATTAGTAGGGAAGAAATTCATCAGGGGAAAATGCGGCTGAGTTGGATCGGGATTAATAAAGAAGCGAGATGTCCGGCAAGTCGATTCATAACGAAATGATTTTTTTATCGAACAAGTCCCGCCAGGGACCACTGATCTTGATAATGATCATATTTCAGCAAATAGACCCTCTGATCATCGGCCCGGACTTTAAAATAGAGGTGGTCTTCCCCGACCCATCGGTCGATGATCGCCTGGACGAGAAAAGTCTTCTCCAGGAGCTGGAAGGAAAGCGGTCTTTCGCCATAGCGGTAGCCCGAGTAACAAGAGACCTCGATCTGAAAAGTTTTTTCACTCATGACAATGAGGGATTTTAATAAAGCCTCTAAATTTCACCTATGGACTGGTGATAACTCTGTAAAGACCGGACTGCTCCATGCCCCTTTCGAACGGCGGAAATCCCCCTAACGGCAGCAGTGGCCGCGGCTATGGTGGTGATATAGGGGACCTTATATTGGATGGCGGCCTTGCGGATATAGGAATCATCATATTGGCTCAGTTTCCCGCTGGGTGTGTTGACGATCAGTTGAATTTCTCCGTTCTTGATTCCATCTACGATGTTGGGCCGGCCTTCGTGCATCTTGAAGATCGGTTCGGTGGCGATCCCGTGACCGGCCAAAAATGTATGAGTTCCCTCGGTAGCCTTAATATTAAACCCTAAATCTGCAAATCCCCTGACGACATCGATGACTCCGGACCGATCCCTTTCGGAAACGGTGATCAATACGGTCCCGGTTTCCGGGAGCACTTGTTGCGCCGCTTCTTCGGCCTTGTAGAAGGCCAGGCCGAAGGAATCGGCCAGACCCAATACTTCCCCGGTGGAACGCATTTCAGGTCCCAGAAGGGGGTCCACTTCGGGAAACATGTTAAAAGGAAAAACAGCTTCCTTGACTCCAAAATGTTTGAAGCTTTTAGGTTTCAAATTTAATGAGGCGATTTTTTTACCCAGTATGACCTGTGTGGCCAACCGGGCCATAGGGATATTGCAGACCTTGGAGACCAGGGGCACGGTCCGGGAGGCCCGGGGATTGGCTTCCAACACGTAAACCCGATCCTCGGCAATGGCATATTGTATATTCATTAAGCCGACCACATTGAGCTCACCGGCAATTCGTCGAGTATAGTCAGTGATGGTTTCCAGGTGTTTGGGCGGAATACTGATCGGAGGAATCACGCAGGCCGAATCGCCGGAATGAATTCCGGCCAATTCGATATGTTCCATAACAGCCGGGACAAAGACCTCGGTTCCATCGGAGATGGCATCGGCCTCGGCCTCGATGGCGTTTTCTAAAAATTTATCGATCAATATGGGCCGTTCCGGCGTAACGCCTACGGCCGCGGCCACATAATGGGCCAACATTTCCTGATCATAGATCACTTCCATCCCTCTTCCGCCGAGCACATAGGAAGGTCTGACCATGAGAGGATATCCGATTCTTTCTGAAACGGCCAAGGCCTCCTCAAGATTGCTGGCCATCCCCGATTCGGGCATAGGAATGCCCAGTGTAGCCATAATCTGGCGAAATCGATCCCGATCTTCGGCCAAGTCGATGGTTTCCGGAGAAGTCCCCAAGATCTTAACACCGGCCTGGGCCAGTTCATTGGCGATATTTAAAGGGGTTTGCCCGCCGAATTGGACAATCACCCCTTCAGGCTGTTCCTTATGATAGATACTCAGGACATCTTCCACGGTCAGGGGTTCAAAGTAAAGCTTGTTCGAGGTATCGTAATCCGTGGAAACCGTTTCCGGATTGCAATTGACCATTATGGATTCATAATCCTCATCCCTGAGAGTAAAGGCCGCATGGACACAACAATAATCAAATTCAATCCCTTGCCCGATCCGGTTCGGTCCTCCCCCCAGGACCATGATTTTCCGGTTGGAACTGGTCTGCACCTGATCCGGGGCGTTATAGGTGGAATAATAATAAGCGGCATTTTTTACCCCGCTTACCGGAACGGCTTCCCAGGCCTGGGCCAGACCCAAAGCCAGACGTTGTTCACGAATCTTCTCTTCCGGGAGACCGAGGAGTTGGCTCAAATACCGATCGGCAAAGCCGTCTTTTTTGGCCTTAGTTAGAAGGGCATCGGGCAACGCCTTTCCCTTAAAGGAAAGAATTTCTTCTTCACGCTCGACCAATTCCTTCATCTGTTCCAGAAACCAGGGTTTGATAAAGGTTTTTTTATACAGGGTTTCTATCGAGGCCCCTTTGCGGAGGGCTTCATAAAGGATGAACTGCCTTTCACTGGTCGCCTCGGTTAATAATTCCAGGAGTTCATCCAGTGATTGGCCATGAAAGGTCTTTGCAAAGCCCAGTCCGTAGCGACCATTTTCAAGTGACCGGATTGATTTTTGTAAGGCCTCCTTATAATTCTTGCCTATACTCATGACCTCGCCGACGGCCCTCATTTGGGTTCCGAGTTTGTCCTGGGCATCCTTAAATTTTTCAAAGGCCCAGCGGGCAAATTTGACCACCACATACTCCCCGGAAGGGGTATATTTGTCCAAGGTCCCCTCCCGCCAGTAGGGGATTTCATCCAGTGTCAGGCCGGCAGCCAGTTTTGAAGAGATTAGGGCAATAGGAAATCCCGTGGCCTTGGAGGCCAAGGCAGAAGATCGGGAAGTCCGGGGATTGATTTCAATGACCACCACCCGACCGGTCTTAGGGTCATGGGCAAATTGAATATTGGTTCCCCCTATCACCTGGATGGCCTCTACGATGGCATAGGAATAGTGTTGAAGTTTTTTCTGCAATTCCGGATCAATGGTTAACATGGGAGCCGTACAATAAGAATCGCCGGTGTGAACCCCCATGGCATCGACGTTCTCGATAAAACAAACCGTAATCATCTGGTTTTTGGCATCCCGGACCACCTCCAATTCCAGTTCTTCCCAACCAAAGACCGACTCTTCCACCAGGATCTGACCCACCAGGCTGGCAGAAATCCCTCGACTGGCTACAACCCGTAATTCTTCGATATTGTAAACCAGTCCGCCCCCGGTTCCTCCCATGGTATAAGCCGGTCGAATAACCACCGGATATCCCAGGCCGGCAGCTATTTTCTCGGCCTCCTCCACGCTGAAAGCCGGTTCACTTTTGGGCATCTCAATCTCCAGCCGGTTCATGGTATCTTTAAAGGCGATCCGATCCTCCCCCCGTTCAATGGCATCAATGTCTACACCGATAATTTTTACACCATATTCCTTTAGAACACCGGCCCGGGCCAGTTGGGATGACAGATTTAAACCGGTCTGACCCCCTAAGTTGGGCAACAGGGCATCCGGTCGCTCCTTGGCAATTATCTCCTTCATGGTCTGGAGGTTGAGAGGCTCAATATAGGTAACATCGGCCATCCCGGGATCGGTCATGATAGTGGCCGGATTGGAGTTGACCAAAACAATTTGATACCCCAGCTCCCTTAGGGCTTTGCAGGCTTGGGTTCCTGAATAATCGAATTCACAGGCCTGGCCGATTACAATCGGGCCTGAACCGATGATCATTACCTTTTTGATGTCTTCTCGTCTGGGCATGGTTAGGACTCCTGGATGGGTTATATTGTTCAACTTTCCGGAATTATTAAAAAAGTTAAAAACATTACAAACGAGGGAAGTATAGGAAGGTAACTCAA
>JAZDOU010000195.1:0-7997 GCA_043798385.1 Pseudomonadota bacterium
GCCGTCCCCACCCGGTAAGCGGCCTGTATACGCCCCGGCCCGCTGCCGGTCGGAGTGAAAATTATCGAGGTTGCTTGAGGTGTTCCGTTGACTGCCGCATCAAAAGACCCCGTTGCCGGACCTTCCGTGAGGCTCCAGGTGATAGAAACCGGATATTGGGCCGAGTCGGCGATAGTCGGGGTTACGGCAGTCTTGAGTGCCACCGGGTTTCCGGTGGACAGTTGAGGCATCGAAGCCGTCTGGATGGTAACTCCAATAACAGTGACGGTTACCGTGCCGGTTGCCAACCCCCCATGCTGATCGTCAACAGTAAGATCAATAGGATAAACTCCGGCGGTATTGGCCGAGAAAGTCACTGCGCTGCCTGTCCCGGTAATGGTTCCACCTTCTCGTGAAACCCAGCGATAGGTTAAGGGTTCGTTATCCGGATCAGTGGCCGTTACGGAAAGGTGCAGGATCTGGCCGATACCCGCGTAGGGATAATCCGCTTTTGGCCCGTCAGCGATCGTCGGAGAAGAATTGCCATGAATATAGAGGCCGCCTCCGATATCGGCGCTATTGTTGATGATCCGGTTAAAGCGAATCGTCGGGGTGGCCTGGTTGCCGCAATAAATGCCCCCGCCATATCGTTTGCCGTCAAGCAGTGTCCCGATCCCATTTCGGATGGTAAAGCCACTCAAAACCGAATCCCGGGTCTCGCCGGACTTGAAGGTAACGACGCTTCCGTTCCTATTGCCGTCAATGACGGTGGCGGCCACCACAGTCGAATCCAGCGGATTGGTACTCCTGACGGTGATCCCCTTCCCGTTGAAATCGATATTCTCGGTGTAGAGACCGGGATCAACGACGATGATATCGTTATTTGCAGAGGCGTCTATGGCCGCCTGGATAGTGGGAAATTGGGCCGGTACATGAATTTCTGCGGCCGGGCTGTTGTCTGGGAGAATGGATAAAAAGAGCAACAACCCCAGAATGAGCCGCAGATAAGGGTTAAACCATTTATTCAGGGTGCTTTTTGTCATCTTAAATTCCCTCGAAACCTCTCGTCGATATCATTTTCACCTCAATATCCTCCTGGCTGGAGCGGAACCTCCGGGCGTCCCCCATGGGACTGGAAGACGACCGCCCGATGATCCGCATGGCCAGGTATTGAGATGGATTTTTCATAAAAATTTTTCGCTGGGGATCGCTTATGTTCCAGACGCCTCTCTGATAGAATTCCGCCCAGTTGTGATAGGAAGCAGGGGCAACCTTTCCGCTCTCCTGAAGGACATATCCGCCCAGACCCCTGGCGGGAATGCCGTTTGCCCGGCATAAGGCTGTAAAAAGAGCCATGTATTCCGTACAGTCGCCTTGTCTGTTTTGAAGGGCATAGAGGGCGCCCAGGGGTTCCCTGAGGTATCCGGCATAAAGAATGCTGCCGGCAACCCAGCGGAAGATCTTTTCGGCGGTTTCCTGTGGGGTTGAAGCGGCCAATTTCTCCGCCAGCCTCCGAATCTCAGGATGGTCGGACTCGATAGTGGGTTCAGGCCTAAGAAATCGGCCATCCTTATTTAGAGGGACCGGATTGGGTCTATCGGTAAAGCCAAGGCGGGCACTGATAGTAATCTGTTTAATCCCATGGGGAGCAAAGTTTTCGAACCGAAAACAAAGGATCTGATTACCCAAATCATCTTCGATGAGGCGGTAAGGGTGAGAGACCTCCAGCGTCAGGCATTTTTGTGTTGAAGTGCGCTTGACCGGGGAGGTGGTCCAGAACCGGGCTTCTTTTACCAGGCGGTTTGTCTTGTTGCGGAGCGTAAACCCGTATTGAATATCTTTGAGGATGGGATACAGCGAATCTGAAGGGATAGTCTGTCCCTCGGCCTTGACCTGACAGACCGCGAATAACACCCAAGCCAGGCAGATCGCTACCTGGAATAGAGCCGCTTTTTTCCCTTTATCTCCAGGATGGGCATTGGGGGGGACCATTTTCCCTCGTTCCGAAACTTATGGCCTGAGATGGGTTGTTTGGCCGACTTTCAAAACGCCGGTAGGCCGCCAGACCCCCTTCCAGATAAAAGGCCTTCGTTATTCCTGCAGCCTGCAACTGTCTTTCAATATCCGGATAGCGGCTTTCCTTTTCATCCCAGAGGATGAGGGAAAGAAAATCTTTTTCTTTGTGATGGGTGACGATTTCTTTTATTTTGGAAATAAAGTCTTTCTCATTGACGGAAAAAGAGTTATGAATCGGCCCGAGGCCGTCAGGAACAGGATTTCGTTCGAGGGGTGTTTTGGCATTCCTGATCGGTTTATCAGTACCGGCCTGGTTGGAGACCGCGATAAAAATCCAATTCTCATATTTCATCCCGGCAGACAATTCCTGAGGGGAGATCAGGCGGATTTGCCGGGCGGCCAAGAGGTCCCCTTCGATGGGTCCCTTTTTCTGCTGCCATTGCCTCAATCCGCCATCCAGAATGGAGACGGTAAAGCCGGCCTGGGAGAGCGTCGCCCCTTCAGCGATGAGATCCTTATAGCTTCGGCCTTCATTAATGAGGACCAGTGGTTTGGATTTCAGGGGGGCCTTTGTTTTTAGGGCAAACAGAGGGATGTTCAGGGAGCCGGGGATATGGAACTTTTTAAATTCCTGGGAATTACGGACATCAACGAGAAGGATATCCTCTTTGGCCTTATGTTTCTGCAGAACCGCTTCTACGGAGATGGATTGGGCGCCACAAAATCCGTTGGATAGTGTAAATAGACTTATGAGGATTAATATAATAAGGCCTGGTCTGATAAGTGCCAACATCCCCAGAACTATCCCTTTCATTTGTTTTGTAAAACAGCCCACCTAAAGACTCGGCCTACGGAACTATAAAGATTAGAAGGACTTGTTATCGTTACCTCAAAAGCGAACAAAACTAAATATTCCGATATATTTGATACGTTATTCAATACATCTAAAAATAGAAAAAATCCTATAATAATTTCTTAATTTTATCGATTAAATTATTCGATTAGAAATGTCAAGAAAAAATATTCGAAGGGAATTTATTTTTTTGGGATAAGAACCTAGGCTTATTGGCAAAGATTTTTTCTTATATTAACAACTTACAGTGAAGGTGGGATGAGCCTGCTTCGGAATAATCCTCGGTTCATTAAAAATATCTCCTGTTGATTACATTAACTCTTTCTTGATTATCACATCAAATCTTATTAATAAGTTCTAAAATTTAGCTGAAAATCTTAATAAACCTCTCTGTGAATAGGAACAGGGGAATTATAGGATGTCCCCTTTCATATTATGCGTCTGGAGTGTCTCCAGGTTTTGCTGGGGCACCGGAGCATTGAGGAAACCAGGCGGTATGACCGGCTGACTGATAAGACCCATTCCAAATAAAAATCCCCCTATTTACTATTCTCAAAAACGTGTATAATGTGACCCACTCAAAGTCAAAAATAATAAATTAACCTGTCTTCCAGTTTAGCCACTTTGCCCTGAAGGAGTGCAAGCAAATGGAGGAATTGAGGAAACCCCGTTTCTCAACCGAGAGAGGGGATTTTTATTTTGACTTCGGCTATCGATAATAAAGCAGACATTACTAAATGTGGATCACTGTGTTTGACCTAACCTACCGTTTAAGGGGATGATTTCATGACCACAGAGCAAGTTAAACCTAAACTGAACGCCATCCTGATTGCGGACATGCGTTCAGAGCGCCCTTACCGCCCTGTCTGGCCAGAAGAGGAAGCCCGTGAATACATCAAGGAGCAGAACGGCAAGCACTTTGATCCAAAGGTGGTGTTGTCGTTCCTGGAACTCCAGATGGATAAAAAAGGGGAGGTTTAAAAAATGCGGGCCATTTAAAAACGTTGATGGATCTTAGTGACTTAAGAATAAAATTCTACGCAAAATGGAAAGAATTTATTAAAGAACAAGCCGTTGACCCGGACCAACCAAGGGTTTTAACACGTTTCGTATATCCAATTTTGGTTCCGGCTGGTCCGGGTTGGGAGAATGTAAAAGGAAAATGTTATGGATAAGGGCACGTTATTCGAAGGGCCTATCGGCAATAAGCGAAAAATAAATCGATTGTTTGCACCGGTTCTCCTGATGGCCGCCGGTTTTCTGCTAACTGGGCTTCTCTTCTGGTGGACCCGAGCCGATGCGATTCATGATTTAAAGGAAAGTTTTCAATTATATGCCGCCGAACGTTTCGGGCTCATCAAAGATGAACTGGATAGTAGTGTAAGCCATGTTGATGCCTTGCAGCTTTATTACCATCTATCGGGGAAGGTCTCTCGGAAAGACTTTCGTCATTTTGTCGAGCCCTGGCTGAAGGATAAATCACTCCAGGCTATTGAATGGATTCCTCGGGTACCCTCAACGCAAAAATCGACATATGAAAATACAGCCAGACGTGACGGAATAACGGGTTTCCTCATCACCGAAAAGAACGACCGGGGACAACTGATACCGGTTTCGAGCCGACGTGAATATTTCCCGGTCTATTACGTGGAACCTCTGAAAGGGAATGAAGCGGCTGTCGGTTTTGATCTGGCCTCGAATCCCGAGCGGTTGGCTGCCCTGGAGAAAGCCCGGGACACGGGAATTCAGACGGCCACCGAAAGAATCACCTTGGTTCAGGAGAAGGGAAACCAGTTTGGTTTTCTGGTATTCGCCCCGGTCTATGAACAGGGTACTTCCGCAAAGACTAGGGAACAACGGCGGGCCCATCTCAAGGGATTCGTTCTCGGAGTTTTCCGGGCGGGAGATCTGACGAAAACCGCTATTGCCAAGACTGCAACCAAAGGGCTGGAAACCCAACTTATAGGCCTTACGGCATCTCCGGAAAGACAGCTTCTCTGTGCGTATCACCCCAGGATTTCCCCGGGCAAAAAGGAATCGACTACGGCCCCACGGAACGGTCTGAATTTTGTCAAGGAATTCTCCTTTGCCGACCGAACCTGGCAGATTGCCATTCAACCGACCCAAACTTTTTTAGATCTCTACGGTCGATCGTGGTATTGGTTTATTCTCCCCTTGGGGTTTCTGATTACATTTTTTACCTCTTTCTCTCTAAACATCCTTTATAAACAAAAAGAACAGGTAGAATCGGCTTTGCGAATCAGGACCAAGGAACTCAAAGAAAATGAAGAGGCTGCCAAAAGATTATCCCAGGAAAATATGACTATTGCCCAAATCGGCCGAATTATCGGCTCGTCGCTCGATATTGAAGAGGTGTACGAGTCTTTTGCCCAAGAAGTTAAAAAACTCATTCCTTTCGATGGACTCGCCATCAATATTATCAACCATGGCGAATTGACGGTTTCTGTCCCTTTTGTCTTCGGGCTGGACGTGGCGGGATGCCAAAAAGGGGAAGTGTTTCCTCTCGTAGGTTCAGCAACCCAGGAGGTGATGCAGTCCCGGTCCAGCCTGAACATTCAAATAGAGAGTTTAGAAGGGTTACCGACGAAATTCCCTTTTCTTTTCCAAGGATTTAAGCAGGGAATACGGTCTTTAATCGTGAGTCCGCTGATCTCAAAGGATACGGTTATTGGGGCTCTGCATATTCGTTCCCTGACCTCCCAGGCTTATTCGCAGCAGGATCTGGAACTGGCGGAAAAGATCGGGTTTCAGATTGCCGGGACCATAGCCAATGCCCAACTTTTCAAGGAACTCAAGAACAAAGAAGCAGCTCTTAAAAAGAGCGAAAAGCAATATCGCTTGCTGGCCGAGAATGTGTCCGATGTTATCTGGATACGAGACATGAATTTAAAATGCACCTATGTCAGCCCCTCTATCGAAAAAATGACCGGTTATACCGTAGAAGAGGCCATGAATCTAACCACAGAGGAAACGTATATCCCTGAATCCTTGGCCAACGCCCAGCGGGTCCTGAATGAAGAACTTACTTTAAAAGAAAACCGGTGCAGTGATCCCTTTAGGGTCCGCACTTTGGAGTTTGAAGCCTTTCGCAAGGATGGATCCAAAATTTGGACTGAATCGAGTATGACATTTTTGAGGGATTCAACCGGTCAGATTTACGGAATTCAAGGCGTGTCCCGTGACATCACCGATCGCAAACGGGCCGAAGAACAGGTCCTGGCCTCCCTCAAGGAGAAAGAGACCCTGCTCAAGGAGATCCACCACCGGGTGAAGAACAATCTGGCAGTGATTTCGAGCCTTCTTGGTCTTCAATCTCGTTATCTGGAAGATGAAAAATCCCGGGAGATATTCCAGGAAAGTCAGGACCGGGTCAGGGTCATGGCTAATATTCATACCCTGCTGTATCAGTCGGAGGATCTGTCAAGGGTTGATTTCGGCGGCTTCATCAGGGATCTGGCCGGTCGCCTGCAGCAGTCTTATGGGACGGCAGAATTTCCCATAGAGATCCACGTAGACATTGCCGATGTATCCCTGCCCATTGAAACCTCCATTTCCTGCGGACTGGTTCTGAACGAACTGGTCTCCAATGCTCTGAAGCATGCCTTTCCGGAAGGAAGAGGGGGAGAAGTAAATATCAGTATGATAACAGCAGAAGACCGGTACGTGCTCAATGTTCAGGATAACGGGATTGGCTTTCCCGAAGCGGTGGCTTTCCAGAATACAAAATCCCTGGGCCTGGAGCTGGTGAATCTCTTAGTGGGACAAATCAACGGCACCATCGATCTTACGGTTGATGGCGGTACGAAATTCACCATAACCTTTCCTATGGCAAACAATAAGGGTTAAAAAAAATGGATAAGAAGAAGATCATGGTTGTTGAGGACGAACGGGTCGTGGCCCGGGACCTGGCCAGGCAGCTTACTGATCTGGGCTACGATGTGGTTGCCACGGCCTACTCCGGGGAGGAAGCCTTAGACAAGCTCCGGGAGACCCTCCCTGACCTGGTGCTGATGGACATCGTTTTGGCCGGGCAGATGGATGGCATACAGGCAGCCGAAAGGATCACGGGGCTCTCCGGGACCCCGGTGGTCTACCTGACCTCTTATGCCGACGACCAGACCTTCGGGCGGGCAACGCTGACCAATCCCTCCGGATACATCCTGAAGCCAGTAGAAAAAAAGCAGTTGCAGGTCACCATCGAATTGGCCCTGCACAGGAAAGGCATAGAGCTTAATCTGCAAAAGAACCATACCAGGATATACGGCTCCATGAAGGGGATGGTCGAGGCGATTGCGGAGACGATCGAACTAAGGGGTCCCTATACTGAAGGCCATCATGAGCGGGTCGCGAGATTAGCGGGGGCCCTGGCCCGGGAAATGGGGTTAACCGATTTTCAGGTGGAAGCAATCGAGCTGGCCTCGTCTATCTATGACATCGGGATGGTCAATATCCCCGCCGAAATTCTTCGTGAAGCCGGACGACTGGAAGGCTTTAACCTGACCCTGTATCAGACCTATCCCTTGGCCGCTTATGACACCCTCAAAAAAATCGAATGTGCCTGGCCGCTGGCGGACATCATCCTCCAGCATCGGGAGTGTTTCGACGGCTCCGGATTCCCCCGGGGGATCAAGGGAGAAGCCATTCTCATCGAAGCCAGGATTCTAACTGTTGCCCATGCCCTGGAAGATTTGACTACCAACCGGAGCTTTCGAAATGCCTATCCTTTAGATGAGGCTCTGGAAGAAATATCATCCCATAGCGGCTCCAAGTACGATCCCGAGGTTGTGGCTGCCTGCCTGAGACTTTTCAGGGAGAAGGGATACCGTTTCAATTGATTGGATAAGTTTCTACCCTCCTGTCATCAGAATCGAGTCGTGGAATTCGGAGAGTAGTTTTTGCACATTTCCTTTGATAATCAATAAATTTTAGCCGCTATGATTTCGTTTGTTTGTAGGCGAGAAGGTATGGGGTCACATCTTGATTTGTGAATTGAGCAGGGCATAATCCCGCTGGAAGACCTGATCGTTTTTCATCCTGTTTCTTGCCTCTTTCACAATGTGGCTGACCGCCGTATAACTGATACCGAACATCTCTCCAATTTCTTCATTCGTATAGGAACCGGTTTGCC
>JAZDOU010000204.1:0-29848 GCA_043798385.1 Pseudomonadota bacterium
ATGGTCAATTATTCCTTACCGGTTTATTTATTGGTGCGAGAGGGGGGATTTGAACCCCCACCCTGTTTCCAGGGCTGGATCCTAAGTCCAGTGCGTCTACCAATTCCGCCACTCTCGCCCTTTCTCCAGGCGTGAGGAGGAGTTATTTAGTACGTAAATAGGGTTTAAGAGGTAACGTTGGCTCCATTCTATTTTCATGTTTCGTGGTGCCATGCCCTTGGGCAGGGCATGGGAATTAATACGAAAATAGAGTTCGAGGCTAAATGTTCGATCAGTCCTATTTTCATGTTTGGTGGTGCCACGCCCCCAAAGGCTGGGCATGGCGGTTTAGTGTCCATCCGGAAACTATTTAACTTTTGATTATACTTACTCTTTCTTCGAAAGTCAAGTGAGCCAGCCTTTTTGTTCTAATAAAAGAAACAGTTCCTGCCAGTCCCCGATGATTCCACTGGGACCGGCTTCCTGAATTTTTTCAGGGCTATGCTGTCCGCCTGACACGATGATCACCGGGACATCGGCCCTCTGAGCGGCCCGAATATCATCCAGACTGTCCCCTAAGAAACAAACCGTCTCTTTACTGCAGCCCAATCGTTCACAGGCCAGATCAATGCCTTGGGGATGGGGTTTCAACCAGCGGGCCTCGTTTCGGCTGATGACGACATCCAGGTAAGGACTTAAGCCTAAACGAATCAAGGCCTCTTCCAGGCTGGTAAGACCTATGTTGCTGACCAGACCCGTTTTTAAGCCCCTTTCCCGGAGCGCAGGCAGGATGTCCTGAACGCCGGGGCGAATCTGCCACCGGACTAAGGCATCGGCATCATAGCGGTCATAAAGATCCGCCAGGGCCAAAACGCCTTGGACCAAGCCGGTCCTTTCCTGGTGTTCGAGGGCCTTATTCATGGCCTCGGCATAATGGACCTTGATTTGAGATTTCCCGGTTATTCCCAAATCAACCAGGAGTTGCCCGGCCTCAGCTTCAGCTTCCTCCAACCGCCATTGAAAATCTACCAGGGTACCTTCAAAATCAAAGATAAGGGCTTTCAGCTTGGGAGTCATTCAGAAAAGGGGTTGGTTAAGAACAAGGTTTCTTCCCGGTCAGGTCCAACCGAAATAAGTCCGATAGGAACATTTACCAGGGCTTCGATCCGATTCAGATAGTTCTGGGTGGATAGGGGCAGGTCTTCCCTTTTTCGTATCCCCTCAATGGGTTCAGACCAGCCTTCCCATTCCTCATAGATAGGGCGACAAGTTTGAAGGACTTTCAACTGTGCCGGGACGCTGGTCAGAATCTGATCATTCCAGGCATACCCGGTGCAGATCTTGATAGTCTTTAATCCGGTTAGAACATCCAATTTGGTGATAGCCAGGTGGGACAGGCCGTTCAGGCGGGCTGAATCCCTCAGGACAACGGCATCCAACCAGCCGCAGCGTCTGGGTCGGCCGGTAGTCGCCCCGAATTCTCCACCTTTCTGCTGAAGCCTTTGGCCGATCTCGTCGGTTAGTTCCGCAGGAAAGGGCCCTCCTCCCACTCGGGTGGTATAGGCCTTAACAATCCCCAGGACCGATTGAATCTTATTAGGTCCTACGCCAACCCCGGGGCAGACACTGCCGGCCACCGGATTGGACGAGGTAACATAAGGATAGGTCCCATGATCTATATCCAGGTGAGTCCCCTGGGCCCCTTCAAACAACACTTTTTTCCCCTGGGTCAGGGCCTGATCTACCTGGATGGAAACATCGGTTACATACGGTTTAATAAATTCACCCAAGGGTAAATAGGTCTTGATGATCTCTTGAGGATCAAGGGGCGAAACGTTTAAAAATCGTTCAAAAATAAAATTTTTTTCCCGGAGGTTGGCTTCCACTTTCCCGGCAAAGACCTGGGGGTCCAATAAATCAACAACCCGTATCCCGACCCGGGCTACCTTATCTTCATAACAAGGCCCGATCCCCCTCCCGGTCGTACCGATGGAAGCCTGGCCTTTTTGGGCCTCCCGGGCCAGATCCAAATGGGTATGGTAAGGCAGGATCAAATGGGCGCGCGCACTTATCCCTAAATTTCCCGGACCGACGGGGATCCCCCGTTCTATTAGGGCACGGATCTCTTTCTGCAAGACCTCCAGATCCACCACCACCCCGTTACCGATCAGGCATTGTTTCTCGGAGTGGAGGATCCCGGAGGGAATCAGGTGAAGGATAAATTTATCCCGGCCCACCACCAGGGTGTGACCGGCATTATTGCCCCCCTGAAAACGCACCACTACATCGGCATGCTGAGTTAGGAGGTCGACCACCTTACCCTTTCCTTCATCGCCCCACTGCGTACCAACCACCACGACACAAGACATACTAAGCTCCTTCTTCTCTAATTACCATTTGGGTTCATAGGGGTTTTTATGCTACTGGCAGGAAAAAGTCAACTAATTACTGGTCATTGAACATGGATAGCGAGCGCCTTCCCCGTAGCTTGCTGCGGGGTTAGCGAGCGAACACCAATAATAGACATTTTCCTTGCATGGTCATAGCCATGTAAAGATCACGCAACAGTACTGCCGGGTATCAAACCTTAAGGTGCAGAGAGACTACTTCAAGGCCATGGAGGTGATCAGGCAGCAAACGGCTGGCAACCCAGATTATCATTGACAAAATTACAAAATTACGAAAATTTAAACAATAACCAACCCATTAACTTCAACAAGAAAATCAAATTATAGTACGTATAGCTTCCTGAAGTTTTGTAAGTTACATTTGTAAAAAATCCAAAGACTTCAAATACAAATCAATTTGCAATGTCTATTCCTGCAAAGCCCCTTTTTCTTAAGAAGCCCCCTCTGTACCCTTTCCTTTGGCCCCTTTTTTCGCCTTGACCGCGTTCTTTTTCTTGTTATAATTAGACCATCAAAAAGCAACCTCTATCATACGTTTGAGGCATATCATCCCTCCCTAAGTAGTTTCCATCCGGAAATTCAAATTTCCGGATGGAAACACCTGGATTCTGACTCGAAGCTCTGGCCAGAAACCCCTTTTTCAAAGGGTTTCTGGCCATGGAGACAAATCGATCACGGTATGTTCTCATCCGGAAAGATCATTTCCGGATGAGAACTAAGTAGGATCATATACCTCATGTTGACATGATGTTTTGGGGCTGTTAAACCTTTTTTTGAGGCATAGCATCCAGGAAGGCGTGAAAAAGGGATGCTATTTTTGAGGCATAATACTATGTTGGGGTTAATCGGATAGGAAGCTTTTAAGATGAAGAGAGATCAGTTTAAGTTTTTTCAGGATATGCGTGTTAGATACGCAGAAGTTGATAGCCAGGGCATAGTCTTTAACGCGCATTATCTAACCTATTTTGATACGGCAATTACTGAATATATGAGAAATATTAATTATGACTATCATACCCTTGTCTCAAGAAGGGGGCTTGATTTCCACCTGGTCAAATCAATGGTAGAGTATCTGAAGCCGATTGGTTTTGATGAAATAATTGAGATTGGCGTTACTGCCCACAAGATTGGAAAATCAAGTTTAACGTGGGTGCTTGCGATCTTTAAAAAGGGGGCATCAGAGTGCTTGGCTAAGGGAGAGATTGTTTGGGTATGCTCTAAAGTGGGTACGAACAGATCATATCCTCTACCTGAAGATCTTGTGAAATTATTATCTGGGTATGAAAAACCCTAACCATTGCATCCACCGGACGGCTAAAGCCGCCGGTGATGCCTGTCGTTCACCCCAACGTTTTACTCAAATTCAAATAGTAATCGTTAATTTTTAGAATGATCCTTTTAGAATAGTTGTAGGTGACGTAAAATTGATGATGTTCGCTCGGGGTGTTGCAGACCGGTACAGGTCGAACCATCTACCCGTCAGAAAATGACTTATGACTACTATTTCCAAACCAACAGAGGGAATTGTTTTCCCCTAAAAAGAATGGAGACCAAGTTTCAAACTTGCTCCCGCAAAAAGATTCATTGGTAGGCGGAATCATGATCAGGATGAAGCGACAAAATACGCATCCAATCCCCTTGCCGATAAGTCAGTCCACGGAATCCTTTGCCAATACGAAAACTGTATACTCTTTCCCCATGAGGCCCGGTGCGAGAAAAAATAATCTCCCATTTCAGACCTCGGTCGGTATAGACCTGGTCCCAATTCATCTTCGAAAGCTTTAACAAGGTTCCAAGGATATCCGATTGCTCCTTTTTTCCCAGATCAAATAATTGTCTTTGGAAAACAGGATTATTCAGATCCAGATTGACAGGATTCTTCGTGGATAAACTCATTTTTTTAATCGGGCCTGGATGGCCTTTAAATTGCTTTTCCGAGGTGGATTTTTTTCCGCCCAGGTGACGGCCTCATCAATCTCCATTCGGACTTTGGATTCATTTAGCCATCGTTCACTCTCAGGAATAAACTGCCCGACCTTGACAATCCAAACCCCGGATTCGATCTGATCCACCAAAACCGTCTTGCCTGCAAATTTTTTCCCCAAAGAAATTTGTCCGCTTTGACCGACTGATTTTATGGTTTCCATATTTTCTACTCCACGATATTCTTGATATTATGATAGCATGAATGCATGAAAAGTAAAGATAAATCATCGAACGTATTCAAATTTCTTATATCTGATTAAAGGAATTAAACCCTCATAGCCTGAAGCCGGGCAATCCGCTCTTCAATGGGAGGATGGGTGCTGAATAGATTGAACAGGCTGCGGCCCGATAAAGGATTGACGATAAACATATGGGCGGTAGCCGGATTGGGAGATGCCATGGGCAGGCACTGGGAGGCAATCTGAAGTTTTTCCAGGGCACCGGCCAGTCCCAGGGGATTTCCGGAAAAAGAGGCCCCCGTGGCATCAGCCAGATATTCCCGCGACCGGGAGATAGCCATCTGGATCAGCATGGCGGCAATCGGGGCCACAATGGTCATAACAATAATCCCCAGGATCCCTCCACCCCCTTCCCCTTCTTCCGAATTCCGGCTCCCTCCAAAGATGGCCGCCCAGCGGGCCATATTGGCCAAGATCATGATGGCCCCGGCCATGGTTGCCGCGATGGACCCGATTAAAATATCCCGGTTTTTGACGTGAGCCAATTCATGGGCCAGGACCCCCTTGAGTTCCTGACGGGAGAGGATACGAAGAATACCGGAGGTGACCGCTACGACGGCATGCTCCGGATTCCGTCCGGTGGCAAAGGCATTGGGTGAATCATCCTCTATCAAATAAACCCGCGGGTTAGGAAGGCCGGCATGTTGGGCCAGTTCCATGATCATCTGATGGATTTCCGGGTGCTCTTGGGGGGCAATCTCCCGGGCGCCATACATGGATAAGACGATCTTATCAGAAAACCAGTAACTCCCCAGGTTCATGATCCCGGCCAGGACAAAGGCGACCACCATCCCCTGCTGGCCACCAACGGCCCCACCAATGATAATAATCAGGACCGTCAACAGACCCAACAACAAGGTAGTTTTTATGGTATTGGAAAACATAAGCACAAACTCCTTAGTGTTTATTTTTATTTGCTGGTTTCTCGTTACTCGTTACTCGTTTTGAAAGAAAAAATGATGATCTTTTTATTCTGACTTGTTCCCCGAAAATCCCAATCAAAAACCAGCAACGAGCAACCAGTAACGAGTAACGAGTATATGGTACCAATCTTTAAACCCTTGTCAAGAAAAACCGCTGGTTAGCCTTTCTTAAAGACGACCTCTCCCTTGGGGGCGACATCCACCACGATTTTTTCACCTTCTCCAAATTCACCTTCCAGCAGTTTTAAGGCCAGGGCATCCTGGAGTCGGTGCTGTAAAACCCGCTTCAGAGGCCTGGCCCCATAGATGGGATCAAATCCTTCCTGAGCGATCAGCTCCCGAGCCTGATCAGTCAGTTCAATTTCCAAATCTTTTTCGGCCAGCCGTTTCTGAAGCACCCGGATCTGGATATCCACGATAGCCTTGATCTGATCCCTGGTCAGGGCGTGGAAGATGATGATGTCATCGATCCGATTCAAAAATTCGGGTTTAAAATGGGCCCGCAAGGCCTCCATGACCCGTCGGACCATTTCCTCCCGTTCCCGTTCCCGTTCAGTCAGGTCCTGGATAACCTGGCTGCCGATATTGGAAGTCATGATGACCAAAGTATTTTTAAAGTCCACAGTCCTGCCCTGCCCGTCGGTCATCCGGCCATCATCCAGGATCTGCAACAAGGCATTGAAGACCTCGGGATGGGCCTTTTCAATCTCATCAAAGAGGACGACCGAATAGGGGCGGCGACGGACCGCTTCGGTCAAATAGCCCCCCTCTTCATAGCCCACATAACCCGGAGGGGCGCCGATCAAACGGGATACCGAATGCTTCTCCATATATTCCGACATATCGACCCGAATCATGGCCTGTTCATCGTCAAAAAGAAACTCGGCCAAGGCCTTGGCCAACTCGGTCTTGCCCACTCCGGTAGGCCCCATGAAGATAAAAGACCCGACCGGACGGTTGGGGTCCTGCAGGCCGGAGCGGGCCCGGCGGACGGCATTGGCCACGGCCCGGACAGCCTCTTCCTGGCCGATGACCCTTTCTTTGATACGTTCCTCCATGTGGATCAGTTTCTGCTTCTCCCCTTCCATCATCCGGGCCACCGGGATACCGGTCCATTTGGCCACCACTTCCGCGATGTCCTCGGCATCCACTTCTTCCTTCAACATCTTCTGATTCTGTTGAAGGGTCTCCAACTTTTGATTTTCTTCCTCCAGTTGCTTATTCATGTCCAGGAGCACCCCGTAGCGGATCTCCGCTGCCCGGGCCAGATCCCCCTGTCTTTCGGCATTCTGGGCCTCTCCCCGCAGTTGTTCTATCGCTTCCTTGATTTGCCTGATATTCTGGATGGCCTCTTTTTCCCTCTGCCAATGGGCCTTCATGACTCCGCTTTGCCCTTTAAGTTCCGATAACTCTTTTTCGATCTTTTGCAACCTTTCTTTGGAGGCCGGATCCAACTCTTTTTTCAAGGCCTCTTTTTCGATCTCTATTTGCAGAATCTTCCGTTCCAGTTCATCGATCTCCTGGGGCAGGCTGTCAATCTCGATCCTCAATTTGGAAGCGGACTCGTCAATCAGGTCAATAGCCTTATCCGGCAGAAAGCGATCCGTGATATAGCGATGGGACAGGGTGGCTGCAGCCACCAGGGCCGAATCCTTGATACGTACTCCGTGATGCACTTCGTATTTTTCCTTGAGACCCCTCAAGATAGCGATTGTATCTTCGACCGTGGGTTCATTGACCAACACCGGTTGAAACCGCCGCTCCAGGGCGGCGTCTTTCTCGACGTATTTCCGATATTCATTGATGGTGGTGGCCCCCACGCAGCGCAATTCCCCCCGGGCTAAAGCCGGTTTCAGCATATTACCGGCATCTACGGACCCTTCGGCCTTACCGGCCCCTACTAAAGTATGAAGCTCATCAATAAACAGGATGATCTGTCCCTGGGCCTCGGTCACTTCTTTCAAGACAGCCTTGAGCCGATCCTCAAATTCCCCTCGATATTTGGCCCCGGCGATCAAAGACCCCATATCCAAAGCGATGACCCGTTTATTTTTCAAGCCTTCCGGCACATCGCCCTGAACGATTCGTTGAGCCAACCCTTCAACAATGGCGGTCTTTCCCACCCCGGGCTCTCCGATCAGGACCGGGTTATTCTTGGTCCTCCGGGACAAAACCTGGATGATCCGGCGCACCTCGTCGTCCCGGCCGATAACCGGGTCCAATTTCCCCTGGTGGGCCAATTCGGTCAGGTCTTGGGCAAATTTTTCTAAGGGACGATACTTTTCTTCCGGATTGGGATCGGTGACGCGTTGGCTTCCCCGAATATCCACTAAGGCCTTTAATACGTTCTCCCGGGTTAAACCAAGAGAGGATAAATCCCGGGCCAAAGGATCTCCCTTCTGATCCACCATGGCGATCAGGATATGTTCCATACTGACATACTCGTCCCGCATCTGGGAGGCCTCTTTAAAAGACCCGTCCAAAGCAGTCTTGAGCCTGGGCGAGATATGGCTCTGTCCCATTCCCGTGCCTGACACCCTGGGGAGGTGATCGAGTTGACCTTTTAGAGCCTTCTTGACCTGGTCGGGGTTGATTCCCAATTTTTGCAGCAGGGGCAAAATAATATTCTCCGGCTGATTCAAGAGGGCGGTCATCAGGTGTTCGGGTTCGATCTGCTGATGTCCCATGCCCTCGGCCAGCGACTGGGCCGATTGAATGGCCTCTTGAACCTTGATGGTAAATTTATCAAAACGCATGGTTGCCTCCAAGTTGATGATCTATAAATCGGTATACGGTGTCCGGTTTAAGGTATACGGTTTTTTCTTAAACCTTGAACCTTGGACCCTGAATATATCTTTTATCTTCGTGGCGTCCGCATCAAACGGGCAGGTGGGTTTAATGGGCCCACCTCCAGAACAATTTATTCTAAATATTTAACCATTTCACCTTGACTTGTCAAGGTGGGGGGTTGAATTACAACTTGACAGGGGAAAGGATAATACGATACTTTTATCAACATCTCAAATCCACCAGGAGTCTGAATGAATATCCATATCCGAGCCATGCGGCTACCTTTTCTGACAGGATCATTGGTTCCTGTTTTCCTGGCGGCCGCCCAGTCTTATCAGGACGGCTTTTTCCGAGGTTTCGAGTTATTCCTGATTTTAGTGGGGGTGGGATCCTTGCAAACCGCCGCCAACCTGATCAACGATTATTTCGATGCCCGTGGAAGCGATCAAATCAACCTCCATCCCACCCCCTTCAGCGGAGGAAGCCGAGTCATTCAGGAGGAACTTCTCAGCTCCCGCTGGGTTTTTTGGACCTCGATGTTCTTTTTTGCCCTGGCCCTGGCCACTGGTTTGTCTCTTGTCTGGATGGGTCACCCCTATGTGGCCTTGATAGGCCCGTTGGGCCTTCTGGCCGGAACCTGTTATTCGGCCGATCCGATAAAATTGATGTCTCGCGGCCTGGGGGAGATAACCATTTTTTTGGCCTTTGGACCTCTAATCACCTGGGGGACCTATTATGTCATGACCGATCAGTTGACCTGGCCGGCCTTTTTTCTGGGATTTCCCTTGGGCTTTCTGATCACCGCCGTTATCTGGATCAATCAATTTCCCGACTTTCAGGCCGATCGAGATGCCCAAAAACGTAATCTGGTCGTTCGCCTCGGCCTGTTGTCCTCCCGCTGGATCTATGTTTTGTTGATGATCCTTCCCTTTCCCTTTCTTTTATTCTTGTTGGGAACCCAGGAAATTTCTTATCTGATCCTCCTGGCCTGGCTGGCCTTCCCCCTGGCCATAAAAGCCATCCGCATCTTATGGCGTCAATATGCCACTTTTGAACAAATCGTCCCGGCCCAGGCCTTAACCATTCAAACCCATCTGGCCCTTGGGATGCTCATGTTGGCGGGCATCCTGATCGGCCATTTTTTCCTGCGAGTCTAAGTCGTGAAAATCCTTGGCCTGGATCTGGGCAGCAAGACCATCGGGGTGGCTATCAGCGACGATTTGGTTATTACCGCCCAGGTCTTGACCTCCATCAAGAGGACCATCTTACCCAAAGACCTGGAGGCCATCCTTGACCTGGTCAAAGAATACCAGGTTGAGGAATGTGTTGTCGGTCTCCCGATCAATATGGATGGCTCCAAAGGGGAATCCGCCCTGAAGGCCGAAGAATTTATCGAGACCCTCCGTCAATGTCTGACTATAAAAATAATTCCCTGGGACGAACGCCTCTCCACCGTGGCCGCTGAACGGATCCTCCTGGAAGGGGACCTCAGCCGGCAAAAAAGGCGGAAGGTTATTGACCGATTAGCCGCGGCCTTTATCCTCCAGGGTTATCTCGACAGCCGGCCTCGAGATAAAGGGCTCTTCCCTTGAAACGTTTTTGGCTCTTTCTTCTCTTGGCCTCTTTTATCAGCGGGATCCTTTTTTGGGACAGTTTTTCCCGCTTTTTATCACCCCCTCCAATAACGAACCCATCGATTAAGATAGTACGAATCCTGCCGGGAATGAGTCTGCACCGCATCGCTCACCATTTAGCCAACGAAGGGATCATCCAGGACCCCCACAATTTCATGCTCCTGACCTGGTGGAATAGACAGGGGAAAAAAATTCAATGGGGAGACTTTGAATTATATGCCGGGATGCCCCCGAGAGTCCTTCTGGATTATTTAACCACCGGAAAAACAATATTGAAACGGGTCACCATTCCCGAAGGGTTTACCCTTAAACAAATCGCCCAGCGTCTTTCGGAAGAAAACCTGGTCGAAGTAAAGGCCTTTTTAACCTCTGCCAGGGACCTTGAATTCTTAGACACTCTGGGGATTGAAGGCGCCTCTCTGGAGGGATTTCTTTTTCCGGACACCTACCTTTTTCATCGGGGAATGACGATTCAAGCCATCCAGCGAAGAATGGTCCTGAGATTTAAAGCCGTTTTTGAGAGTCTCACAAACCACGACAAGTCGGACCAGCAAAACATAACAAAGACTGTTACCCTGGCCTCTATAGTGGAAAAAGAGACCGGCCTTCCCAGCGAACGGCCTTTGATTGCTGCGGTATTTTATAACCGCCTTAGGATAGGGATGCCCCTACAAAGCGACCCGACCGTCATTTATGGGATTAAGAATTTTAATGGCGACTTGACTAAAAAAGATTTGCTCACCCCCACCGCTTATAATACCTACCTTAAACCCGGATTGCCCCCCGGGCCGATTGCCAATCCAGGCAAGGATTCCCTGCAGGCGGTCCTCTCTCCAGCCAAAAGTGACTATCTTTATTTTGTTTCCAAAAATGACGGCAGTCATATTTTTTCCAGAGACCTTAAAAATCATAATCGGGCCGTGACCCGATACCAGCTTCCCAGAAAAGAGAGCCAAAAATTCAGAACTCGATGAAAATGAGTCGAGACCGTTTTTCTATCTCCAGGATCCCGACAGGAAGGAATTCCCCATGAAAGAAGGCCATCATAAGCATCATTTTGTCAATCAATACCAAGGGCTGATCGGCTTTGGTCTGGACCGGGAAACCGACGAAAAATCGTTAATGGTTTATCTGCAAAAATTCTCCGATGATTCCCATCTGGCCAGCTTAATACCCCGTCTGAGCGATCAGGAAATCCAGGAAATCTTTGACCTGATCTCCCGCCTTCTCAAGACCCATTTAAAGGAAGATGAATATCATCGGCTGTTTCTCAAGGAAGAATAAACCTCGAAGTTGCATAAAAATTGATCGATAAAGTAAATTTTATTAAAACAGCTTATTATGATGGTCTTACTATTAAATCCAAACATCACTCCAGGTGAGGTTTGGGTTAGAGAAAATATCGATCAATTTTTACCCTTCGGAAAAGGCCCCAGGGGGCGTGTATCCTTGACATCTCCTCTGAGTTGGATTAAAAAAATATCCCAATGAAAAAAATCGGCGGAAAACTTATGGCCACAACGAACAAGTCCTGCCTCCTGATCTACAACGACGACTACCAAAAATTCGATTATGGTCCCCATCATCCCCTGCAGGTGGGAAGACTCCAGCTCACCATGGACCTGATTCGAACCTACGGCCTGTTGCCGACCGGGAAGACCCGTCTTGAAAAAACCCGGCCGGCCACCGAAGACGAGGTCCTGTCTTTCCATACCCACGATTACTGGAAAATCTTGCAGGGGGCCAATTCGGGACATAGCGATCTCGACCTGACGGCCTACGGATTAGGGCCTGGAGACAATCCTATCTTTCCCGGGGTCCTGGATTGGGGCTGTTTTTGCGGCGGCGGGGCCATTCAGGCCGGAGAGTGGATCCTTTCCGGACGGGGCCGGATTGCCTTTCATATTGCCGGCGGCATGCACCATGCCCATAAAAATATGGCCTCCGGTTTTTGCTATATTAATGATCCGGTACTGGTTATTTTATCTTTACTCTCTCAAGGCAAAAAGGTGGCTTATATTGATATCGATGCCCACCACGGGGACGGTGTGCAGGAGGCTTTTTATCGAACCGATAAGGCCCTGACGATCTCATTTCATCAAAACGGGATGACCCTCTTTCCCAGCACCGGCTTTGTTCAAGAAATCGGGGCCGGTCAAGGGGTAGGCTATGCCGTCAATGTCCCCCTCTACCCTTGGACAGATGATGAAATCTTTACCTGGGCCTTTATGGAGGTCGTCCCGCCTATCCTGGAGGCCTTTGCCCCGGATGTTATCGTCACCCAACTGGGTGTGGATGCTTTTTACAACGATCCCTTGGCCAATCTCTCCCTGACCACCAAAGGATTCTGCGCGGCAATCAGATTTTTCAAAGAATTGGATCTTCCCTGGGTGGCCTTGGGCGGGGGAGGCTATCACCAGGTCAATGTGGCTCGGGCCTGGACCCTGGCCTGGTCTATTATGCTGGGGCAGGAAATGGGTCAGGAAAAACTCCCTGAACCGTTTCAAAAAACCATTGATCAACTGGATTATCATGAACAATGGTTGAGAGCTGAAGACTTTCAAGAAGAACCGGTCAAGAAAGAACGGGCCTTTCTGGATGCCCGCCGGGCGGTCAAGGCCATCAAAGAGACGATTTACCCTTTGTTTAATATTTATGGAGGGGGACGATGGCTGTAAAAGAAAAGCCTCTCAACAGCCTGGAGGCCTTGTTTAAACAGGCCATGGATCTATTTGAATGCACCCAATGCGGGACCTGTTGTCAGGGAGAAGGGGGGATCTATCTGACCCGGGAAGAGATCGAACGGATCTCACAGTTCTTAGGGCTTTCCCGTCAGGCGTTTCTTGAAAAATTCTGCCTGGAAAAAAACGGCCGGATCTATATCCAGACCCGAGAAGACGGCTTTTGTCACTTTTCCCAAGAAGGAAGATGCCATATTCATGCCGTCAAGCCCACTCCGTGTCGAAAATGGCCTTTTTTAACCCCGATGCTGACCGACCAGGCCAACTGGGAAACGGCCCGCAATTCTTGTTTGGCCTTAGCCCCTTTCAAAACCTTGGAAGACTATCTGAAAGGAATAAAATAAGTCTCCTATAAAAGGGAATTGGCTATTCAGGACCATCCTTTTCCGTCCCCTTTTCCTGGGAATCTTTTTTAAAACTCCCTCCCTTGAAATAAGGCCAACAAAAATTATAAGCCTGGCGCACTGCCGGGACTTGACGAAGACCAAGGCGGATCTTTAAAGGAACCAGACCGGTCAAAATCGGTAAAGGCTTAGCGGGGAATAGAGATAAATTATAAAAAGATCTTTTTTTCACCTGCCAATTTTGATTCCAGGAATAATCGGTCAATAAATTTAACTCATCTACCTCCTTGAGATTAAAAGCCCGTTCGAACACCTTTTCAAACAGGAAGTTGCCCGGGGAATAAGAGGAATAGGCCTCATCATAGCAGGTTTTCAAAAAGACCAGGGAGCGGTTTACCCGGATGGCCAGGTTGGCGACAATCGTTTTCCCTTCTGCTTCCAGGAAATGCCATTCCAGCCAGCCCAAATCCGTCAGCCTCCTGGTCAGGGCCTTATAAAAAGAGACCAGTGCCTTGCCTTGACAAAGGGCACTGCCCTGTTGGTACTTCCAGCTCGAGGCTTCCACCTCCATAAACCGGGAAAGGCCTTCTTCGGTCATAGCTTTTCCAGCCAAAAACGTTAATTTTACCCCCGGCAGGGTGAACAGTTTACGTTCCTGCCGGCGCAGATTCCTGAGAAATTTTGGTCCTAATCGGGCCTGATAGTCGGCAAAATTTCCATCGACTTTTATATAAGAACCATAGCCATCAAACATGATCAGCGGAAAAAATCTTTTAAAACCATTATGGATCATCGTCAAGGCAGGAGAACCTTCCGGGAGTCTTCTCATTTCAAAATAGAAACAAGCTGGCTGCATGTGGTGAAGCTGATTCAACAGAAAAGGAATGATCTCCTTTTCGGCACCCGGCTTCACCACGAAATCTATCGAGGCGGTTTGGTCATTATAAGGAGTTCGAAATTTGTGGCAATCCATCCCCACTTTTTTAAAAGGACTCACGACTACTGGAAGGACGCCCATCAGGGTTGAATGACTATAAGCAAAAAGGCAAAACCATTCCTCCCCGGCCTCTAATTGATGTTCCAGGTAAGAAGCGACCCAGGCGTGGGATTGATCCGGCAGTTGATAAGGGGCCTGGCAGGCCAAATCATTCCAGGCAGCGGCATGGGGTTCAAGTCCTGCCAGGGTCCTGACCGTTTGAATTTCAATAGCCTTGGAATTAAATGGGTGCGGACTTATCGGGGAATTCCTGTTTTCAAAAACCATTTTTTTCAATCCCATTCGGCCAAGTTGAGAGTTACCCCGTCCAAAGATCAGTGGATCAGGCTACTAAGTTAAAATGGCTTGATACAATTCAATATTTTGTCTGGCAATCGCCTCCCAGCTAAATAATCCGGTCGCCCTTTCGACTAAACGGCGGCCTAATTCTTCCCTCTGTAAGGGATCCTGGATAAGCCGAAGCATTGCCTCGGCCAACCCGGCCGGGTCATCTTCTTTCACAAATATCCCTTCCTGGCCAAGATAATCCGGAAGGCCGACCGAACGGGAGGCGATAACCGGAACGGCGTTAGCCATGGCCGTTGTTACCGTAGCTCCGGCCTCACTGGAGGTATAGGGGATGACCGCCAACAAACTTTTTTGGTATTCCGCGAACAATTCCGACTCGTTGGTAAAAACATAATCAAACCATTTGATCTGATCCGTCAACCCCATTTGGGCAATAGGCTCAATGCCTTCTTCCTGGCCGTATTCTCGATTCAAGCCATGAATAAGGACCGGGGGGGTAATCCCCTTTTCTTTCAATATCACCAAGGCCTTTAAGAACAGATCGAAGCCCTTCCCATGGGCCAGGTGGTGTCCCCCGCAAAAAATGATCTGATCCCGATGATCGGAATGAAGAGGGGGGATGGTCGTTCCATGAGGGATAATATGGATCTTTTCTCCCTGGATCCCCCAGCCTTCCAACTGCTTTTTCAGGGGGCTGGTTTGAACAATGACGGCATCGGCCTTGTTATAAATCTTGTTTAATTTGATGGTGGTCAGTTTGAAATTTTTTAATTTAAATTGCCTCTGGGTGGAATCGATTTCATGGATGGTGACTACCCTTTTAGACTCGGTTGGGAAGCTTAAAAAAGAAAGCAAAGGGAGAAAGCCAAAGGATCCCTGGGTCTGCTGATAATTGAGAATCGGCAGTTTCAAGTGTTTTAGGTATCGAGCCCCTTTACAGACGTCCCCGACGTGTTGGGGAATGAGTCGCGCCACCCGTTTAATCCTGGAACCGGGTTTGGGGTAAAAATCGGCAAAGGGTATTCGGGGAACCGGAGAGAAGGATAGCTCGGGGTTGAAGGGGTCGTCCCCATAACACCGGCAATTGGCGGACAGGATCCTGACCTGCAGGCCTAATCGTTCCAGGGCGGCGGACAACTTATAGGCAAAATTCCCGCAACTCTTCTCCTTATACCAACAAGCCACTAATCCGATTTCTTTGAGCTCATCCATCGGATCCCTTTCTGGAGCGTTGATTTAAGAAATCCGTTTTTATTCTCAGACAAGTCCGGAAATAAGATGAGTTGGAGTATTTGATCGGCCACTTCATCGGGTCTGGCCGGGGAGACATTTTTTAAAAAATCTTTCGGAAAAAGGTCCAGCATTCCCGTATCCACATAGCCGGGACAGAGGGTGGATATTTTTATATTATGAGAAGCGACCTCCCGGGCCAGGGCCTTTGAAAACCCTATCAAGCCGAATTTCGAAGCACAATAGATGGCCAGATTAGGAAAACCGGTTTCCCCCGCCCCGGAGGCCATATTAATGATCTGCCCGGAACCCTGCCGCAGCATGATTGGCAGCACTTCACGAGAGCAAAAAAAAGCCCCTTTTAAATTGGTATCGATAACCCTGTCCCAATCCTCAACCCTAGCCGAGACCACCGGTCCATAGGCCAGCACCCCGGCATTATTAATAAGAACATCGATCCGCCCATAATACTCCATCACCCGCGATATCATTGGGTTAACCTCACTCTCCTGACGAATATCGGCAGGAATGGAAAGGGCAGCCCCACCCTCAGTCGTTATGAGGCTCCCGGCCTTTTCCAAGGCCTTTTGATCCCTGGCCACCAGGACAACCTGGGCCCCTTTTTGAGCTAAAAGCCGGGAAACAGCCAGGCCTATTCCCCGGCTGGCGCCAGTGACGATAACAATTTTCCCTTTTACTGATGGGTTATTCATTGGCCAAATTAACCATCATCCCGACCAGGGCTCGGGCGGCTCGCGCCAAGAATTTCAGGTTCACTTTATCCAGGGTATCCCCCGAGCTATGCATGGCGGGATTTCTATACATCGAGGTGATAAACAATGCCTGGTAGCCCTTCTCCCAGAAGGACATTTCATCCCCTCAGCCGCATTGAGGGCCGATATCTTTTTTGATCCCAACATTAGTCTTTTTCAACAGAGAGGTTATTTTATCGACAAACGAGGCCTGGTCCGGCCGTCCCCCGACCAATAACACCTCATTGGGATTTTTAAATCCCGTTTGGACGAAATAAACTGGTTTTTTGAGAAGCTGTTTGACAAGATGGCCTACCTTCCGTAATAAACTTTTTCCTTGGGATTCCTGCCACAGGGCCTTCAGAGAAGATTGGGTATAGCCGATCGTATCGACATTGATGACCCCTGTAATGGAATGGCCTTTAGCCTTTAAATCTTGGACATAGGCCTGACTGCCTAAATGGCCCTGCTCTTCATTGGAAAAAAAGACCCACTCGATCGTGTTATGGCCCGGAGCCTTAGCCAAGATCCGAGCCCCTTCTAATAGTACCGCCACCCCGCTGCCGTTATCATCCGCACCAGGGGCCGACCCGCTTGCCTCCAAACCAGCCGGGTGCGAATCAAAGTGGGCGCAAAACAAATAAACCGTTTTGGGATTCTTGGTGCCGGGACACCGGGCTACCACGTTTTTCCAGGTCTTCCCCCCAACCTGGTAAAAATGGAACCTGACTTCCAAGCCCTGGATTTGTTTAAGCCGTCGATAAAGATAATCAGCCACCTGGCCCTGCTTTTCCCAGGTGGTTCGATTGCCAAAGTCTTGTAGTTCTTTCAACGTGTTTTGGATTGTTTGCTCTGAGATCTCCCTGGAGCCCCCTTCCTGCGAAGGGATAGGGTCGGAAGCCATGGCTGGTTCAGGCAGAAACAACAACAACCAGAAGCAGAAAAAATAGCACCACTTAATTCTCATTCAGACAATCTCCTGATGGCTTCGTAAAAGTCGTCACCCCGGTGAAAACCGGGGTCCAGAATATTTCTAAGTGATTGATAATCCTGGATTCCGGCTTTCGCTGGAATGACGGAAAAAGCCAAATTTTGACTTTTTACGAGCCTATCCTCTCCTGATCCTCAACGATCGGGTTTCTTTTCCTTGCTTTTCCCTGGGTCAAGTATTTTCAGTTCCTTTTCAATGAGTTCTTTTTGGTTGGGATCATTTCCAACCTGTTTTAAGGCGATTTGGAAATGGAAGAGGGCCTTCCCTCTATTTCCCTTCATCAAAAACGATTTACCAAAGTAATAATGGGCCCAACCCAGCTCCTTCAGGCTTCCATAAGTAAGACCAAGATAGTGGTAAAAATCCTCTCCCTCGGTCCCAAGCTTCATGGCCCTTTTAAAATTTTCCAGGGCCAACAGGTTTTCCCCTTTTTCCTGATAAGCCCGCCCCAGATAGAAGGCGGCATTCCCGTCTTTAGGATCAAGAACCGAGGCCTGACCCAATTGCCCGATGGCCCGGTCGAGGTCCCCCTTTAATAATAAGGCCTGCCCTAAATCTCTCAGAAGATACGGTTCCCGGGGTTTAAGGCTCAAGGTCTTTTCAAATTGGTCGACGGCGGCCTGGTATTTTCCTTCCCGCATATCCAGCCAGCCCTGCCCATAATAGACCCAAAGTAAGGACCGGTCATCTTTAGCCCAGGATTGAAAACGATTTCGAGCCCTTTGGATATCTCCATATTTGGTCATGATGATGGTCTGGAAACGACGAAATTCATCAGAATTCTTTCGACTCCAGGGACCCTGGTCGGCATACTGATGCAACAAGTCTTCCACATGAGACATCCGATCTCCCGTCAGGGGATGGGTCTGCATATAGGCCGGGATGCCTGCGGACCCAAAGGATCCCCAGCGCCGAAGTTTATCAAAGAGACCGATCATATCCTTGGGATCGAACCCCTCCCGGGACATATATTTAAAGCCATAATTATCAGCCTCTTCCTCATCTTCGCGGCTATATTTAAGGGCTAAGGTCTGAGCAGTGGCCAGAGAACCGGCCATTACCGCACTGGTTATTCTCGCATCCCCGGCAAAAATGCCCAGGATAGCCACGGCCAGGGTGGCCAAGCCGACCTTTTTCTGCTGCTCCATCTGTTTGGAAATGTGATGGCGGGTAACATGGGCGATCTCGTGGCCCAGCAGACCGGCCAGTTCACCTTCCGAATCCATGATTTCAACTATACCGGTGGTCACAAAGACATGCCCTCCGGGAACGGAAAAGGCATTCAGTTGAGGATCTTTCAAAAGATAAAAATGGAAGGGATAGGGCTGAGGCCCGGCCTGTTTGAGGGTCTCCTGGCCAAGCTGATTGAGATATCCCAGGATCACGGGGTCCCGGACCATGGAAAGCTTGCTTTCCACCTCCCGGACCACCTCCTCGCCTAATTTTCGTTCCTCTTCGATGGTCAGGGCGAAAAGAAGTCCCCCTTTAGACATGATCCAGGCATTCGGAAGAACAACCAGGAGGGCTGCCATTAGGCCAAAAACAAGTTTAATAGAAATTTTCTTCATCCTATCCCTTCACGAACCCAGAGGCCGGATAGACGGATAGGGATTTTTGTCCGGCCTCCTGTTTCATGGATCCTGTCTCCCGGTTCCGATTCAAGCCATCATTCAATCAGACCTGTTCCGGTCATCTCTCCGGGGATCGGAAGGTTTAAAAGAGTCAATACCGTTGGGGCTAAATCGGCCAGGATCCCGGCCTTGACCCGCGCCTGGGGCTGTTTTGGGTCCACTATAAAAATGGGGACCGGATTGGCGACAGTATGGGCCGTATGCGGACCGCCGTGTTGGCGATCAATCATCTCCTCGGCATTGCCATGATCCCCGGTTAGCACGATCAGTCCCCCTCGATCCAAAACAGCCGGGACAACCTGTCCCAGACAGGAATCAACCACCTCACAGGCCTCAATGGCCGCTTCCAATTTACCGGTGTGGCCGACCATATCCAGGTTAGCATAATTTAAGACCATAAATCCATAACGATCTGATCGTATCCGGTCTAATACCTCCCGGGTCACTTCCGGGGCGCTCATAGAAGGCTTTAAATCATAGGTAGGTACTTCTTTGGTGGAGGGGATCATACAGCGCTCCTCCAAAGGAAAAGGGGTTTCTCTCCCCCCATTAAAAAAATAGGTCACATGGGCATATTTTTCCGTTTCAGCAATCCGGAGTTGATGGATCCCTTGACGACTGATGGTTTCACCCAAGGTATGGACCAGGTGTTGTGGGGGAAAAATCGCCTCCACCCAGGGAGAAAAACGGGAGTCGTATTCGGTCATAGACATAAATTTAGAAAGCCGGGGTCGTCCTGAAACCTAAAACGACGAGAAGCCCTCTTCCATAAAGGCCCGGGTGATCTCCCTGGCCCGATCGGCCCGGAAGTTAAAAAAAAGAACCGTATCCCCATCTTGAATAGTTCCTACCGGGCGGCCGTTAGCTCCTGTTAAAATGGTTGGAGGAATAAATTCATCCCCTTGCCCGTTTTTATAAGCCTCCTCCATGGCGTCAAGAGGATCCTGCGCCGGGATCCCCTCTCCCTCCGTCAGGGCTCGAAAGGCCTTTTCCACCCGTTCCCAACGATTGTCCCGATCCATGGCATAGAAGCGTCCGCAAATAGTGGCAATCCGACCGACACCGATTTGTTGGATCGCTTCCTGTAATTGGCGAATAAACTCCAACCCGTTTTGCGGGGGAGTATCCCGGCCGTCGGTAATGGCCTGAATCATCACCCGCTCCAATTTTTCTTTTTTGGCCAATCGGAGCAAGGCCAGGAGATGATTGAGATGGCTGTGGACCCCGCCATCCGAAACCAGGCCCAGGAGGTGGAGGGTCGTTCCTCCATCCCGACAATGCCGCATCGCCTCCAGAAGACCGGGATGCCGGTAGAAATCCTCTTGTCGAATGGCCCGATCGATTCGGGTTATATCCTGATAGACGATACGACCGGCCCCAAGGTTAAGATGACCCACTTCGGAATTACCCATCTGTCCTTCAGGCAATCCTACCGCCTCCCCCCAACATTCAAGTTGGGCGTGAGGCCAGGATTGATATAACTGATCCATGATTGGAGTTCTGGCCAGGGCGATGGCATTCCCGGAGTAGTGAGGGCCTATCCCCCAGCCGTCCAGGATAATGAGCAGGAGCAGGCGGGAAGAAATCATGAGACCGGTCCCTCCGAATCACCCCCAGGGATGGGCAGACGTGGGGCCTCCGACCACAAGCCTTCCAGGTCGTAGAATTCTCGGGCCGACTCATAAAAGATATGAACGATCACTTCGTCGTAATCCATCAAAATCCACTGCCCGGTCTCCCCGCCCTCTCGTCCGCGGGGACGGATCCCTATTTTACCCAGGGCCTCTTCGATATGATCGGCCAAGGCCTGGGCCTGGCGGGTGGAGGTGCCGCTCAGGATTAAAAAAAAATCAGCGAAGGAACAAATTTTACTGACCTCCAGTAAAAGAGGCTCCCGGGGTTTTTTTTGAAGGGCCACCCGGGCCATTAAGAGGGCCTTTTCCAGACCGGATACCTTTTGACGACGTCTATGAGGCATAGAGATCTTTCTTTAAAATATAGTCTTCTACCTTTTCAGGAAGCAGATAGCGAATGGTTTGATTGTTCCGCCTTAAGGTCCGAATCCGGGTTGAGGAAATGTCCATCAAGGTTATGGGGGATAAATAGACCGAGAACCCTCCGGGAAGCAGGAAACGATTTTCCTTGGGAAAATAAATACTGTCCGGAGAAACCTCCTGCTGCAGAAATTCTTTGATATGACTCCTGCGATATCCAGGCCGATCCATAACTATAAAATGACTCAAGGCAAAGAGGTCTTTATAGTCCTTCCAGGTATTGATTTCCAAAAAGGCATCCATCCCAACGATAAAAAAAAGTTCGGCCTTGGGTCCGGCGGTCTTTTTAAAAAACCGCAGGGTCTGAATGGAATAAGACTTTCCTTTTCTCTTTTTTTCTATATCCGAGGCCTTAAAAAAGGGATAACCGGCAATGGCCAAACGGACCATTTTCAAGCGATGGGCAAAAGAAAGCAGTTGGTGGTTTTTTTTATGTGGTGGAATCGCTGTCGGTATGAAAAGGATCCGGTCTAAAGAAAAGACTTCCTGAATTTCAATTCCGGCCCTGAGGTGGCCAAAATGGATGGGATTGAAAGTGCCTCCGAATAGACCGAGGCGAAAGGGATGTGACGCCAGGGATTTTTCTTCATCCTCCATCTTCCGCCTTTGGTCTTTCAATCCTTGTGCCTCTCGCATCACGCCTCTCGCCTTCTAACCCCTTACCTGTCCTTGCCCAAAGACAATGAATTTGGTGGTTGTCAGTTCATTCAATCCCATTGGACCGAAAGCGTGCAGCTTGGAGGTACTGATCCCGATTTCCGCCCCCAACCCCAATTGATTCCCGTCATTAAAACGAGTGGAGGCATTAACCAGAACCACCGAAGAATCGACTGAATTTAAAAATTCATGGGCTCGGTCGTAGTCCCTGGTAATAATAGCCTCGGTATGGCGGGAACCGTACTGCTGGATATGGGCCATAGCCTCGGTCAGCCCTCCCACGACTCGGACCGCCAGGATCAGGTCCAGGTATTCTTCAGACCAGTCTTCTTCCCTGGCCTTCAGGAGGCCCTTTCCCTTTCCGATAATCTTCAGGGTTTGCGGACAGCCCCGGATTTCCACCCCCTCTTTTCGGAACCGCTCGACCATTCCGGGCAGAAACTCTTGGGCGACGTCTTTATGGACCAGGAGGGTCTCCATGGCATTACAGACCCCGGGACGCTGGACCTTGGCGTTCAGGCAAATCCGATAGGCCATTTCAATATCCGCCCCCTTATCGACAAACACATGGCAGACTCCTTTATAATGTTTCAGGACCGGCATCCTGGCCTGGGCGGTGACCGTACGGATCAGACCTTCTCCTCCCCTGGGAATCACCAAATCAATGTACTCTTCCAATTTCAACAGTTCGGCCGTGGCCTCCCGGTCTCTGGTTGGTATGGCCTGAATGGCCCCTTTAGGGAGGCCTTCATCAACCAGGACGTCTTGAAGTATCCTGGTCAGGATCAAATTAGAGCCCAGGGCCTCGCTGCCCCCTTTTAAGATGACGGCATTACCGGATTTCAGACAAAGTCCGGCTGCATCCACCGTGACATTGGGACGGGATTCGTAAATAAACCCGATCACTCCCAAGGGGATGCGCCGTCGCCCGACCTGCAGGCCGTTGGGACGGATCCACATACCGGTTACTTCTCCAACCGGATCGGGTAACCGAGCCACTTCTTGAAGCCCCTGGGCCATTTCCTTTAAGGTTCCTGCGGTCAAACGCAGCCGGTCCAGAAAGGCCTTGGGATGGCCGGCCTTTTGGGCCTGGTCCATATCCTGTTTATTCTCTTTCAGGATACTCCCTTGGCGTTTTATTAAGGCCCGGGCCATCTTTTCCAGGGCCTGATTTTTTTGCCGGGAATTAAGACCGGCCAGGATCGGGCAGGCCTCTCTGGCTTGTCTGGCGATCCTAATGACTTGTGTTTTTAAGTCCATGGAAGATCCCCTTGCTTTAAGAATCCGGGTGTCCGGTCCAGGGCATAAGGTTCAAAAAAACTAATCCCCCTGAGGCTGTTTTTAATCCCTGGTGCCTTTACCCTTGGGCCTTACACCCCGGTTATAACCATATTATCGCGATGAATGACCTCATCGGAGTGTTTGTGTTCCAGACGTTGCTCGATTTCTGAGGTCTTCAATCCCCGGATTTTCATAATATCCGAAGCCGAATAATTGACCAACCCTTTTCCGATCACCTGGGCCTTTTGGTCAATCAGGCGGACACAGGCCCCCACCCCAAAACGACCCCGTACTTCCAGAATTCCTGACGGTAACAAGCTCTTCCCTTTTCCCATCAAGGCCTTTTGGGCCCCTTCATCGATAACGATTTCCCCTTGGGGTTTAAGGGTAAAGGCAATCCAGTGTTTCCTGCGACTCAAGGTCGACCTTTGCGGGAGAAACAGGGTCCCAAGGGATTTCCCCTTTATTAATTCCCGTAAAACCCCTTCTTTTCTTCCATTGGCCACAATGACCGGAATACCGCTGGCCGTCACCTTTCGAGCGGCCATTATCTTGGAACGCATCCCCCCCAGACCCCATTGTCCTGAAACCTTGGAGGTATAGTCAACCACCTGCCCATCAATATGGTCTACTACCGGGATCAGGCAGGCTGTGGGATCTTCCCGGGGGTCCCGATCGTAGAGTCCCTCCGTATCAGTCAGAACGATCAACAGATCACTGTCGATTAAATGGGCTATCAGGGCTGAAAGGTTATCATTATCACCGAACTTGATTTCATCCACGGCCACGGTATCATTCTCGTTGATAATCGGGATGATCCCCCATTCCAAAAGGGTCGTTAAGGTGTTCCTGGCATTCAGATATCTTTGACGATTAGTCAGATCTTCACGGGTCAGGAGAATCTGAGCCACTAACAACCGATGGGCATTGAAAGCCTCTTCATAGGCGAAAATCAGGCTTCCTTGACCGATAGCCGCTACGGCCTGTTTCTGGGGAATAGTGACCGGTTTTCTACTCAGGCCCATCTTGCCGACCCCCGAAGCAATGGCACCCGAACTGACTATGACGGTTTGATAGCCTTTTTTTATCAGAAAAGCAATATCATCGGCCAAACGGGCAATGGAAGGACGGTGCAAGATCCCGTTATCGGTTAAAACAGCACTGCCGATTTTTACAACGATCTTCTTAACCCCTTTTAGGATTGCTTTTCGCTGTTCAGTTAACCCGATTTGTTTAGTTAACCCGGTCTGTTTCTTCATGGTCCTTTGGTCCGGCCTGCTTAAAAAGGGAGTCAATTAATAATGAAAGACCTTGGCCGGTTTTTGCCGAGAGGGGGATTACTTCCAACCGATCCTTATTAAAGGCCTTTTCAATCCTTTTAAAATTCGTTTTCACCGGGGGCAAGTCCATTTTATTAACCGCCACCAGGCGAGGTTTGGCCAGGAGCGCGGGATTATAGGCCTCCATTTCCTTAATCAGGGTCTGATAGGAAAGATACGGGCCTTCTCCTGGTAAGGCCCCGTCAATGAGGAACACCAGGATCAGGGTTCGCTCAATATGCTTAAGGAACTTGAGTCCCAGACCAGCCCCTTGGCTGGCCCCGGCAATGATCCCCGGGATATCGGCTATGGTCAGCCGGTGGCCTTGATCGTTTTCAAGTATTCCCAGGTTGGGGGTCAGGGTAGTAAAGGGGTAGTCGGATATTTTAGGTTTGGCTGCGGAAAGTTGTGAAAGGAGGGTGGATTTTCCGGCATTGGGCAGACCAACCAGCCCTATATGGGCCAATACTTTTAGCTCCAGGAACAACCAGGTTTCAACGCCCGGCTCTCCTTTTTGGGCAAATCTCGGGGTTCTATGAGTAGCCGTGGCAAAGTGCTTATTCCCCTTGCCCCCTCTCCCGCCCTGAGCGGCAATAATCGTCTGCCCTTCTGTGGTCAAATCAGCTAAGAGCTGTCCTGTTTCGGCCTCTCGGACCAAGGTCCCCAGGGGAACGATGAGTCGAATATCCTGGCCTTTCCGGCCGTTTCGCTCATTCCCCTGACCGTGTGTCCCTTTAGGGGCCTTAAAATGTTGCCGAAAGTGATAATCCTCCAGGGATTGACATTGGCAGGAGGCGGTAATCAGGACGTCGCCGCCTTTGCCCCCATCGCCTCCATTCGGGCCGCCATAGGGTTTGAATCGCTCCCGGAGGAAACTGAGACATCCATTGCCCCCGTCTCCGGATCGAATAAAAATCTTGGCCTCATCGAAGAATTTCAAAGATATCTGGCGAGCTTATTCCCTACCCGGTGTGGTTGGTTAACCGGGTAGATTTGGATAGATTAGAACCAATAGGGAGTTATGGACTTCCACCCCAGGCAGGGAGAGAAATTAATAGACGCTGACCCTTTTTCGGTCTTTTCCCCACCGCTCGAAGGTTACCACCCCATCCCTTTGGGCAAAGAGGGTAAAATCCTTCCCCAACCCCACATTTTCACCGGGATGAAACTTGGTGCCAACCTGTCGAACCAGGATATTCCCGGCCTTGACCTTTTGGCCGGCATAACGTTTTACCCCAAAGCGTTGCCCTTCACTATCCCGTCCGTTTCTCGAACTGCCGCCGGCTTTTTTGTGTGCCATAAAAACCCCTTTAAATCCCTTGGATTTCTTTTATTTTAAACTGGGTAAAGGGCTGTCGATGCCCAACCAATTTCCGATAGCCTTTTCTTCTTTTATGCTTAAATATCAAAATCTTCCGGTCCAGACCCTGGTGAAGAATTTCCCCTACCACGGAGACCCCTTCCAAATAAGGTTTGCCTACCAGAATATCCTGGTCTTGGGCGACAAACAGGACGTTGGGTATCGCTACCGTATCCCCTTTTTCGCCCCCTAAGGTTTCGATCCGAATCACATCGCCGGGGGCTACCTGATACTGTTTTCCCCCGGTTTGAATAATAGCATACATGGCGATTTCCTCTTTGAAAAATTTTAAAATTTTTATTATACCCCGGCTATTTTTTTTGTCAATAAAAATAAACAAATTGCTCGGGTTCAGTTTGAAAAGGCCTCCTCTTTAATTTTCTTAAAGGGAAGGAAAATAGGGTGTTACTTCTTTTTTTATTTACAATTCAATTAGTTATATTTCAAGACGCTTCTATCACCTTACGTCGGAGGACCTCCGCCAGAGTCGGAGGCTCGATAATCATAACCCCCCAAAGGGGCTTATAACCCCAAACCGAGGACAGGCGTCACCACGCCGGCCCCGGACATGATCCAGGGGCGAAAGCCGGGATCCAGGGGCAGGGAAACACCACTACGACGGTGACCACCGGTAAATGGACCGGGTAGGGGCAACGACAAATCAGCGGGAAGCCCGCTTTGTAGCCAATCCGCCGGATTGATCTGTTAAATGAGATTTCGTTGTTTTCCACTTCAGGGGGTATTTTTCAGGGTTTTCGAGATTATCAAGTTCCAAATCCACATCTAATTCCGGCCAGTATAGATGGTAACCATGAAGCAACTGAACGTCTTGAATTGATTTGAGGGTCTGGTCTCTGAAATAAGGATAATCCTTGTAACTGAGAAAATATTCCCTTCCTTTTACAAAAAGCCAAATGCCAAAAGGTGTAATATTCTCAACGCTTACCAAAATATTTTCGCCATGCCTGGACGATTTCATTTTTATGCTCCTCAACGATACCTTGGATTTCACCCAGTTTTTTCGGATTAAGCTGGTGATATGTGGCCAATGACACAATGGGCTCCAGCCAGAACTTTGCTTCTCCGCTTTCACCGGTTACGTGGATATGGATGCGATCTTCTTCATTTGACAGGAAATAAAACCGGTACCCTTTTTCTCTGAAGATTGAAGGACTCACGTTTTATATACTACCATTTATCTTTAATTTTTACCTTCACTTTATATCTAATGAAAAATTCACCGGGCGCGTCAGCCCTCCGGTGAAATGACCTTGTTATGTTTCTTTTTGCTTCATTTTCGCTTCATTTGCCTGAATCGTGAGATTTGCGTTTTCAATTATTGATCTGTTTAACAAGGCATCACCATCATATGGCAATTTTTGGGCTTCTTCTGGCTTTAATGCTTTAGCAGCAGCTAATAAATATTCAATGTTCGATTTATTATCTGCGTACATATTTTCTAAAAATATCATTGCTTCCTCATTTTGCTTTCCTTGTTCAGTAAGCGCCTTAATTCTATTGACGATCATGCTCCCTCGTTTAATGTTTGCTAATGCCAGTCCCATTACCATGTGAAAAGCTTGATCATTTATTCTGTTTTGGTCTTTTTTTTCACTAATCCATCTGTAAATCGTTACTGCATTAATCAAAAGCGATAATAACGTAATAACACTAAGAGATAATGATGGTGCTGTTATCAAATCGACCATAATTGCTTCTCCTTAATATTTGATAAATTTTTAAAACATAACATGGTGCTCACCAGCGTGGCGTGATGTATTGCCACGTCCGATGCAACTATTCGTTAGCCGTTTCTCATGATAATTGGTGGGACGCCTCCGTTCATACCAGCAATCAGAAACGCGCTGTACAAGGTGTCCGTTTCGTCTGTTTTCAACGAGCCACTTGGAACAATAGCCTCTGGGTATTTTTTCGGGTTATCAACTACTTCTCTCAGAAGCGCAATGTCCGCACAGTGATTTGCCCTGTTTCCGGGCTCGCGGTAGGACACGAAGCCCTCGAATAGGCGAATGTCGGCATCTGGATTTGCTTCGATTATCTCCTTCATGAGGTAAAGCGTGGCAACCATTACGGAACACCCCAAGCCCACATACCAGTACCGAGTATTGTTGCCTCGCCTTTCAATCCTTCGACCCTTGGGGTTGCCACGACAATCGAAGGCCACAGAAAGCGGGGCCTCGATCAATAAGTTGAAGGGGCCATTTTGGGCGGAAAGGAATAAAGAGATACTACGGACGGCTTCAGCAAATTGCACCTCAACAGGAGGATGGTCGTGAAGCAACAATCCGCAACTACGTGCGTTATTTGCAAAGCCGATATCTATGATGATCCATTTCCCTGAGTCGGCTCGTATTTCTTCGATTCTTCCTGGTCTCATCATCACCTACCGACTAAGATACGGGGCAGCCAGGGCCGGATTTATTGGCGATTGGCTGCATCACATCGTTCCTACTTCGCAACGTTTTCAAACAACAATGAATTCTGCAAAAATCAAGCAATTATATTGGGGCATGGTCCTTTGGCGCCATACGCCGGTACGAACTGTAAGGTTAGATCAGGCACCCTTTGGAGACCTTGGTAGTAAAAAAAGCATTAAGCTGCCAACCTACGGAATCATGAATAACAAGATGTTCTTAAGTAACCGGTGCGATCTAGAGTTGCCCCCAAAGCGGCCGATCTTCATCAATAGAACAGTTTAAGCACACATTGCGGTTCGTGACCTGGGCTTCATCCACGGCACCAAAGTGACTCAGATGCCTGAAGGTCGTCATGCATAAAACGGAATGTGTTTGCTCTTTCAGAGAACGAATCATCTCTCTAATTGTGCGGCCTCCAGATGTGTTAACGACACCTGAAGCATGAAAGGAAAGCTTTGCCTTCCTCATTAACTCGGGGTTATCAATTTGCTCTCCAGAGGTAAATAGCGCACGAAATTGATTATCTCCAAACGGTTCAGCTTTTCCTCTTTTAAGCTCAGATATTTTTGTAAGGCGTGGGCACAGATAAACACTGCCGTCTTACGCAAGGTTGAACCAAAATATAGACCTCCAAGATTCCTGGTAACGGACAACGATGCGAATTCGATCTCCAGGATTGGGCAAAAATATTGGGCACTCGACTCTGTTCAATGCCATAGTTTTCGCAAAGTCTAACGACTGAGGTGTGCGGCAGACTGTAGCAAAGCGTAGGGGAGCCCACACAAGCGATTTATTAGCTCTTCGTGTATAAAATTAATTTATATGTGTCCAACGGTATGAATATACTTGGGCCAACGGTATGAATATACTTGGGCCAAGGTGGTTGTTTATAGAACCCAATGTTTCATGTTGATACAGATCAAGGATAAGTTGTCCAATAAATATAGCTATATCATTCTTTTCTGGGAGTTTTAACCGTATGACTTCTAATTCTATAGAGTTATTTTTCATTTTTACAGGACAAATAATAATTTCTTCCCAATCTAAAGAATAAAATGCAGAAAAAAATTTATTAATACCAGGCTTGCCTTCATAGAATTCTTTTATTGTATTAAAAGCTTTTTCAGGGTTTATGCTGGAAAACGTAGAAAATACATACATCTTGGATGTTAATGGAACTTCAATTAACTTATCAGAGCATGAATGATTCAATATATGTTTTAGCTGTGATTTTGATAATGTCGCCTTAATTTCAATCAACCCTTTTACTGCCTTAGCGGGAACAACTTTAAATTCTTCAATATCAAAAAGAATAGGGTAATTATCACGATCATAACAAATTATATCGATTTGTGCGCTGCAACCCCTTTCTACCCCTACCCCCTGAACAAACCCTGAAGTGAAATCAACTGACTTGGGAAGGTATTTTTTAAAAAGTCGGATAAGAAGGTGTTCGATAAACCGTCCTATGGACGGACCATGGTCAGTTATTCTCCTCAGCTGGTTTAATTGGTTATTAAATTCTTCTCTGAATGACTCGCGAAGTAAAAACATTGTTTTATAGTCACCTCAAACTAGAGCCAACAAAACATTGAAGAGTTTCCTTTTAATATCATTTAGTTTCAAGATTGTCACTCACTTCCAGTTTTCCAAAAGGGCAAACAAGGATTCGGGGAGCCGGACTAATTTCCCTTCCTGACCCAAACAGGCGTGAACCGTGAAACCCTGAACCAGAAGTTCATTTTCCCGGTTTAATATTCGATAGTCAAAACGCATCGAGGCCTTCCGAATAAACCCGACGCCGGT
>JAZDOU010000234.1:0-10572 GCA_043798385.1 Pseudomonadota bacterium
GAATCAATTCTGGAAAAGGAACCCTTGGGCTTCCCCAGCGGGAAGGTTGGGCCGGTATCCTGTGGTGAAAACAAATCGTCTCACCCAAAGGAATTTTTTTAAGTTTTTCAAGAAATGATTCCACGATATTCTATGGTAAAATAGGAAAAAGTAACAAGAAAAAGGGTACCACCTGCTAATCCTGGTTTCAATCAAAAAAGTTTCCATCCGGAAATTCAAATTTCCGGATGGAAACACCTCGATTTCGGCCGGTCGATTTTATCGACCTATGCTAAGGTCCCCATTCGGGGACCGGCATGAAGTTCTCGCCAGAAACCCTTTTAAAAGAGGGTCCTACTTACAAAGAGAACTTAACTGTTTTTCATGCAACTGTTAAGAGAATTGGGCCTCGATCCTGGTCCCTATTTTTTTCAGCAAGTCCCTATACTCGAAAATCTTTTCATCCGTCACCCGGCTTTTCAGGCCCACCACCCAGATGGCGGCCTGCAAATCCGGCCGGCCGACCTTTAAGGGGATAGCCAAGGCGCGTATCCCCTGGATATATTCTTCATCGTCCAGGGCAAAGCCCTCCTGACGGGCCTTCTTTATCATTTGGGTTAAGCGCTTCAGGTTGGTGCAGGTGGAAGGGGTAAACCTGGGAAGGATACTCTTTGAAAGAATGGCTTCGACTTGGGCTTCCGGGAGTTGAGACAGGAGCACTTTTCCTCCTGCACCGGCGATCAGGGGAATTTTCATGCCCATTTCAGAGGATACCTTGATGTCATCAGGGGAATCCACCTTATCCACGATAGCCGCTTTCAACCCGGAACGCAGGCCTAAAAATACCGAGAGTTTTGTTTTTTGATTGATCTCTTCCAGGTAAGGTCGCACTTTTGAAATGAGGTTTGAGCCTGCTCCGGCTTCCCGGCCCAGGGTGTAGAGTTTCATCCCCAGGCGGAGCTTGTTTTCAGGTGTCATTTCGAGGACCCCCAAATCCACCAGGGTATAAATCAGGTTGAAAACAGTGCTTTTATGATAGCCCAGACGGGTGGACAATTCGGTTATCCCCAGGGGACTCTTGGAAGCGGCCAAAAGCCCCAGGACCTTGAAACACTTGTCCACAGCAGGGACTCTCTTTAATTTTACCTTTGATTTTTGGCCGGCTGGTTTCATTAATATTCTCTATAGAGAACAAATAATTTCCATATAGAACATTTTGCGGGGGATGTCAATAAAAAATTAGTCCTTGCTCCGCCGCCCTCTTTGTTTTATAGTTTTATCCGCCAATAATTTTGACAAACCATTTACGATAGTTAAGGAGGTCTAACGATGAAAAAAACCTTGCCTCTGATTGGATTACTGGGTTTCCTCTGGCTGTTGGCCCCCAGCAGTTCTTCCTTTGGCCTGACCACGGTCAAGGTGGGCCTGCTCAAACTCTCCAGTTCGGCCCCGGTTTTCATCGGGATGAGCAAAGGATTTTTTGAGGCGGAAGGGATTAAGGTCGAGCCGGTCTGGTTCAAGTCCGCTCAGCCCATTGCCGTGGCGACAGCCAGCGGGGATATTGATGTCGGGGCCACCGGTCTGACGGCCGGGCTTTACAATGCCGTCGCCCAGGGGATGAAAATCGCCATAGTGGCCGATAAAGGACGGGAATGGCCGGGATACAAATTAACCGCCCTGATCGTGGACCCCGATCAATGGAAGGCCGGGGTTCGGGACCTGAAGGATCTCAAAGGGAAACGGGTCGGTGTCACCCAAATAGGATCTACCTTTCACTACATCCTGGGAAACCTTCTTGAAAAAAAGGGGATGTCTCTCAATGATGTCAAGGTGGTCCCCTTGGGCAGTGTGGCCAGTATGCGGGATACGGTTATTTCCCACCAAATCGAATCCGCCTTCCTGGTCCAGCCCCATGTGGCCCCCCTGGAAAAGAATCAGACCGCTAAGGTCCTTCTCTGGGTCGGAGATCTCCTGCCCTATCAGATCGCGGCTATTTTTTACGGAGAAAAATTTATGCAGAACCGATCCCCGGCCGTTTCTTTCATGAAAGGCTATATCCGCAGTTGCCGCTATTTCTATGATCAGGCCCTGACCAAAAAGGAAGGCCCCGGGCACCAGGAAATCCTGGCCATCATCTCCAAGTATACGGAGCAAAAACCCGAGGCCGTGGCCCTGGCCCTGCCTTACAATGACCGCAACGGGGAGTTGTATGCCGAGGATATTCAGAAACAGTTGGACTGGTATTTTAGCCATACCCTGCTCTCGAAAAAAATGTCCGCTTCCGAGTTAGTAGATCTTTCTTTCTGGAAAGAGGCTCTGCAGGCCGTGGGGAAATAGGTTAATTTTTTTAAATTGAGGAATTTAGGAATTGAAAGTCCTGATCGAAAATCTGACCAAAAGTTATCTTGATCGTCAGGGTGAACCCACCGACGCCCTTGAGGATATCAATCTTATTGTAGAAGAAAATGAGTTTGTGGTGGTGGTCGGTCCCAGCGGCTGCGGGAAATCTACTTTACTGAACATCATCGCCGGACTGCTGAGTCCCACCTCGGGGCAGGTGGTCTTTGAGGGGGCCGGGGGCCAGGCTCAACCCCAGACGGCCGTAGTTTTTCAGGAGTTCGCCCTCTTTCCCTGGAGAACGGTGTTCAAGAATGTCGTCTACGGCCTGGAGGAGCGCGGAGTCAGTCCGGCCGACCAAAGGACCGTGGCCCAAAAATATATTCAGATGGTCGGTCTTCAGGGCTGTGAGCAAAAATATCCCCACCAGCTTTCCGGAGGGATGAAACAGCGGGTCTCTATCGCCCGGGCCTTGGCCAATGATCCCCTGCTGCTCCTCATGGACGAGCCTTTCTCGGCCCTGGATGCCCAGACCCGGACCCTGATGCAATACGAGCTGTCCCGCATCTGGGAAGAGACCCGCAAGAGTTTTTTATACATTACCCATAATATTCAAGAGGCGGTTTTTTTAGGGGATCGGGTGGTGGTCCTTTCCCGGAGACCGGGGAAAATCCTGGATGTAATCAGCCTTGACCTGCCCAGGCCGCGGGGAGAAGACCTGACTTTGGAGAAGGCTTATCTGGACTATGTGGATCGGATCTGGCGGACTATCAAAGACCAGGCCAAAGAAGCCATGGAGGAAGAGGGTTGATCTTTTTTGCCAACCAGTTTGAACCGGGGTCAAGGACACCAGACCATCCGGGAAAGGTCATGGTTCAGGATAAGACCTATTTCTTGAAAAGAAAAGACCATCCCTGGTTGAGCCTGGTCTCTTTTTGCCTCATCCTGCTGATCTGGGAATTGGTCAGCCGGAGGCAATGGGTCACTCCCCTGTTCCTTCCGGCCCCCAGTGCCGTCCTGGCCGAAGGCTGGACCATGGTCAAGACCGGTTTGATTTTCAAGCATGTCCTGGCCAGTCTCAGCCGGATCCTGTGGGGGTTCTTCATCGCCTGTTCCCTGGGAATCGGCGTTGGGATTCTAATCGGGTTTTTCAGTATCCCCGAGGCCCTGGGCAACCCGATTATCGCCGCCACGTTCCCTATTCCCAAGATCGCCATTCTTCCCTTGCTTATTCTCTGGCTGGGTATCGGAGAGGTCTCCAAGGTGGCCGTGATTGTCTTGGGGGTCTTTTTCCCCGTGGTGATTAATGTCTATACCGGCGTAAAAAATGTCGACCCCCTCTTGATCAAGGCGGCCTTAAGCTTAGGCTCAAATCGGACCAGCATCATCCGTAAAATAATTTTTCCCAGCATCCTGCCGATGATCTTTGCCGGCATGAAATTAGGCATGGGGATCGCCTTGTTGCTGGTAGTGGCCGCTGAGATGGTGGCCGCCGATGCCGGCATCGGTTTTATGATCCTGAATGCCGCCGACCTGATGCAGACCAAAAAACTGATGGTCGGTCTGATTATCCTGTCCTTGTTGGGACTTTTTTTTAACTGGTTGTTTCAACGACTGGAGCAGATCGTAATCCCCTGGAAAAAATAGACCTTTTATTTCACAGACAGGATTATTGAAACGTTTTGAGGAAGGTCCTTTGAGGAAGCAATTAATAATGTAAAGGCTATGATCTTCAATCTTCTATTAGCAGCTTTCCTGGCTGTCTATTTCCTTGAGCTTATTTTCTCTCTCTGGCTGGATGCTTTAAACCGACGCCATTTAAAAAGCCAGGGGGGCCAGGTCCCAAAACCCTTGGAGGGATTTATTGACGGGCAGAGGCTTTTCCGGATCGCGGCCTACACTCAGGAGAACAGCCGGTTCGCCTCCCTTAGGCAAATCAGCTCGGATATCCTTCTCCTGGTCATTCTCCTTTCGGGTTTTCTTCCTTTTTTAGATGAACTGGCCCGAAGCTGGGGATTGCCTTTCATCCTCTCCGGTCTATTCTTTTGGCTGGTCCCGGGATTCATTTCATCGCTTTTCGATCTTCCTTTTGATTATTATCACACCTTTCAAATCGAAGAAAAGTACGGCTTTAATAAAGCCACCCGGAAGATTTGGGTCATGGATCAACTCAAGGCCGCGGCCTTGTCGCTGGTCCTGTTTTCATTGATCCTTTCTCTCATCCTCTGGATGATCCGCTCTTCTCCGCTCCATTGGTGGCTGTGGGGATTTTTGATCCTTTCTTTTATTCAACTGCTTATGGTCATTCTCTACCCGATACTGATCGCCCCGATCTTTAATAAATTTGAACCCCTCCAAGATCAGGAGTTGGCCGACCAGGTCAGGCACCTAATGCGGGAGGCCGGTATCCGGATCAAAGGGATATTTCAGATGGATGCCGGCAAACGCAGCCGCCATACCAATGCCTATTTTACCGGTCTGGGCAAGACCAAACGGATCGTCCTTTTTGATACTCTGATTCAGAGCCATCCACTGGAAGAGATCCTGGCCGTGCTGGCCCATGAAGTGGGTCATTTTAAGGGGAAGCACCTCTGGAAACAGTTTTTCTTTCTGGAATGTTCCCTGGTGATGGCCTTTTATATCGGGACCCAATTGATAGACTGGCCTCTTCTCTACCAAACCTTTGGGTTTCAAGACTCCCCGCCCTATGTGGGGCTGTTTCTGATCAGCCTATTAGGGACAAAAGTTGGATTTTTTCTTTCCCCTTTTTTTATGGCTCTATCCCGAAGGTTCGAACGCCAGGCCGATCGGTTCGCACTGACCTTAATAAAGACTCCCTCGACCATGATCATGGTTTTGAAGAGGCTGGCGGCCGATAACTTAAGCAATCTTTTCCCTCATCCATTGTATGTCCGCTTCCATTATTCCCATCCGCCTTTGATGGAAAGGATAATATCCCTTGACCAAGAAACAGATAAAAAATAAATAAAACTTTCTGTTGCGGGTTGCGGGTTGCGGGTTGCGGGTTTAAACATTGTACTTTTTGGTTTTTGATTCTTACAGAATATCATTTTTTTATTAACACAACATGAATCCAGGGAACCTTCAGCCAGACATAGAAACACCCCTCCCGCCGCTCTCTCCTAAGAGATCAGGCGATCGCCTGCCCCTAATGGCCTTATTCGCCGGGGCGGTAGGTATTGCCTTTGCCCCGATTTTCGTCCGTCTCAGTCCGGTGGGACCCAGTGCTACGGCTTTTTGGCGCCTTGTCCTGGCCTTGCCTCCCTTGTGGGTCTGGATGCTCATCAAAAAGGAAGGACTTAAGCCGGGACAAAGGCCTGCTTCTTTTTCCGACTATTTTTACTTAAGTCTGGCCGGTCTGTTCTTCGCCGGTGATTTGGCCTTCTGGCATTGGTCCATCAAACTGACCTCGGTAGCCAATGCTACCCTCCTGGTCAATTTTGCACCGGTCTTTGTCACCTTAGGGGGCTGGCTGCTTTTTAATCTGAGAGTCAGGGTGGTCTTTTTGCTCGGAATGGGGGTGGCTTTAGCCGGAATGATCCTGATCGCCGGGAATAGTTTCCATGTAAGTCTGCAGCATTTTTGGGGGGATGCCTTGAGTTTTACGGCCGCTCTTTTTTATGCCGGCTATATCTTGTCCGTCAAAACTCTCCGGGAACGGTATTCCACTTCCACCCTCATGGCCTGGAGCGGACTGACAACCGCCTTGGTCCTGCTGCCGACTACCCTTTTATCCCAAGAAAGTTTATTGATTCCTAACCTTCAGGGGTGGGTGGTGTTGATCAGCCTGGCCTTGATCTCCCAGGTGGGAGGACAAAGCCTGATCGCCTTTGCCCTGGCCCATCTGCCGGCCTCCTTTTCTTCGGTGGCCCTGCTGGTCCAGCCGGTAACAGCGGCCCTACTGGCCTGGCTCCTGCTTAAGGAAGCCATTGGGGCCTGGCAGGCCTTGGGCGGTATACTGGTATTGTTCGGAATCCTGATGGCTAAACGAGGGAGTCCGTTTGGATAGAGGAGTCTTGTCCCGACAAAAAAACGGGAGATCCTGAGATGGGCAACCGTTGAAATCCAGATCCCGGAACGTCTTGGCCGGCACATTTATTTTTTGTCTAATCCCTCAACAAGAAGTTGCATTAATAAGAAAATTAGGGTAAATTGAATAACAAAAATCAACCATTAGAAACCTCGTCCTAAGGTCTGCAAAGACCATTTATTCGGCTGACAAGGCTATTTTTCTCCGGCCGATTGAAAGTGAACCAAGGGGTACCCCCTCATCCCAGGCCGATGCCAAAGTGTTTTCGATCTGGTGATGGATTTTTTAAAGATCATCACCCTTTTCTCGTTATGTAAACGGCATACTATTTCAAGAAGGAGAACGGTGTTATGACCCGGGAAAAATTTGTCTTTGATTTTGAGGAAGGTGACGGAAAAAACAAACACCTCTTAGGCGGCAAAGGCGCCAACTTGTGCGAGATGACCCAGATCGGTCTTCCCGTTCCCCCGGGCTTTGTCATTTCCACTGAGGCCTGCCTGAAATATTTCGACGAAAACAAACTGCCCAAGGGTCTGATGGAAGAAGTTCGAACCCATATTGAGGCCCTGGAAAAAAAGACCGGCAAAGGATTCGGTTCCCAGTCCACTCCCCTGCTGGTCTCGGTCCGTTCCGGTTCGGCCCTTTCCATGCCGGGTATGATGGACACGATCCTGAACCTGGGGTTAAACGACGAGACAGCCGAAGGTCTGGTCCAACTGACCCAGAACGAGCGTTTTGTCTATGACGCCTATCGCCGCTTCTTGCAGCTCTTCGGGAAGATCGCTCTGGGAGTGGAGGATAGCCACTTTGATTCTATCATGACCCGTTGCAAAGAAAAAGCCGGTGTTCGCTTGGATACCGAACTCCAGGTTGAATCCCTGAAAGATCTCTGCCAGGACTTCAAGGACCTGATTCAACAGAAAACCGGCCAGGAATTTCCCTCGGATGTCTACCGGCAATTAGAGTTGGCCATCGAGGCCGTTCTCGGTTCCTGGATGGGAAAGCGGGCCATCGATTATCGACGCGAATTCAAAATCACACCGGAGATGGCCAATGGGACTGCGGTTAATATCGTCTCCATGGTCTTCGGAAACATGGGCGAGACCAGTGCCACCGGAGTAGGCTTTACCCGAGACCCCGGAACCGGGGAAAACCGTATTTATGGGGAATACCTGATCAATGCCCAAGGGGAGGATGTGGTCGCCGGGATCCGCACTCCCAAGCCCATTCAGGAAATCAGAAAGGATATGCCCAGGGTCTATCGGGAGTTGGTCAACCTGCGACTGACCCTGGAGGATCATTACAAAGAAGTCCAGGATTTCGAGTTTACCATCGAAAACGGAAAATTATACTGTTTACAGACCCGCAACGGGAAAATGAATGCCTATGCCCTGGTTCGAACCTCTATGGAAATGCAGAATCAGGGCTTGATCACTGAGGAGCAGGCCCTCCTGCGGATTAAGCCCGAGGAACTGGAACAGCTCCTCCACCCTCAGATCGATCCCAATGTCAAACTCAAGGCCTTGGCCGTAGGCATCCCCGCTTCACCGGGAGCCGCTACCGGCAAGATTGTCCTGGATGCCGATAAGGCCGAGCAACTGGGCCGGAATGGAGAGAAGATCATCCTGGTCCGGGAGGAGACCAAGCCTGAGGATATTCACGGCTTTTTTGCCTCCCAGGGTATCCTGACCGCCCGCGGCGGGAAGACCTCCCACGCGGCGGTGGTTGCCCGCGGTATCGGCAAGCCCTGTGTGGCCGGCTGTGAAGCCTTAACAATCAATATGGCCAAGAGGTCGATTGCTATCGGAGAGGAAATCTTTCTTGAAGGCGATATCCTGACCATAGATGGGTCCAACGGTACCGTTTATCCGGGGCCGGTCGCGGTGATAGAGCCCGAGTTCATGTCCGACCTGCTCAAAATCCTGGAAGAGGCCGATCATATCAGTACCTTGAAAGTCATGGCCAATACCGATACCCCGGAAGGGGCCCGTAAGGCCAGAAAGTACGGGGCTCGGGGTATCGGCCTCTGCCGCACGGAACGGATGTTTAATGATCCGGACCGACTGCCCATCATGCAGCGGCTGATTATGGCCGAAAATCCGGAAGACCGCAAGAAAGCTATTCAAGAACTCCTGCCATTTCAAAAAGAAGACTTCAAAAAGATTTTCGTGGCCATGGACGGACTGCCGGTGACGATCCGCCTCCTGGACCCGCCCATCCATGAATTCCTGCCCCGGGCCGAAGAGATCATCCGGGAAATAGACCAGTTAAAAGAGTTTTCCCGGGACCTCCACGGGATCCTGGCCCTGCCTGAAACCATTAAACTCCTGGATCCCAATCTGCACAAGTATATCTCCTTGATCGAAATCATGAATAAGAGTATTTCCGAGATCCGGGAGAAAGGCATGATCGAAGAAATCCTGGCTCAAAAGGTGAAACTCTTGAATAAGGTCCGGGCCCTGTCTGAAATAAACCCCATGCTGGGACACCGGGGGATTCGTCTGGGCATCTCTTATCCGGAGATCTATGAGATGCAGATCCAGGCCATCTTGGAGGCGGCGGCCGAGGTCGTCAAAGAAGGGAAAAAGATCTTCCCGGAGATCATGATCCCGCAGGTTTGCGCCCTTAGCGAGTTGACCTGGGCGAAGAAATTGGTTGAAAAAGTCCATCGAAAGGTGGAGGAACAATATGGTCTGCCGGTCCCCTATAAATTCGGGACCATGATTGAAGTCGTTCGGGCCTGTATGCGGGCCGGGCGTCTGGCTGAGATTGCTGATTTCTTCTCCTTCGGGACCAATGACCTGACTCAGGCCACCTTTTCATTTTCCCGGGAGGATGCGGAAAACCGCTTCCTGCCCTTATACGAAAGGCACAAGATCCTGGAGCATAATCCCTTTGAGGAGCTTGACGAAAAGAGCGTCGGCCGATTGATGCAAATGACCATCGAGTGGGGGAGAAAGGCCAAACCCGGTCTTAAAATCGGTATCTGCGGGGAGCATGGGGGCCAGCCCGAGGCCATCTATTTTTGTCACCGGGCCGGAGTCGATTATGTCTCCTGCTCGCCGCTAAGGATCCCGATTGCCCGTCTGGCAGCAGCCCATGCCCAGTTGGCCAGGACCGCTGAAACGCGCATATAACCCCCCGATGGAAAGAAATTGAAATCAGGATTCCTGCCGGAGGAGAGAGTATAAACCACTATCAGACTGCCGGATTCTAAAACAAAAAAGGGTTACGGTTTAGAGGGAAAGGAGATAAGCATGGGAGACAAAGGTAAGAAGGACAAAGACAAGGGACAAAAACAGAAAACCAGCAAACAAGACCAAAAGGCAAAAAACAAGCAGGCCAAACAACCGAAAAGAAAACCTTGACAAAAGGACGGGGAGAGTCACTCCCAATTACCCCGCAAGAGCACTTCGTCAAGGAAGTCTATTCTTCCCTGGATCAGGTGACCGCCTCCCGGCTGGACAGGCTGCGAAGCGAAGAGGGCATCACGCCGCCCTGTACCTTGGGCTGTTTCCACTGTTGCCGCTATCCGATTCTGACCAACATTGCCGAGGCCCACACTTTGGCGCAATATCTCAAGCGGGAATGGTCAATAGATCAGACCAACGACCTTCGGATGCGAACCCAACAATGGCATGAATGGGACCTTTCCAGGCCGGGACGATTTCCCTTTCCTGACCTGATCCGGCAGACCGATCTTTCCGACTATGTGCCTTGCTGCCCCCTGTTGATCAATGGTGCCTGCAGCGCCTATCCCGTCAGGCCGGTCGTCTGCCGGACCCATTTTGTCTGCTCTCATCCCCTTTCCTGCGCCCAGGCAAACGATCCCGAATCAGCCGAGGCCGCCCCGGTGGTGCTCACCTCCGTTGTGATGGCGACCAGTCGATTTTCAATGGCCATAAAGGAGCGTATCGAAACGACCGGGCTGGAATTTTCCCGTTCCATAATGCTTCTTCCCCAATGGCTGGCCCTGAACATGGGTTGGGACTTTGCCATAGCGTTATGATTAAAATTAGGACAGCGCCTATTTAATTTCTTTATCTCCTTTTTCCCGCCACTTAATGCGGCGTTGAGCCGGAGCGTTAGCGATCGGCTCCAACGGCTGGCTGGCCAAGGTATTCAGTATGGAGACCTGAATTTTTTGCAGCCATGAATTGCCTTCTGTCAGAAGTGATAAACAGATCAGCTCTCCATTCAAGAGC
>JAZDOU010000165.1:0-3331 GCA_043798385.1 Pseudomonadota bacterium
GCATCATAGGCCTGTTGAGCGTGGTCGGCCATCTCCTCCGGAGTGACCGGCACATGATGGACCGCCGGATCGGTAAGCAGGCCGGTCAGGGCGCAGGTGATGATGGTCTTGGAACTCATTTAAACCTCCATAAAATGAAAACAGGGTTCAGGGAAGCTTTGAATATCTCCCATTCAGGTCTGGGATGGGCAATGGGCTTTGGCATTCCGCAAGAATGCGACCCAGACTCCGCCAACGGCAGCAAATTCGCTCCCATGAAATCCGGGCAGCCCCAGTTGGATATACGCCCACGAAGCCGTGATTTCGTCTCTGCCTGTATCTCTTTGTTGACAGTCAGGGGGCGTTGATATGTTTCATTAAAAATTTCTTGCGGAATGCCAAAGCCCATTGCCCATCCCAGACCATTTTATCAGAAGTTATGCAAAGCTCTCACAAGGTATAAGGTGTATGGTTTCCCTTGAACCTTACGCCTTGCGCCTTTAAATATTTCTATGTCGGCCCCGTCCCATGCCCCTTGGCCCGCTTGGGGTGATTTTGCCGCTTCTCCCTGGTCAAGGCCAGGGCCTCGATGATCCTCTTTCTGGTATCCTTGGGTTCAATGATCTCATCCACCACCTGGGCCGTCCAGCTCCCGGCCGCTTCAAAAACATCGATCTTTTCCCTGGAGCGGTTCAGATACCCTTCATAAGCATCTTCTTCAATCCCCCGGCCGTAGACCCGGACATAATCCAGGGTAGAGGCCTCAACCGCCATCCGGGCTATGGGCCAGGCATAACAAAGATCAACCCCCAGTCCCTTAGCCCCTCCCAGAATAATTCCCCCGGCATCCCCATAGGATTCCCTCAGGATGACGCTGATTTTAGGAATAACCGCTGTGGCATAGACATCCAGTATCTTGCCGAAATGTCTCAGGAGCCCTAAGGCCTCCTGCTCTTCACCAGGCACCTTTGGAGGGGTATCGACCAGGGTTACCAAAGGGATATTATAGGCATCCAGAACCTGCAGAAAACGATAGTATTTGTCGCAGGCATTGATCGTCAGGATGCTTCCAGGCTCCTTGGGATTACTGGCCACCAGCCCGGTCACCTGGCCGTTGAAGCGGCAGAAACAGGTGATCAGGTTCCTGGCGTATTCTTTCTTGATCTCCAGGTAGTCCCCGTCATCCACCAGGACATTGATGACCTCATGCATGTCATAGGTGAGATCATATCTGTCGGGCACGATCTCCATCAGTTCCCCGACTTCCCGGTCCTTCTGATCACAGGGCTGCCGAGAGGGCGGCTTCTCCCAACAATTAGCCGGAAGGTACCCTAACAGTTCCCGGGTCTTGTCAAGAGTTTCGCGGTCATTATCCCCCACCAGGTCACAGGTGCCGCTGTAGATCATATGATAATCAGCCCCTCCGACATCATCCCCGATCTGTTCGGAGGTGGCCGCCTGGGTCATTCGCGGACCCCCCAGCCAGAGGTGGGCCGTCCCCCGGCTCATAAGGAGAAAATCGCACAAGACCGGGCAATAGGCCTGTCCGGCTATGCAGGGTCCCATCAGGACATTGATCTGGGGGATCATCCCGGAATAGCGGGACTCCAGGGCAAACCACCAATCGATACCGGCCACGGGCACATCCAGGTAACCCAAGCGGCCCCCGGAAGAATCCAGGAGCCAGACCATTGGGATCCCCCAGCCGGCCGCCATCTCCATCAACTTAACGAACTTCAATCCGTGCTGGGTGCCGATGGAACCGCCCAGGACGGTGAAATCGCTGGCATAGACCGCCACCCTCCTGCCGTCCACCCGGCCGGTTCCCACCACCGCCCCATCGCAGGGGGCATCCGGTTTCCGGCCATCGATTCGCGAACCGGTGGTATTCACAGAGGACCCCAGTTCCTGGAAAGACCCGGGATCCAGCAGGTGTTCAATCCTTTCCCGGGCTGTCAGCTTACCCCTGTGGTGCTGCCGCTCAATTTGCTCCTCTCCGCCACCCAAAAGATTCTTCTCTTGAATCTCTCTCAGCCTTTGAATCGCCTGGTCGTATCGCTCACCCATAATAACACCTTTTTTATGCCGGTTTTATGGAACGCCGTTTTGCCTGCAACTCTTCATGCTTTCGGCTCACAGCCTTAAGCGCCTTGATGATCCTGGGACGGGTGTCCCTCGGGTCTATCACCTCATGGGTCGTGTAATAAGAGGTCCAGACCTTGGCCAGGTTCAGCACCGAAAACTGTTCCTTGAGGACCCCCAGGAATTGATTGAATACCTGATCATAATTTCCCTGCTCTTTGGCCTTGGCCAGCTCTTTATGAAAAACCGCCTGGACTATCGTCTCCGGACCGGTAGGGGCAAATTCCGCTGTCGGCCAGGTGTAGACAAAATCCGGAAACATCTTGGAACAACCCAGGACGATATTGGCCCCTCCATAAGAACGCCTCAGGACGACAGTAATTTTTGGACAAGTCAGGTGGGCATATGAATGAAGCAGCTTGGCGCCATGACGGATCACACCAAGCCTTTCCCAGCGATCTCCTGGTGGAAAGGCTGTGGTATCTACCAGGGTGACCAAAGGGATATTAAAGGCATCCAGAAACATCATAAAGCGGTCGTATTTATCCGAAGAATCCGGTTCCATGATACCGCTCAACTCATCAGGATTATTGGCCACAATACCAACCGCCAGTCCGCCGAACCGGGCCAGGCCGATGACCAGGTGGGAAGCGAAGTCTTCTTTGAGCTCCAGAAAAACACCCTGATCCGTGATCTTCTTGATAACCTCATGGATGTCATAGGTAAACTTGGGGTTATCGGGCATGATCCGGAGCAGTTCCTCCTCCCTTCTCCCGGGATCATCCCCGGTATCGATAGAGGGGGGACTCTCCCAACAGTTCTGAGGGAGGTAGGCCAGTATCTCCTTGGCCTTTTCAATAGCCTCGACGTCACTGGCCGTCAGGCTGTCGCATTGGCCGCTCCTGGTCATATGGAATTCGGCTGTTCCGGCCTCATCAGAAGACTTGTCGCCGCCCAACCAAAGAAAGGCGGTCTCCCGGTTCATAATCAGGAAATCATAAAGGACCGGCAGAGAGGCCATAACCCCGGTGCAGGGGCCCAGAAGCAGGCCGATCCTGGGAATGACCCCGGAATAAAGGCAGGTATATCTTAGGAGTTCGCTCAGGCCGTTAAGTCCGGAATCGCCTCCTTTTAGACTGAGTCTCTCACCGGCTGAATCGAACATCCCGATAATCGGCATCCTCATCTGTCCGGCCATCTTGGTCAAATCGGTCAACTTCCAGACTGCCTGGTCACCGAGGGATCCGGAGAGAACCGAAAAATCCATGGC
>JAZDOU010000251.1:0-10600 GCA_043798385.1 Pseudomonadota bacterium
TAGCTTGCTGCGGGGTTAGCGAGCGAACTACAATAATAGACATTTTCCTTGCATGGAAGATTCCCCGCACCACGGCGTGGGAGCAATCCCCCGCACCACGGCGCGGGAGCAATCCCACGCATTTGGTGCGGGGAGCTTCAAAACAATTTCATGAGGACCTCAAGGAGTATTAATTAAGTGTTCCCTCAGATGCTACAAGCCGGCCTCGGTGAATTTTTGTTTGTCTATATATTCTTTCTTGTTGGCCTGACATTATCCTTCTCCATGGTTGTCATTAATTTCGTACTCGGCCCCCGCGTCTATGGGGAAAAAAGGCTGGTCCCCTATGAAAGCGGGATGCCCCCCATCAAAACGGCCTGGATGCAATTCGGGGCCTCTTATTATCTCTTTGCCCTGATCTTTCTGGCCTTTGATGTCGATGTTCTTTATCTTTTTCCGGTTCTCTTGGCCTATCAAAGGGGAACAGGGTTCTCTGAGCTGATTGAGTTCTTCATCTTCCTCTTTCTGATATCTCTGGCGATTGTCTATGCCTGGCGTAAAGGAGTTTTTAAATGGAAGTAAAGGGAGGCGCCCCCATCTGCATTCCCTCCCGGGACCTTTCCAAGGAATTTGAGGAAAGCCCTGCGGTCGTGGGATTTGCACCCGTGCAGGATCTCCTGGATTTGGCCCGAGTCAGTGCCCTCTGGCCCCTGACCTTTGGAATCGCCTGTTGTGCTATTGAGATGATGGCCGCCGGCGTAGCCCGTTTTGACTGGGACCGTTTTGGGATCATTCCCCGGGGTACCCCCCGGCAAGCCGACGTCATGGTCATAGCCGGAACCATACCCCACAAACTGGTTTCGACCATTAAAACCCTCTATGATCAGATGCCGGCCCCCAGATACGTCATTGCCATGGGCAATTGCGCCATTTCCGGGGGACCTTTTTCGTATGACGGGCAGTATGCCATTGTCAACGGGGCGGATAAAATCATCCCGGTCGATGTGTACATCCCGGGCTGCCCTCCTCGTCCGGAGGCCCTGCTCCAGGGCTTTATTAAAATACAAACCAAGATTACCAAAGGAACGATAGATGCTAACCGCAGGGCAGAAAAAGCTGCTCGAAGAGCTAAAAAGTAGTCTGGCTCAAGCCTTACCGGAAGGGCAAATCAGCGCCGGCGACTATGCCAAGACGGGCTACCATTTAGAGGTCCGTTTGGAACAGGAGGGTATGCGCCGGGTAGCCCTTTTAATGCTGGAACAACGTTTTATCCTGGAGACCGTCACAGCCGTAGATTTTATTGACTCGTTTGAACTGGTTTATCTCTTCTCGTCTTACTATCACCCACTCTGCCGGGTGATGACCCGTATCCGCCTATCCAAAGAAGCCACCCCCTACTCGGTCTCAGCCATCTATCCAGGGGCCATCTGGCTGGAACGGGAAGTGTATGACTTTTTTGGCATCCGGTTCCAGGAGCACCCGGACCTCAAACGGATCATCAATCCTGATGAGGCCGATTATTTCCCCTTATTGAAAAACTTCGGCAAAACTAAATTTACCGGAGAAATAGACGACATCCTATGCTGAACATCAAAACCATAGACGACGCGACCATCAACCAAAGGGTCTATCAGCTCAATCTTGGCCCCCAGCACCCCAGCACCCATGGAGTCATGCACCTCCTGGTGACCCTGGACGGTGAAGTGGTGGTCAAAATCGAGCCGATCATCGGCTACTCTCACCGGGGCCATGAAAAAATGGCTGAGAACCGGATCTATGAACAGTATCTCCCCAATCCCGCCCGGATGGATTATCTTTCCGGCATGATCTTTAACCATGGGTATTGTATGGCCGTAGAAAAGCTCTGCGGCATCGAGGTCCCCAGAAGGGCTGAATTTATCCGGGTCATTACCTCGGAGTTGAACCGTATCGCCAGCCACTTCATCGGGGCCATGGATTATGCCATGGGATTAGGGGCCATCACCCCCTTTCTTTGGGGTTGGGATGACCGGGAAAATATCCTGGATCTCTTGGAAATGATTTCCGGATCCCGTCTGACCTATAGTTATGGCCGCTTTGGGGGCGTCCGCAACGATATCAGCCAGGAATTTTACGACGGGACCCGCCGCTTTATCGATCGCCTGCGGGGACGTTTTTGGGACTATGAAAATCTGATTAATCAAAATATCATCTTTATCAAGCGTTCCCGGGATGTAGGGGTCATAACGAAAGAAGATGCCTTGGAGTATGGGGTCACTGGACCTACCCTGAGAGGGTCCGGCGTCAAGTATGATGTCCGGAAGAATGAGCCCTATTCGGCTTATCCGGAGTTTAAGTTTGAGATTCCGACTCGGGAAGAGGGCGATTGCCTGGCCCGTTACCAGGTCCGGATGGCCGAAATGGAACAAAGCTTGAACATAATTGAACAGGCCTTGGACCACCTGCCTCCCGGACCGGTTCGCGCCAAAGTCCCTCGTTTTGTAACCCCGCCGGAAGGCGATTGTTATTGTGCCTTTGAAAGTGCCCGGGGGGCCGTGGGGTTTTATATCGTCAGTGATGGAACGCGTATCCCCTACCGGATCAAAGTCCGCGCCCCTTCTTTTTCCAACTTATTTGTCCTGACCAAGATTTGTCCGGGACATTTTCTGGCTGATATCATCGCCATTTTTGGCAGTATTGACGTAACCGTTCCGGAGATTGATCGGTGAATATTACACAACTACCCTACCTGAAAGACATCTATGGATTCCTGGGCTCTGACGTCATGTCGGGCTTGGTGGGACTCCTGATCATTGCCGCCATTGTCCCTTTAAACGTTGCTTTTCTGGTCTTGGTGGAACGAAAAGTGGCCGGGCATATCCAGTTACGACCCGGACCGATGGAGGTGGGGCCTCACGGTATCCTCCAGACCCTGATTGATGCCGTTAAATTGCTGGGTAAGGAAATGGTAACCCCCGGGTTGACGGATAAGCCCCTTTACTGGCTGGCCCCGATCCTGGTCGTGGCCCCGGCTTTTGTCGGTTTTGTGCCCATTCCCTTCAGCCCCATGATGCAGATTCGAGATGTCAATGTGGGCATCTTGTTGATTTTTGCCTTTTCAAGTCTAACCATCATCTCCGTCCTGATGGCCGGTTGGGCCTCCAATAATAAATACTCCCTGATCGGGGCCGTTCGGTCGGTGGCCCAAAATGTGGCCTATGAGATTCCCTTATTGCTGGCCACCATGCCGGTAATTCTCATGACCAATACCTTTAGATTAAGTGAAATCGTCCAGGCCCAGTCTTCGGTCTGGTTTATCTTTTATCAGCCCATCGCCGCTATTATCTTTTTTATTGCCACCACGGCTGAAACCAACCGGGCCCCTTTTGACTTGGTAGAGGCCGAATCGGAACTGGTTTCCGGTTTTCATACTGAATATACCGGGATGCGTTTTTCCCTGTTTTTCCTGGCCGAATACACCAATATGGTGATTGCCGCCGCCCTGTTCACGGTATTTTTTCTGGGGGGCTGGTATGGACCGATCTTCCCCGGGATGATCTGGTTCCTGATTAAGACCTATTTCCTGATCTTCGTCGTCATGTGGGCCCGTTGGACCTATCCCCGGATCCGTTTTGATCAACTGATGAATTTTGCCTGGAAAATTCTGATCCCGATCGCCTTAGTCAATCTTTTGATTACCGCAATTGTCCTTAAGGTCATTTAAATGAAACCATCCCCCTACGGCTTCAGCCAGTACATCCAAGACATCCTGATAGGCGCCAAGAGCCTGGTGGTCGGTTTGTGGATCACCCTGAAGCGTCTCTTTACACGCATTGTAACGGTCCAATATCCTCGTCAGAAGCTGACCATGACCGATAATTTCAGGGGTCATATCGAGGCCATTCGATTTGATGATACCAAAAGCCATCATTGCGTTGCCTGTGGCTTATGCGCCCGCACCTGTCCTTCGCATGTCATCAAGGTCCAGGGTGAAAAGACCAGGGCCAGCGAAAAAAAAGTGGGCACCCGTTATTATATTGATTTCAGCAAGTGCAGTCTGTGCGGCTTGTGTGTCGATGTCTGCCCTGAACAAACCCTTACGTTTTCAAAGGAGTATGAGTTGGTCTTTTATTCCCGTTGGGATACGGTTATTGACATCATGGGCCGATTAGAGGGAAGCCGATGACAACCATATCTGATTTCATACCACCACTATTAGTAGCCCAAGCGGGCTTCTGGCTCATGGTCTGTATAACACTCGCCGGGGCTTTACTGGCCGTAATCCCCTCAAAAATCGTCCATAATATTCTGGGACTGGCCTTATCCATGTTCGGCCTGACCGGGATCTATTTATTTTTAGGCAGCCAGTTTGTGGCCATGATGCAGTTGTTGATTTATGTGGGGGCCATCTGTATTACTTATATATTTGCGATTATGCTCTCCCCCCCTATGGAATCGGAATTGCCGAAACGACCGAAACTGAAGGTGGGCACCGCCTTAATAGTCAGTGTGATTACCTTTGTAACCATGTTTCTGATGATCATCAACTTCAAATATACCCCTCTGACCAATGTTTCCCGTGACTGGAGCATCAAGACCCTGGGGCAGCAACTGCTGACCCGCTATTTCCTGGTTTTTGAACTCATTTCCTTACTTTTGGCCGTGGCTATTATCGGTGCCATCATGATCGCCGGTATCGGCCAGAAAAGGGACTAACTATGGAGAATCTTTTAACCTATCTGGTTTTAGGCGCCTTGATGTTTTCTATCGGGATTTTCGGTATCCTGCAGCAAAGCAGCCTCATAGGCATGCTGATCGCCACTGAGCTCATCCTTAACGGGGCCGCCCTTAATTTCATGGCCTTCAATATGTTCCTGTCGAAAGACCCGGTGACCGGTCAGGCCTTTACGCTGTTTATTATGGGTGTGGCGGCTGCTGAAGCGGCCATCGCCTTGAGCATTATTATTACGGTCTATCGTAAATTTAAGGCCATTAAGCCCGAGAGCGTCAGTGAATTGAAAGGATAGATGTACTAACCCCAATGGAAACCATTATCTCTATTCGGCCGGTTATCGCCGTTTTATTCGCCACCATAGCCTCTCTGTTAATTATGTTTACCCCCAAAAAGCCTAATCTCAGGGAAACCTGGTCGGTGCTGGGGGCCGTGGCTACTTTCCTGACTGTCCTTTCCATGACACCGGCGGTCTTGGCCGGCAAGGCCTTTGAGTATACCCCCTTTGTTATTTTACCGGGTATCTCCATGAAATTCAGAGTCGATGCCCTGGGGCTTATTTTTGGAACCATTTCCTCTTTTCTCTGGGTCCTGGTTACTTTTTATAACATCGGCTACATGCGGGCACTGAAAGAACATGCTCAAACCCGCTATTATTTTTGTTTTGCCGTAGCCATTGTCGGGGCGGTGGGGGTGGCCTTTTCCGGCAACCTGTTTACCCTCTATTTCTTTTATGAAGTTATAACGATCTTTACTTATCCCTTAGTCGCCCATCATCAGGATGAAGAATCCTATGAAGGGGCCAGAAAATACATGGTCTATCTGACCGGGACGGCCAAATCCTTTTTGTTGCCGGCCATCATATTGACCTATGTCCTGGCCGGGACTTTGGATTTTGCCCCTTCGGGCATCACCAAAGGTATTTTCCCGGCTAACGCCAACCCGACCCTGGTTACTATCACCTATATCCTTTTCATAGCCGGCTTTGCCAAGGCGGCCATCATGCCTTTTCACAACTGGCTGCCCTCAGCCATGGTGGCCCCTACTCCGGTCAGCGCCCTGCTCCATGCCGTGGCCGTTGTCAAGGCCGGAGTCTTTTGCACCAGCCGGGTTATGTTGTCGGTCTTCGGGGTCGGGATACTAAACTCCCTGAATTTGGGAATCCCCACGGCCTATGCGGCCTCGTTCACCATCATACTGGCCTCTATTATCGCCCTAACCAAAGACGACTTAAAGGCCCGCCTGGCTTATTCTACGGTCAGCCAGCTTTCATATATCATTCTTGGTGTCGCCCTGCTGACCCCCAATGGCGTCACCGGTGGATTGATCCATATTGCCAATCATGCCTTTTCCAAGATCACCCTTTTTATGTGCGCCGGGTCTATCTATGTGGCCCTTCATACCAAAAAGATCAGTGAAATGGGCGGGATTGCCAGGCAAATGCCTTTTACCATAGCCGCCTTCAGTATAGCGGCCATGAGCATGATCGGCGTGCCTTTGGTCTGCGGTTTTGTTACCAAGTGGTATCTCGCCTTAGGGGCACTGCAGGCCCACCAAAACTTCTTTATAATCGTCTTGCTGGCCAGTACTATCTTGAACACTGGTTATTTTTTCCCGGTGATCCTAAAGGCTATTTTTGAAAAACCCAGGGAAGGAGATCCTGGTGCTCACCATGGCCAGGCCTTGCATGAAGCCCCGGCGTTCATGGTAATCCCCTTATTCATCACAGCGATCGGCTCCATCCTGCTGGGCCTTTATCCGGATTATTTTATGAACATCGTGAAAGCCGTGGATCCGGATTATTTACTGAATATAGCAAAGGCGGTCTTCAAATCATGAACTGGGCTAATCCCATCCAAACCTTACGGGACAATCTAAAAGTCTTGAAATGGGTACTCTATCTGCTCATGGCGGCGGCTGTTGGTTTCGATATTCTAATCCCGCGCCACGAAGCCCATTTTTTTGGTGATAAGATACCGGGCTTTTGGTCGGCTTTCGGGTTAATCTGCTGCATTCTCATGATTCGCATCATGAAAGGCCTAGCCCATACCTGGCTGATGAAAAAAGAGGATTATTATGGATAATTTTATTCATCCAGCCCTTTTTTATATCTTAGGCGCCTTCCTTATTCCGGTATTTAAGGGCAGGATCAAACAAATCTATTTATTGCTTGTCCCGGCCGTCGGTTTTTATACCGTCCTGAACATGTCTATCGGGGTCTACGGGGAGATTAATTACTTAGGCTTTAATATCATTTTGGGCCGGGTGGATCGATTAAGTCTGGTCTTCGCCCACGTCTTTACCCTGATGTCTTTTTTAGGGGTGATTTATGGACTCCATGTCAAAGAAGATGCCCAACACATTGCCTCCTTTTTTTATGTCGGCGGCTCTATCGGCGTGGTCTTTGCCGGAGACTACCTGACGGTCTTTGTCTTCTGGGAAATGATGGCCTTGGCCTCTACCTTCCTGATCTGGTTCCGCCGGGAACAGGCTTCCATAAAAGCGGGCTTTCGTTATCTTTTGATGCATATTTTTGGCGGCTTGTTACTGCTGGCCGGCATCTTCCTGCACTATCAAAACACCGGGAGCCTGGCCTTTGAGCTTATCCCTAAGGCCGGGGCCGGGTTTGCTGAATATCTGATCCTGGCCGGGTTTGCCTTGAACGCCGCCGTCTTCCCCCTACATGCCTGGCTGCCTGATGCCTATCCGGAAGCCACCGTCACCGGGGCGGTCTTCATGTGCGCCTTTACCACCAAAACAGCAGTCTATGTCCTGGCCCGGGCCTTTCCCGGCTACGATGTCCTGGCCATTATGGGCACGGTTATGACCATCTATGGGGTCTGTTACGCCACCATTGAAAACGATATGCGCCGTATCCTTTCTTATCACATCATCAGCCAGGTGGGATACATGGTGGCCGGGGTGGGAATTGGAACAGAACTGGCCCTTAACGGGGCCTGCGCCCATGCCTATGCCCATATCCTTTACAAGGCCTTGTTGTTCATGGGTGCCGGTTCGGTATTGATGATGACCGGGACCTCCAAACTAAATCAACTGGGGGGTCTTTATAAATACATGCCCCTGTCCTTGATCTTTTATGTGGTCGGCGGGATTTCCATCTCCGGTTTTCCCCTCTTCAGCGGCTTCGTCAGTAAATCCATGATCGTGGCCGGGGCCGGAGAGGCCCATCATCCGGTGCTCATGGTCCTCCTGCTTCTGGCCTCAGTCGGCACCTTTCTCTCGGTGGGTTTAAAGCTCCCCTATTTTGCCTGGTTTGGCAAAGATTGCGGGCTTAAGCCCAAAGAGCCGCCCTCCAATATGCTTTGGGCCATGGGGTTGACCTCTTTCTTATGCCTTCTTATCGGGGTCTATCCGAAAGTGTTATACGATCTACTTCCTTTCAAAGAAGCGGCTGCCGAGTATCACCCCTATGCCTTGCCTCACCTTTCAGAAACGGTTCAACTCCTGCTCTTTACCGGCCTGGGTTTTTTCCTGCTCCTCAAGAGGCTGACCCCGGAGCCCAAAATTAATCTGGATTTTGATTGGTTCTACCGACAGGCACTCCGAGGTTTTATGTGGTTTGACGAAAGATTTATTCAAGCCTTTGATACCGGATGGGGGGAACTCTATCGCAGTCTGGCCCTAAAAGCCCTGATGGCCTTTGCAGGATTTTTCGCCTGGTTTGACCGTTGGGGGATTGACGGGGTGGTCGATAATGTCGCCTACGGGACCCAGGGTTTCGGGAATAAAGTCCGCAACGTCCAAAGTGGGAATATCCAGTATTACCTGGCCTTGGCCCTGTTGCTTATTTTTATCATCGTGGGGGTCTACTGGTTTATTTAATACGAAAATAGGGTTCGAGGTTCAACCTTCGACCGGCCTTATTTTCATGATTTGGTGGTGTCACGCCACTATCGTGGCATGACAGCTTAGTACGTAAATAGGGTTTAAGAGGTAACGTTGGCTCCATTCTATTTTCATGTTTCGTGGTGCCATGCCCTTGGGCAGGGCATGGGAATTAATATGGAACGGTTATTTTAGGGATTAAAAACTACTCAGGAAAACGAATAAAAATGGATTTTCTAATTCTTAATCAGCTTACTTATCCCATTTTGAGCACCTTGATTTTTTTGCCCCTGGCCGGAGCCTTGGCTCTTTTTTTGTTCCGGGATGAGAAAGCGGCCAAAATTTGGTCTTTAATCGTCAGCCTGGTAGCCTTCGTGCTGTCCTTGCCTCTGTATTTCAATTTTGATCTCACCACCTATAAATACCAGTTTGCCGAACACACCTCCTGGATCCCGACCTTCAAAATTAATTATACCCTGGGGATTGATGGTATCAGCCTTTTCCTGGTCCTTTTAAGCACCCTGCTTACCCCCATTTGTATCCTGGCCTCCTGGAAATACATTGACAAACGGATCAGAGAATTCCTGGTTTGCATCTTACTTATGGAAACGGCCTGCGTGGGTGTTTTTTCCGCCCTGGACTTCGTTCTGTTTTATATTTTCTGGGAAGCCATGCTGGTCCCCATGTACCTGTTAATAGCCGTCTGGGGCGGTCCGGAAAAGGTCTACGCCTCTATCAAGTTCTTCATCTATACCATGGCCGGCAGCGTCTTCTTAATGGTCGCCATGATTGCCCTCTATTTGACCGCCGGGACCTTCAGCATCCCCCAATTGATGACCCAAAACTATTCTTTCGCATTTCAGTTTTGGATCTTCCTGGCCTTTGGAATCGCCTTTGCCATTAAGGTTCCTATGGCCCCTTTCCATACCTGGTTGCCGGCCGCCCACGTCCAGGCCCCGACCGCCGGCAGCGTTTTGCTGGCCAGCGTCTTGCTTAAAATGGGGACCTACGGTTTTGTCCGTTTTTGTCTCCCCATTACCCCGCAAGCCAGCCTCTATTTTGCCCCCTACGTCCTCTGGCTGTCCATTATCTCCATTATTTATGGCGGGTATGTGGCCCTGGGGCAAAGTGACATGAAAAGACTGATCGCCTACTCCAGTGTGGCGCATATGGGGTTTGTCACCCTGGGGACCTTTCTTTTCAATAAACAGGGTCTGGAAGGGGCCCTGCTGATTATGATCAATCACGGGATTACTACCGGGGCCCTCTTTCTCTGTGTGGGGATTATTTATGAAAGAAGCCACAGCCGCCTGATTAAGGACAATTCCGGTATCTCCAAAATCATGCCTATTTATATCGGTTTTTTAGGCCTGTTCAGTCTTTCTTCCATGGCCTTTCCGGGAACCAATAGCTTCGTTGGTGAATTGTTGGTTCTAATTGGAACCTTTCTGGATAATAAACTGATTGGCGCCGTTTCCATCCCGGGGGTGGTCTTGGCCGCAGCCTATATGCTTCGATTACTCCAAAAGATCGCCTGGGGTGGGAAAGGGAATCCCCACTTTTTCGATCTAAACACCAGAGAAATCGTTTATCTGGTTCCTCTGGCCCTTTTCGTCTTATGGATCGGTTTTGCGCCGAATCCTTTTTTAGATGTCATGCACGTCAGTGTGGATCATCTCATAAAGCAGGTACAGGCCGGAAGTGCCTTAGTTTTAGTAAAATAGTGTAAGCCATCTCATAAAGGTATCACTGGCCGGAAGTGCCTTAGTTTTAGTAAAATAATGGATTGAGAGCGCCTGGCAAGAAATTTAGATCACTAATGCCTCTAAGGAACGAATCATAATGGATTTCTCGTTATTTCTGCCTGAAACTATTCTGCTTATTACGGCCCTGATTTTTTTCTGCCAAACCCTTTGGAAATCTCCGGGCAACACCAATCAGGGCCTGGCCCTCTTTCTTTCCGCTATCGGATTGATCGTTAGTCTTTTTTCCTTAAACCTGACAGGAGACCTCTTTTATAAGGCTTACCGGATTGATCTTTTTTCTCAGATATTCAAATGCCTC
>JAZDOU010000255.1:0-21663 GCA_043798385.1 Pseudomonadota bacterium
CCTCTTTGCTCCCCCCTTCTTCTCCGCCAATGACGATCAGCCTGGCCTGAAGCTCCTTCTGGAGCCTCTGAATCAGTTCAGCATACCTAATTACCGGCCAGCGGCGGGAAAGCCATCCTGCACCGGGATGAATAACAATCAGCTTGTCCCCATCTGTACAGCCTTGCATGCTTAACAGGGCCCGGATCTCTTCTTTCTGGGCCGATGGGATCATGAATTTGAATTGGGGCTGATCCACCTGCCCGCCCAGATAAGAAATGACGGCCAGGTTCCTTTCGATGGTGTGAAGGGCCTTAGGGTGAGGAGGAATCTCTTTGGAAAAGAAACCGCTCAATTCTTTCATACCAGTCGTATTGGCCGACCCGATTCGAAAAGAGGCCTTGGCCAGGAAGACCAGCAAAGCTGATTTGGCCAGACCGTGCAAATCCACCGACAAATCAAACGATCGTTCCCGCAGCTCTTTTCGAAGCCGGGACAGGGTTTGCCAGACCCAGCGCCACTCTTTATTCTTCAAGGCCTTTTCAAGGGCCTTAAAAGGGATAATAATACTCTCGTCCAGATCCGGATGTCCTGCCACCAAATCCTTACAACGCTCATCCACCAACCAGGATATTCGGGCCTCGGGGAATAGCTGCCGCAGTCCGCTAAGGGTAGGCAGACTGAAAACGATGTCACCAATCCGGCTGGGCTGAATCAAGGCAATGCGCCGGATTCGTTCCAAGGGAAACGGTGGGGGTTTTACTATTTGACCGGTTGAATTCATCTCAAAAACCACCCTGCTCTTTCAGCCGCAAGACCGTCTCCCAGACCTCATCCACCGTAATGGCCTCCATACAGGTTGGGGTCTCCGGACAGACTTTTTTGAGACAGGGACTGCAGGGGAAATCTTTTTGGATCACCCGGCTGATCCCTCCCCAGGGACCGGTCCGCTGGAGATCGGTTGACCCAAAAAGGGCCACCATCGGAACCTGCAAGGCTGCCGCCGCATGCATCAATCCCGAATCATTGCAGATCATCAAACGACAGCGTTGAATTAAGGCCAGGGCCTCTGCCAGTCCGGTTTTTCCAAGCAGGTTATAGGTATGGGCACTTTCCTTAATCGTTCCGGATAAGGCGTCGGTATCGGTACCCAAAAGGATCACTTTGGCCTGCCAGGCCTTTTTCAGCCGCTCCGCCAAGAGTTCAAATCGGTCCAAAGGCCAGCACTTGGCCGAGCCATAAATGGCCCCGGGGGCCAATCCGACCAAACATTCCGAGGGGCTAATCCCCAGGGCCTGTAATCGAGCCTCAGCCTGTTGAAGGTGTTGTTGAGCAACCGACAGGACCAAAGGGGTTTTTTCAGCCGATGGATCTTCCCGGATTCCCAGGGGTTCCAGGAGATGGAAAAGATAAAGGACCTGATGCTCTTTTTGCCTGGATTGGGTTGACGAAAGACGGTGAGACAGTAAAAAACCCCGTCCTTCCGTAGCATATCCAATCCGAACCGGGATACGACTCAGAAAGGAGATCCAGGCCGATTCAAAGGAATGTGGAAAATGGATGACGCAGTCAAATCCAGATGCCTTCAATTCTCGAGCTAACTTCCACTTACCCCTGATCCCTTGATGAATACCCGGCTTCTGGTATATGATCACCCGGTCCACATCCGGACTGGCCTCAAATACCGGGGCCACCCAGGGCTTGGCCAACACCATAATCCGGGCCCGGGGAAAATGATTTTTTAACCTGTGAACAGCCGGGGTAGTCAACAGGGCATCACCCACCCAGTTGGGCACCCTCAGCAAAATCTTATCCATGTGTACGTCTACGCGCCTCACGCCTCTTGCCTCATCCTCTGATCCAGCCATTCCCAAAACGCCGCATCGATAATAGCCACTTCTATCCCTAAGACCAGGATCTGCAACCCCTTCGGATCCCAGGTCTCCAGCTTTAAAGCATCCTTCTCGGTCGTTACTAATAGGGGGATGTTTAATGACCGGCTGAGGGTTTCCAGGGACCTTTTGTCCTTCTCCCGGTAAAAGTGATGATCCGGAAATTCAACCAGTTTAACCGGATCGGCCCCGAGTTGTTTCAGACTGAAGGTCAGGGATTCGGGGTCGGCCAGGCCGCAAAAAGCCACAAGTTGCTTTCCCTCCAACCAGGGAAGGGAGAAGGAACTCCGGTCCGGATAACGCCAGAGTGACGTTGGTTTGTGTTCGGAAAAGAAAACCGGGATAGTGGGAGTCCGGGATCGAATTTCTTTAGCCAAATCATTCCGCCCTGAAGGGTCGAGCCTTTCAGCATGGGTGACCAGGATAATATCGGCCCGTTGCATTTCTCGGATCGGTTCTCGAAGTTGGCCCAAAGGAATAAGCCCTCCGGAGCCAAAGGGCCGGTGGCCGGGCCAGAGCAGGATATTGATATCGCGGTTCAAACTAAGATGTTGAAAACCGTCATCCAGAATGACCCACTGGGTTTGCCATTTTTGTCTACAAAGCAGACCGGAGCGATAGCGATCCTGTCCCACTACCACCGGGACTCCCGGCAGTTTTTGGGCCAGCCAATAAGGCTCTTCCCCTGCCTCTTCGAGGGTACCCGAAAGGGATTGTCCGTCTGAAATTACAGCCCCTTTTTTCATCTTGGTTCCCCGATAACCACGGCTCAGGATCGCTACCTTCCTCCCTTTTTCTTGTAAATAGCGGGCCAGTAGGGCAGCATGGGGGGTCTTCCCCGTCCCGCCGACCAACAGGTTGCCTATGCTGATCACCTTAAGAGGCAAACGGCGCGAAGGCAGTAGTCGCAGTCGATACAGCCAGAGACGAAGACAAACTCCTATCCCATATAAACCGGCCCCGAGCCGGCTAAGGGGAAAGAGGCCTCTTTTTATCCACATGATCCTCGCCATTGAATGCCTGTTAAATCCACCCAAAAAAAATCTACCGGCGGCCTTTCATTATCTTGTCTTTTAGCCACTCGGTACCATTTTTTATGCTCGTCAACCAGCGAATTTCTTTTTCTTGCCAGGTAATCCAGAAAAGATATCCCCCCATACTCCCGACTATGATATTGGGCAGCCATAAACCGATCAGGGGTTTCAAGCTCCCCTTTTCCCCCAGACTGAAGGCCAGAGAGAGAACCAGGTAATAAATAAAAAAGACGATCCCGCCTAAAATAACCGCCCAGGCCCTTCCCGCCAGGCGGGATTGAAGTCCCAGGGGGAAGGCGATCATTCCAAAAACAAGGCAGGAAAAGGGAATACTGAATTTTTTATAGTATTCGATTTGATAGATATTATATTTTTTTTCACCCGGCGGAGTCTGACGGATTTTTTCTTTTAGTTCATTGGGATACAATTCAGTCTCTGTTCTTTCTCTTTTTTCCTGGGCCGCGATCATATTTTCTAAGGGCAGCACCAAATCGTAGGTCTTAAAATGGATATTTTGGGCACTTTTGGAACTCAGGGTAACATTATAAATGGTCCCGTCTTGCAGACGTAGATTGAGAGAGCGTTCCTTGGGATTGGGAATCAACCAACCCTTCTTAGCCACAATGCTCTGGGGGACATCCTTCTGCCGCTGATCGAAAACAAAGACATCCTCCATTTGTCCTTCTGAACTCACCCTTTGGATATAAAAAACCAGGTCTTTAAACTCATCATTGAAGACCCGTTCTTTTAAAGTCACCTTGGCCTGGACCACGGCAATATTAAAGATCAATTTTTTAAGAGAGTACTCTCCCCAAGGCTGGGCCACCATGGCCATAAAACTGGTCAAGAAATAGGCGGCCAGGCTCAAGATAAATACCGGCGGAAGCATTTGAAAAAATCCCACCCCGGAGGCCTTTAAGGCGGTTACCTCGTTGTCACTGGACAACCTTAAAAAGCCCAGTAGGATGGAAATAAAAAAGGCCATCGGAAGGATATAAACAAAGAGAAAGGGAAGGGTATACCCCAATAATCGCGCCACATCCCAGAGACCCACCCCTTTTTGGACGATCATTTCAATCAACTGCATTAAATTGCCGATCAGGAAGATGAGAGTAAAAACCAGGACGGTAACTCCAAAGGGGGTCAGGATTTCTTTTAATATATATTTCGAAATGATTCGCATCGGTTTAATTGGTACAATAATAGAGCCGGAATTCTTTGGCTAACTGCCTTTGCCTGAAAAACGGTATCGTTGAGACCAGCCGAATCTTCTGGAACAAGGTACGGGCCTTTTGTTGATCCTGTTCACAATTCTCGGGCTTACAGACCAGCAGGGCACCACGTTGCTTTAATTCATCGAGGTTGACCCAGAAATTTCTCTTGGGTTTGCCGAATGAATAAGGGATCGGATGCTGAGGGGTGTAGAAAGAAACCGCCCCGGCCAGTTGATATTCCTCGGCCACAACATAAACTTTCTGTTTTCCCGGGAAATAACGGGGAACCTCTTGCCCTATGGCCGCCCCCAGTTGCCGCCAGCCCCTCATCTCTAAAGTGCGATCATTTTGGATGGGTACGGGAAGAAATGGGTGCAGGGCCTGTAGGGCCAGAAGACCGATAGGCAGCCAGGAGGTGGCTAAAATCAGTCCTCCGACCACAATGGCTTTCTTGGCCGATAGTGTTGAAAGCCGCTCTGAAAAATAGTTTCCCAACAGGATGGCCCCAAAAGGCCAGCCAATATCGGTCCAGGTGGGATCGGAATATTTTCCCCTGAAGGCGGCCAGGCCAAAAACAAGCAACGGGATGACCGTAAGGATCACCAAGTAGGCAAACCGGGCCTCTTGATTGAATTTTTTTATGCCCTCCCAAAGGGCCTTTAGAGAGAAGAAAAAAAGCACCGGTCCCAGGATCAGGGGTTGTCCAAACCAGAAGCCGAGCGTCTGGTTCCAATCCCTTCCCCCGGTCAGGCCTTTTTCCAATTGGGCCTGGATAGAAATCCATCCATGGGTCATATTCCAATAGACAAACGGAGAAAAAACGATCAGCCCCAATAATAAGGCTAAATAGAGGTGGGGCTGCCGCAATAACCTCCTCCTTTCCCTGGAAACCAGTAAAAAAATCAGGCCGGACAAAGGAAAGAGAACCGCCGTCAGCTTGGACAACAAGGCCAGCCCCAGGGCCAGACCGGCCCAGTACAAGGATTTTTTATTTCCCTCATCAACCCCTTTCCAGAAAGCCAAGGCGGCCCAGAGAAAAAACAACAGGAGAACCGTATCAATGATAAAGATCATACTGCCAACTAATAATAACGGAGTGGCCTCCAGACATAAGACGCTCAAAAAAGCCGTCCTGGCCCCAAAAATCTTTCGGGCTAAAAGAAAAATGGGCAGGAAAGAAAGCAGGGTAATGGACTGGGAACCTATGGCCATAGCCAACTGGGTATTGCCCAATAGGCCGGTAAAAAGGCGTATTACCCAGGCAATCATAGGGGGGTGTTCATAATAGCCCCAGGAGAGATACTGCGACCAGATCCAGTGGTCGGCCGCATCGGGATGAAGATCCAGGGCCATCCCTAAAGAAAACCAGATCAGGAAATGAAACAGCAATAACCCATAAAAGGCCCTGAGGTAAAAAAGATCTCTTTCACGATTCATGGATGGTTCCTAACAAGGCCGGTCTGGCCCGCCTTTTAAGAGATTCAAGATTGGCGGCAATGCTGCCCATCGGAAAGGCGTCCAATAGTCTCTCAAATTTGAGGAGGGCATCTCCCAGGTGGATGGTTACCCAGCGGGCGGCCTTCAACCGACGGCATTGATCCGGAGAACGTTTCCAGAGATCCCAGGGATGAAAATAAAAAAGGTTAGGCTTTCCCTGATTGGATTGACGGGCCGCCAATTTCCGGATGATCATAAAGGGCCAGAGGTTAAAATAGATCCCCCCCGAATAGGCAATCCGTCCGGAGCCCATCTTAATGATAGAAACCGGCACCTCCAGAAGGCTTAGTTGCCGTCCCCCGATTAGGGGATAAAAAGGCTCCGACGGGGCGCTTGGAAGACCGTAAAGAAAATTTTTTACGGGAAAAATAGAGGCGTCGTAAGCAAACCCGAAAGAGTCCAGGGTTTCCAGGATCCACAGATTGGTCGCATTAATGGACCAGGACGGGGCTCGATAGCCCAAAGGGGAGGTTCCTGTGATCCGCCGAAAGGCCTCCACGGAACGTTCCAGTTCATATTTGAACGGATCGGGACTCTTCTGGGTCAATAAATCGTGTTCAAAGCCATGCAGGGCCAGTTCCTGCCCCTGCCCCACAATCCATTCGCCGATCTCAGGTCTTTTTTCCAGGATGCGTCCCAAGACAAAAAAAGTCCCTTGAATCCCCCTGGTTTTGCAATATTCCGTCAATTTCTTGGTGCGGTCAAACAGGGCTTGATGATCTTCTTGCTGATCAAAGACGGTAAAGTCGACCACAGGATAATTGATATGGTACCAGTCTTCGACATCAAAGGTTAGAAGATTCATGGATACTCATCTTCCGGGAAAGTTCTTCGACTTTATCCCGTAACAAGGCGATCTCTTGCGCCAGGAGCCTTTTTTAGATTTATAATCGGAAAGCTGAATGGAAAAATGAATCAGGATAAAAAGGGTCACCACATTAAAAAATAAAAAAAGGGCCGAAGGGCCATAATCAATCCCCAGCCAATGGGCCACCTTATCCATGATGGGATGAAAAAAAGACAGGACCAGAAAAACCCCGGCGATGGAGATCCACAAGAAGGAATACTCTTCCATTAAAAGCCTTCTGCGGACCAGAGAGAAAATCCAGACCAACAAGAATATCGACAAAAAGAAGGTACTGATTTTAAGCACTAAAAAATTCATGGCTTACCTCCGGGAATGCTTTTTAAAAGAAAGGATCGAGGTTAAAACCCGGACCATATAATAAACACTCCGCCAGGGGGTAATGGAAGAGGTCCCCTCCGTTCGGTTGCGCATCTGGACTGGAATTTCGATGATGGAGCACCCCTGGCTCTTGAGATAACCGATTGATTCCGGTTCCGGATACTCTCCCAGATACGTTTGTGACAGAAGCTCAATGGCCTGACGGGAATAGGCCCTGAAACCGGAAGTATTATCAATAATCTCCTGACCGACTATCAGGGCATTCACCCATTGAAAGAGGCGATTTCCGGTCCGCCTGGTCCAGGAGCCGCGATAGCCGGTGGGCGCAATAAACCGGGAACCGATCACCAGGTCGGCCTTTTTCTCTGAAAGAACCTGGAGCAGCCGAGGCCCTTCCTGGGCCGGATGTTGAAAATCACCGTCGATCTGCATAGCTTCTGTATAATTATGCTCGCGGGCATATTTAAACCCCGTTTGGACCGCTGCCCCAATCCCCATGTTAAAGGGATGATCAATCACCCTTACCTGGGCCCCTCGGGCCAGAAGGGCGGTTTGATCGGTAGAGCCGTCATTGACCACCAGGATGTCGGCCAGAGGGATATGAGCCCGGATATCCTCAAGGACCCGAAGGATATTGGCCTCTTCCTGATAGGCCGGAACGATGATGAGTGTCTTCATAAGTTGAAAGCTGAAAGCTGAAAGCTGAAAGCCAAAACCGTTGTCTCCCCCTTTGAGCGTTGAGCTTTGAGCTTTGAGCAATAAAATAAATTAGATTTCATATAACTCCATAATCAGGCCAAGGCCAATTGTCTGATCAACTTCCCCCCCAACCATTGCGTGACCGGAAGGGGCAGACGAGGCCAGATCTTTTCGGCCAGCCAAAAGGTCCAGGATCCCTGGGCCAGACCAACCGTAGGCAGAGGTCTGCCTCCCTTGCATAAAGGATACTGATAAATCAGGCCCGTGGGTTTGGCCTTCCACTGACTCTTAAAGGTAAAGGTCCCGGAATGGACCTGACTCCTGCAAAAATCAAAGGTCCGGTATCCTTCTTCCCAGGCCCGTCGAATGGCCGTATAGTACAACAACTGATTGGGATGAGAGGCCTGGTGTTTAACCAGAGTGGCCACATAGGGGACACTCCAGGTCTGCTTAAATTTAAACGAGAGCATCCCTCCCAAAGGCCTTTCCTGGTCATAAACCAGGGCCAGTTGGGCCTGATCTTTAAAACCCTCGAGAATCATCCCAAAATATTTTTTTGGATAGACCGGGAAGAGAAGCTCCCTCATTCTTTGGGAAAAAACCTTATAAAAGTCGGCCAACAAGTCTTCTCCCTTTCCCCATCTGATTTCCAGACCGGCCTTTTGGGCCTTCTTGACCTGCCTGAGACGAGGGGCAATCTCTTTTTTGTATTGGGTCCAATCCCCCGGTAGTTCCAGGACCATCTGGATATGTTCTTTATTAGCAGGGAAAGGGGCCGGGAACCCCTCGGTCTCCAATTCCCGTAATTCAACAAAATCGGCCTTTAATTCCCGGGCTTTTTCAATCACCCGGCCAAGGATGATTTCCCGGGTCTCCTGATCCAGCGCCCATATTCCCGCCCTGGTCATATAAGGCAGAGAGAGGAGAAAAGTCCCTCGTCCAACCCAGGGGCTTTTCATATAGACCAAAGGACAGAGGCCTTTTACTTGCCCCTGCCCTTCTACCATAAAATAATAGGTCTTAAGGCCCAGGGCCTCTTCATAAATTTTTCGCCACCCATAAAGCAATGAAAAGGAGATATCAGGAAAGCGATTCAGGGCCTGATCCCAACCCTCTCCACCTTCATCGTAATTCAGCCAGCGAGATGTCATCGACAAATCAAAGACCTTCTTTCTTAAAGCCGATACTGGATACTGGATACTCGTTGCTCGTTACTCGTTACTGGTTACTGGTTAAGGCAGAAAGAGCGGTTGGATTAACAATGCCGGGTTGGTTTCAGATGGCATTTTTTTATCCAGTATCCAGTATCCAGTATCCAGTATCGATTATTGTTTTTCCGAGCAACGAGCAACCCGTAACGGCCTCTTGTTTTATCCACTGTCCTCATTGTCCCGGAACTGAATTTCGTAAAGCCTCTTATAGACCCCATCCAATCCCATAAGCTGGTCGTGGTTGCCTTCTTCCACAATCCTCCCATCGGCTAATACCAGGATGCGATCCACGTTCCGGATAGTCGAAAACCGATGGGCAATGATAAAAGTTGTCCTGCCTTTCATCAAATTTTCCAGGGCGCGCTGGACTTCAGCCTCCGAATCGGAATCTAAAGAAGAAGTGGCCTCATCTAAGATTAATATCGGGGCATCCTTGAGCAGGGCCCGGGCAATGGAAATACGCTGCCGTTCTCCCCCCGAAAGACGCACCCCCTGTTCGCCGATCAAGGTGTCCATCTTTTCCGGTAAGCGTTGGATAAAATCGTAGGCATAGGCGGCCTGGGCCGCTCGGATAAACTCCTCTTCGGTCTTTTCCGGGGAGCCATAGGCAATATTATTGCGGACCGTGTCATTAAACAAAATGGTCTGTTGGGTGACCAGTCCGATCTGCCGGCGCAATGAGGCCTGGGTGATGTCTTTAATGGACCGGCCGTCAATTAAGATTTCCCCCTCGGTAGCCTCATAAAATCTGGGGATGAGATTGACCAAGGTGGTTTTCCCCCCGCCGCTGGTGCCCACAATCGCCACGATTTCACCTGCCCTGACTTCGAGGGTGATGTCACGGAGCACCCAATCGTTTCCATACCGGAAAGAGACCCGGTTGAAAAAAATCCCCTGCCGGATGCCGGAAATGCCCCTAGCCCCGGGATGATCACCAATTTCCGCCTGTAAATCCATGACCTCGAAAACCCGAACCGCCGCCGCCAGACCCTGTTGAATCGTGTTATTGACCCCGCTCAAATGTTTAATCGGTTCATACAGCATCAACAGGGCCGTTAAAAATGAAAAGAAGGTCCCTGGGGTGGAAGTGCCTTTAATAACATTGTATCCCCCATACCAGATGATGGCTGCAATGCCGATCCCTCCCAGAAACTCCATGATGGGGGAGGACATGGATTTGATGGAAACATCTTTCATGGTCAATTGAAAAAATTTTCGGATCCGCTGACTGAAGCGCTCAATCTCAAAGTCTTCAGTGCCGAAGGCCCTGACAATCCGATTCCCCGACAACGTCTCATGAAGATGGATAGAGATCTCGGCCATAGTCTTCTGACTTTGGGTACTGATCTTGCGGAGCTTTCGACCGAATTTCACAATAGGAAAAACCGCTATGGGGAGCACCAGCATGGCCAGGATAGCCAATTGCCAATCGCGATAAAAAATGACCCCTATCAGACCCAGAATAGTAAATGAATCTTTTAGAATGCCGGTCACCGCATTGGAAACAGCCCCTTGAATCAGATTGACGTCGTTGATAATCCGGGACATAAGCAGGCCGGTGGAGGTCCGATCAAAATAGGCCAGAGAAAGCCTTTGTAAATGGGCATAGAGCTGCTCCCGGAGATTGGCCACAATCCTCTCCCCCACAAAACTCATCAGATAGGACTGCCCATAAGCAAAAAAACCTTTAACGATATATAACAAGATGACGAAGGGAGGCAATAAGGAGAGAGTGGATAGTTTTTTTTGAAAAAAGATGTCGTCCAGGACCGGTTTGACCATGAAGGCCATCAAGGAGGTCACCCCGGCGACCACCAGCATACAGACCATGGCGGCCGATAACCGGACCCAATAGGGTTTAACTAACTGGATGAGTCTTTGGAAGGTCATAAATAGCGACTTTTTTCAGGTGATCATTTCCAGGGCGGCCTGGGCTACCCGAAGGGAGGCCCCGGGACTGCCTAATCTTTTTCGAACCTCTAAGAGCTCTTGTCGGATAGTCTGAACATGTTCAGGATCTTCCAGATATCGTTTAGACCCCTCCATAATGGCCGCTGGAACGGCCTCGGTCTGAATATATTCAGGGATGATTTTTTTCCCGGCCACCCAGTTGACCAGCCCGACATAAGGAACATCAATCAAATGCCGGGCAATCCAATAATTGACCGGAGAGACCTTGTAAACAATAAGGATGGGGATCCCTAAGAGTGCCGCTTCCAGAGTGACCGTCCCGGAAGCCACAATGGCCTGATGACATTGGGCCAGGGTCTTATGGGAATCCTCAGAAGCCAGTTCTACAGCCACCCCGTTTTCTTGATAAGGTCGGATCTTTTCCCGGATAGGTTCGGAATCCAGGGTATTGGCTACCGGGAGGACAAACCGAATCCTTTGGCCATATTGCCGGGTCAATTGGGAAGCGGTTTCTAACAGGATAGGAAGGATCGTTTTAACTTCCGCAGGCCGGCTTCCGGGTAAGAGACCGATGATGGTTTGATCCCCAGGGTGGTCCGGGAAAGAGGCTACCCCTGCCGGGACCTCATTTTTTATCCTGTCCAGGAGCGGGTGACCCACAAATTCCACCTCGACGCCATAGGATTTATAAAAATCAACTTCGAAAGGCAGGATGACCGCTAAACGATTCACATAGCGGACAATGTCTTTTACCCGGCCCGAACGCCAGGCCCAGACCTGAGGACTGATATAATACAGGACCGGTATTTTTTCCTTATGGGCCGCCCTGGCCAGACGAAGATTCATATCGGGATAATCAATCAGGATGATCAGATCCGGTTTCCTGGACCGCAAGGCCTCCTTGACTTTTTGATAGGCCCTAAATAGATGAGAAATCTTAAATACTACCTCGGTAAACCCGACCACATTTAAAGGCGGTGGATAAACCATCTCAACCCCCATCTCCCTGAGAAGCGGCCCTCCTAATCCGAACAGAGAAATCGGCTCCCCCAATTGTCTGAGGGCCTTAACCAGAGAAGCCCCGTGGAGGTCTCCAGAGGCTTCTCCGGCGATGATGCAGATCGTATGGATGACTTAACTCCTTAATAGTTTCCATCCGGAAAAACCGGAGGTGTAACGATTGGTTTCCGAATGGAGACAAAACAGATACTCGGAAAAGTTCCGGCCTGGTCAGGGATTAGACGGCAGCCCCGGCAACCAGTTCTGGGGAATGGGCTAACTGGGCCGTTTTAATCTCCTGATTGATCCACAGGGCCATGGCTAAGGCCTTCTTGCCATCTTCACCACCGACCAGCGGGGCAGAGCGGGTCCTGACAGACTCCACAAAAGACCTCAGCTCCATCTCCAGGGCGTCACTGGAATCCGAGGCCCCGGTTTCAGCTACAAACCGGGGTCCCAGGGAAGGACTTTCCCCGTCCTGTTCCAATCGAACCATGGTATACGATTTTTCCCCAAAATCCAAAGATAAGTAAGCCGCCGGCTGAAAAATCCTCATCTTGCGCATTTCCTGGAGCGAGATCCGGCTGGCGGTTATATTGGCCACACAGCCGTTTTCAAACTGGATCCGAACGTTGGCAATGTCCACCCGGGGGGAAACCACCGGTACCCCCACGGCCTGAATCTGTTGGGCCGGAGAGTGGACCAGATGCAGGATCAGATCCAGGTCATGAATCATTAAATCCAGGATCACATCCACATCAATGCCTCGGGCCTTAAAAGGACTCAACCGATGGCTTTCAATAAACAAAGGGGTCGTTATAAAAGGTTTTGTTTTAAGGAAGGCGGGGTTAAATCGTTCCAGATGCCCGATCTGTAACAGACACTCCTTGGCCTTGGCCAGGGAAATCAGGTCTTCCGCCTCGGATAAAGATTGGCTGATGGGTTTTTCAATCAAAACATCGATCTGGTGGTTTAAAAAATCTTTGGCCACAGAGGCATGCAGGGTGGTCGGCACCACAATACTGACCGCTTCAAGTTTTGGAATCAGTTGATGGTAATCGGCATAACCGGGGATAGTGTACTGCTGTGATATCATTTCCCTTCGTTCTTGATGAATATCGGCAATTCCCACCAATTCCACATCCTGCATACGGGCATACTTCTCCACATGATATTTACCCAGATGTCCGACTCCCACCACACCTACTTTAATTTTTTTCATTTCGAGACAATCACCATCTTATAGGTATCGGCCAACCGGATGGTGGCTTCCCGGTCAAAGATCAGGGTCTTCTGGGCCTCTATGGCCAAAACCCCGGCCTTTACCTCGTGCATGGTCTCAATGGTCTGCTCTCCAACCGCCGGCAGATCGAAACGGAGGTCCTGAAAGGGTTTACTGACCTTTATGACTACCGCCTTTTCACGAGCCAGTTGTCCTCCACGGCGAATGGTTTCATCGGTCCCCTCAATGGCTTCCACCGCCACAACGGCCCCATTTCGAACCACCAGGCACTGACCGATATCCAACTTTCCCATTTCCTTGGCCTGGGTCCAACCAAACGCGATGTCCCGTTCTTCGGCTGCCGTTGGATGACGTTTGGTTAAAACCCCTGCAGGGGCTAACAGAGAGGGGAGAAAAACGGTCGAGGGATAAACCTGAAGCCCTTCTTTTTCTAATTCGGAGGCCACGGTTCTTAGAATAAAGTCATCTTTCCGATTGCTCATCCTGGCCAGGATCAAAATCCCTTTCAGGTCAGGATGGATCTTGGAAAACATTTTCCGTTTGTCGATCCCTCCGGCCATGATGACTTCCTTTACCCCTTCTTTCTTAAAGATCCGGATGAGCTTTCCGAATTCCCCTAAACGGATCCAAAATAGTTTCTCCACCAGAGTCTCCAGCTCTGGCCGGGTTTCTCCCTGATGGGCGACAGCAATAACCTTTTTCCCCTCTCTTTGGGCGGCTTGAGCCACGATGATAGGGAATTTTCCGCCCCCGGCTATCAGACCAATAGGAATAGGTTGGGTCATTTACGGGTGATGCCTTGTTGAGAATTACGGATAAAATCCATAAACCGTTTGATTTCCGGGGAAGAAGGGATCTCTTTCTCAACCCGATCAATGGCTTCCTGGATGGTCAGGTGAGAACGGATAACAATTTGATAGGTCTTTTTTAAGGCCGTGATTGTCTCATCGGAAAAATCATGGCGTTTCAAGCCGACGACATTGAGGCCGAACAATTTGGCCCTTTCCCCTGAGGCAATCACATAGGGTGGGATATCCTTTAAGACCCCGGATTTCCCTCCAACATAGGCATAGGCCCCCACCCGGACGAATTGTTGGATGGCCACTAATCCATTAAGCGTGCAATAATCTTCCAGGACCACATGGCCGGCCAGGGTGGCCAAATTGGCCATAATAACCCCATTCCCCAAATGGCAATCATGGGCCACATGGACGTAAGCCATTAACAGATTCTGATTGCCTATCGTGGTCAGACCACCGCCTCCCGAAGTCCCTCGATTGATGGTCACATACTCTCGAATCACATTTTCATCCCCAATAACCGCCCCGGTTCTTTCCCCTTTAAATTTTTTGTCCTGGGGCGGAGTTCCGATGGCGGAAAAAGGATAGATTCGACAGTCCCGGCCTATCTTAGTATAACGGTCGATATAGACATGGGCCCCTATCTCAGTACCCGAACCAATAACGGCCTCCCTTTCAATAATCGTGTAAGGCCCGATTGAGACCTTTTCGCCCAACTCGGCCAGGTGATCCACAATGGCCGTGGGATGAATGAAGGATGTCGCCATTAAGCCTCCTCACCGGTTTGAATGGCTTTATCGTCGGCAATGGCTGCGGTCAGTTCCGCCTCGGCCACCAGGGTTTCCCGGACAAAGGCCTTGCCCTGCATCTTCCAGACCTTTTGGCCCCGTCGCAAGGCACTCAATTCTAAAATCAGCTGATCCCCGGGGATAACCGGTTTCCTGAATTTCACTTTATCGATGGCCAGAAAATAGATCAGCTTCCCCATCATCTTAGGGGTGGACGAATAAGCCAGGATCCCGCCGGCCTGGGCCAGGGCCTCAAGAATCAATACCCCCGGCATGACCGGTCTTCCTGGAAAATGTCCCTGGAAAAAGGGTTCATTGATTGTCACATTTTTCAACCCGATCACTTTCTCATTCAGAGTTAATTCCAGAATCCTGTCCACCATTAAAAAAGGATAGCGATGGGGCAAAATCTGTTGAACTTCCTCATTACTCATCTCCATGGTCTTTTTTCCCCCCCTTTTCTTTCTCAGCTTCCAAGAGACGGACTCGGTCTTCCAAGGCCCGTACCTGTTTGGCCATCTCCGGCAGTCGTTCAATAAGGAATCGGGTGCGTAAAAAGGTCTGATGGGGCATAGTCGGGATTCCCGAAACGACGTCGCCGGCCGGAATGGATTTGGCTACTCCCGATTTACTCCCGATAATAGCCCTATCACCGATGGTGATATGCCCGACCACACCCACCTGACCGGCCAGGATGACCCCTTTTCCCAGGGTGGTGCTCCCGGATATGCCGACCTGGGCAATCAGGAGGGAGTGTTCTCCGACCACCACATTGTGGGCCACATGGACCAGATTGTCGGTCTTGACCCCGGTCTTGATCCAGGTCTTGCCCAAGGCCGCCCGGTCGATGGTATTATTGGCCCCGATCTCACAGTCATCGTCGATCTGAACCATACCAAGTTGGGGAATTTTGATGTGGGTCATCCCGTCCTGGGCAAAACCAAACCCATCACTTCCAACTACCGTCCCGCTGTGAATGATAACCCGCTGCCCGATGACAGTTCTCGAAAGGATGGAAACGTTGGGATAAATCAGGGAATTCTTCCCGATTCGAACGGAATCCCCGACGAAGACACCCGGGTACAGGACAACGCCCTCTTCAATCTCCACCTGGTTTCCCAGATAAACAAAGGGGAAAATGGAGACGTTGGCCCCAATTCGGCAATCCTGGCCGACAGCAGCCAGAGGGCTGATGCCCGGAGGAAGACTGGGTTTGGGGGCAAAAAACTGGGCAATCCTGGCATAGGCCAGATATGGATTGGGGGTTATGAGTAAGGGCTTCCCGGTCTCGGGGAATTGGGGCCCGACGATCACGGCCGAAGCCCGGGTCGTTTCCAGGTCCTTGCCGTACTTTGGATTGGCCAGAAATGTAATTTGTCCCTTTCCGGCCTCACGAATCCCGGTGATGCCGACAATCAACTCTTCACAGCTTCCCCGGGCTTCCCCTCCAACCAGGCGGGCCAATTCCTCCAAAGAAACCCCTGAAAGGGGTGGGGCTGACGTCTTCATGCTTATTTCTTCTTTTCCTTTCTCATTTCGTTGAAAAGCTTGATGACCTTATCGGTGATCTCGCTGACAGGAGGGGTAAAATAATAGACCATGCCGCCTTTGCCTTCCAGAATCAAGGTATAGCCTTCCTCTTTGGCCACCTTCCTCATAACCTCATGCAATTCGTTTACCAGTGGCTGCAGGACGCTATCGGTTTCCTTGCGCATTTCTTCTTCTTTCTTGCGTGCCAAGCCCCTCAAATCTTCTTCTTTGCGCATCAGCTCCTTTTCTTTCTCTTGTCTCGCCTCCGAGCTGAGGACATTTCTTCTTTTAACAAACTCTTCGTAGAGTTTTTTCAGTTCTTCCTGCCTGCTGTCTAAATCTTTTTTGATACGATCAGATTTTTCCTGTAAACTCTTGAAGGCCTTTTTGCCGGTTTCGGATTGCTGCAGGCATTTATTGGAATCCAGTATCCCCACCTTAAGAGGTGGTTCGCTGGCCCAGGACGAGATAGCCGTTAAAAGAAAAAGTGTTCCGGCAATCCATGAAAGGGGTTTAAATAAATAGGTTCTCATTCGTTTCCTCCTAAAAGATATTATCCGGTTACGCCTTGCGGGGTGCGGATCCAAAGGACTCGCCACTCGAAACCCGTAACACAAAGATCATTAAAAAAATGTCCCAATACTGAAATCCCAGTTGTTGGTGTTTTCTCCGGGCTTGGGATCAATATTCCAGCCCCACTCCAAACGCAGGGGCCCCATAGGGGAATACCAGCGGATACCTACACCGACACTTTTTCGTAACTCTCCGAAATTAATCGACTCGTCTTTGGTATAGGCGTTGCCGGCATCAAAGAACACCAGTCCCTTGATCCCCGCTTTTTGAACCAGGGGAAAGATGTATTCAAAATTAAATTGGACCATCTGTTCCCCACCGATTTTTTGACCCGTTATTGGGTCCGTAGGGCTGATATCGTAATATTTAAACCCGCGAACCGAGTTTATACCGCCCAAATAAAATTTTTCATATAAGGGTAAATCCCCTCCGGAATTCCGGGTGATATATCCCCATTTGCCGCTGGCAAAAAAAGTGGTCTCCCAGAAAAGGGGGAAATACCAGCCCGAACTGGCCAGATACCTGGTAAAAAAATTCGTCCCCCCCAAAGGCCCCCCGGCATATTCGACCGAAGCACTATTAATCGACCCCTTGGTGGTATTAAAGAGCAGGTCCCTGGAATCCCTTTTAAGGGTTAAGCGAACGCTGCTGGTTTGATGGCGACCGGCCATATCCTGGATGATTTGAGCGGCCCCGGCCTGGATATCGGTCACGTTGGCATCGTCGTAGGTATAGCTAAGAAATCCACGGGTAAATTCTTCAAAGAGGGGATAGCCGAATTCGACCGTCCCGCCGAGGCTGTTTTTGGTATACTGGTCCCATATCCGAAGCCAGTTATACAGGTTGATATTGGCTGAGACCCGGCTATCTAAAAGCCAGGGCTCGAAAAAACCTAGATTATAGCGGTTGGTGTTGGCCCCGAGTTGGGCATCCAGACTTAAGCGTTGCCCCCGCCCGAAAAGATTTCTTTGAGCAATCTGCCCCATAACAATAAACTGATCGACGGCACTGTATCCGGCGCCCACTGAAAAGGACCCGGTCATCTTTTCCTTGACCTCAACCTTCAAGTTCATGCGATCTTCCTGGCTGCCCGGCGAAGTCGAAATATTGATCTCTTCGAAAAAATCAAGACGATGGAGGTTTTCATTGCTTTGCCTGAGAGCCACCGCATCAAAGAGGCCTTTTTCGGCCACTTTGAATTCCCTTCGAATCACTTTGTCACGGGTCTTGACATTCCCGACAATGTCAATGCGTTCGAAATAGACCTTGGCCCCTTTTTTGATCTCATAGACGATATCAACCTTGGGGACAGAAGGATCCTCTTTGATCTGAGGATTAATTTCGGCAAAGGCATATCCTTCACCGGAATAAAGATCATTGAGCTTTAGAATGTCCTTGCGGATCACCTCACGGTTATAAAATTTTTCTTTAGTGATGGACAAGACGGCCATCAATTTGTCTTTGGGTTGAATAAAGTCCCCATTCATTTCGACCTGACCCATCTTATATTGCTGCCCTTCTTCGATAGGGATGACAATATATAACCATTCCCCTTCATGCCGGACGGTCGGTTCTCCCACTTTGGCCTTTAAATAGCCGTGGTTGTAATAAAAGGCCGCTAATTTTTCCAGGTCCTGCTCCAGCAACTCTTTCTTATAGACACCGGAGGAAGTGAACCAGTAGAAAAAGCCTTTCTCGTTGGTTTCCATCAAGTCCTTTAATTTATTTTCAGAGAAACCTTTATTCCCTTGAAAGGTGATGGTTTTAATATAAACCTTTTTGCCTTCCACGATAGTATAAACGACCACGGCCGCTTGTCCTTTGTCCTCGTAAGTGGTCGAATAGGTAATCTGTACATTGAAATAGCCTTTGGACTGGTAAAAGGCCGTCAACTTCTCCAGGGTTTCGTTTACCGTGTTTAAATTCAAGATCGTATAGGGTTTGACGGTTAACTGTTCTTTGAGTTCGTCTTCTTTGAGTTCTTTATTGCCTTTGATATCAATCCGTTTAACAAAGGAGCGCTCCGCAACCACAAAAATAACCGATTTCCCTTCGGGGGCCGATGTCACCTCCAACCGGACATCGGAAAAAAATCCCATTTTGAAAATGGCCCGAATGTCCTGGTCTAAAAGATCGGGATTATAAGCCTCGCCGACCCTTGACTTAAGCTCTTTTTCTATGGCCTGGGCCTCAATTCTTTGGTTCCCTTTAATGGAAATTCCAACGATCTTTTCCTTCCCTAAAATCCTTAATCCCAGTTCTTTTGAAAATTTATCAATCAACCGGAGAATATTCTCCAACCCCTCTTCCGTCATGGAAAAGGACAAGGGAGGGGTGTCGGTCTTGATCTCTAAGAGGTTCCCGGTCAGGCTCAGTCGTTGACCGATCTTGGTCAGGCTGCCATAAACGATCCAATTCGCCCCCAATTGCTTTCCGATGGCCCGGAGTTCATTCCAATCGCTGGGAATTTTTTTGGCCATCCAGGGCTGGATGGTAACCAGAGGAATAAGAGGAATCTGCTGTTTGCTTAATCCTGCAGAAAGGGTCTCCAAAATATTCTTTTGCAGATAAGCTAAGTCCTCCTGGCTGTATATCGTAAAGGGCATTAGGGCCACCGGTCCTTCTGAGGCAGCCTGGATTTCCAATAACGGCATAACCGGAACGATAAAAAAAACCATCAAGCTGAAAATAATTTTTTTAAGCATAAGGACTCCCTTTTATCCCCTGGGGATTTCTATGGCCTTGCCATCCACAATTTCCACATTTCTTTTAAACCGCCGAGACAAATCCTGATTGTGGGTAACCATCAGAAAGGTTACTCCTTTTTCTTGATTGAGTTGATTGAATAATTCTATAATCTGTTCTCCGGTTTTTCGATCTAAATTTCCCGTCGGTTCATCGGCCAGAATCAGTTGGGGAGAACGAATCAAGGCCCGGGAAATGGCCACCCGTTGCTGTTCCCCTCCCGAGAGCTCTCCGATGCGGTGAAACAAACGCTCCTTCAAACCCAGTTGGGCCAACATCTCTTCAGCCCTCCGTCTGGCCTCCTGTTTGCTGTCCCCGGCAATCAAGAGGGGCATCATCGTATTTTCCAGGGCGGTAAATTCCGGCAGCAAATGATGGAACTGGAATACAAAACCGATCTTCTGATTACGAAACCGGGCCAACTCCTGGGGAGTCTGTTCAAAAATATTTTGGCCTTCAAACAGCACTTGGCCGGAGGAAGGTCGATCCAGGGTTCCTAAAATATGCAACAAGGTGGATTTCCCGCTTCCCGAGGCCCCCACCACTGCCAGGGTATCCTGGCAGCCAAGCTCCAGGTCAAGATGGTTTAGCACCTCCACGCGATGTCGATTATTGAAAAAAAATTTTTCTAAGTTTCTTACCGTAACCAAAGGTTGAATCATAACTCCCTTTTTTGACTCTTTTTACTCATAGCGTAAGGCTTCAGCCGGGTCAAGACGAGAGGCCTGCCAGGCCGGGTACAGGGTGGCTATCAAACTAATTCCCAGGGCGGAGGCCACGATCATTAGAATATCGCCTCCCTTCATCAAAACCGGCAGAGAGGATATGTAATAAATGTCGCTGGGTAATTTGATAAACTTATATTTTGTCAGGATCTGGCACAAACCCACACCGCCCAACAACCCCACGGCCGTGCCCACTGTTCCGATAATAACCCCTTCCAGCATAAAAATTTTCATGATACTGGGTGCCGTGGCCCCCATGGATTTGAGTACGGCGATGTCCTTTGTTTTTTCCATAACCACCATAATCAAAGAGGCCACGATATTGAAGGCCGCCACCAGGATAATCAGGGTCAGGATGATAAACATGACCAGTTTTTCTAATTTTAGGGCCGAAAACAGGTTCTTGTTCATCCGCATCCAGTCTTTGGTCCAAAAGGGAAAACCTAATTTCGTCTGAATGGTCCGGGCAATCTCTGCCGCCTGATAAACATCCCGGGTCTTGACTTCCAACCCGGTAACTCTACGTCCCAGACCCAAAAAAGACTGGGCCTGAGAAAGGGAGACAAAAGAGATGGTAGAATCATATTCAAACATCCCCGTTTCAAAGGTTCCCACCAACTTAAAGGGTCTCATTTTGGGGATCCTCCCCAGGGGCGTTAATTCGCCCAGGGGGGAGATTATAGAAAGGGTATCATTTAAAGAAAGGCCCAAAGCCTTGGCCAGTTCCTGACCTAAAATGATCCCCGGAGGGCCCGGTTCTTTTTGCCCCTCCGCTTGAGGAGGATCTTCCAGGGCCTTCCAATTCCCCTTCTTTATAATTCGATCCACGGAAATCACCTTTGGGGCGCTCTGAATATCTATGCCCCGGAGAACCGCCCCGATCACCTGTCCAGGGGTACTCACCATAACCTGGGTTAGAATAAACGGGGTAACGGCCACTACTCCGGGTACCGATTCTACCTGCCGGGCCACTTGGGAATAATCTCCAATGGCATTATCCCAGCTTAAAACCAGGGCATGGGAATTTAAGCCCAAAATCTTATTTTTCAAGTCATTTTCAAAACCGCTCATTACCGCCAGGACAACGATCAAGGCCATAACCCCCAAGGCCACTCCACCCATAGAAATAAAAGTGATGATGGAAATGAAGGTCTGTTTCCTTTTGGCCTTCAGATAACGGGCGCTGACAAAAAATTCAAAGGACATGATAAACCTTTAAAATCAGATACTGGATACTGGATACTGGATACTTGATACTTGATACTGGATAAAACCTAATATTAAACCCTCATGCCCAAGGGGCGCCACGATACGGTCGGGCCGCTCGACTGAGTCGAGCTTTCGAAGAGGCTCCCATCCGGGAGCCGATCTGCCGACCTAAAAGGAGGCTTCCCTTCGGAAGCCGGGACCTGAAAATGAACCCCAATGTCTCCAACACTCTGATCGGGCTTTGGGTTTTCCTTAAACCGTACACCTTGGACCTTGAACCGTTTTTTTCGTATTAATTCCCATGCCCTGCCCAAGGGCATGGCACCACGAAACATGAAAATAGAATGGAGCCAACGTTACCTCTTAAACCCTATTTACGTACTAATCCGTCATGCCACGCTAGTGGCGTGACACCACCATACGGTCGG
>JAZDOU010000271.1:0-2641 GCA_043798385.1 Pseudomonadota bacterium
ACCAGACCGATGCGGATCAGGGACTTGCGGAGGGATTCTAAGAAAAGCAGAACCTGTTGGGGGTTCTTGGTGTATTGCCTCAAGATATCCATGGGAATACGTAACAACCCTGACAAGAAAGGCATAACCCACAACCCGTGGCTTATGCCTTTCTCGTGAACTTGGAAAACCTGTTACTTTGCCTTGGCCGCTTTCTTGGCGGGGACGGAGATGGAAGTCGCTACCATCTTGTCGCCGTCTTTCTTGTACATGACGGTCACTTTGGCGCCCTCTTTGACTTCGCCTTTGACGGTGGCATCAGGGGCGATATCAAACGCCATTTCCTGATCCTTCGCCCCTTTGATCGTGATCATCTTGCCTGCTTCGTAGGCGACCACGGTCCCCGAGGCTTTTGGGGCTGCCGCCTTTTTCTCCGCCGCAAAAGCGCCGCTTACAAAGGCCAGCACTGCAACAAGGGCCACCAACATGATAAAAAACCTTTTCATGATCCATTCACCTCCTTTTCGACTTGCCGTTTATTTTACCCACACCAACGGTGTGGTTTTAAAAAAACTGGGATATCATATTGCATAGGCCGTGCCTGTTTTCTAAGTGCCTGAGTTTGCGGGGTTTATTTAGAGAGGAAGGCTCCTTATCAGAATCGCCGGTTCCGATGCCGTTCAGGAGATCGGGTTTTCATCGCGAAGAGCATCGAAATGGATCGGTTAATGCCCTCAATCAACGAGGGAATACCTAACGAGAAATCCGAGTTCCGTTTTCTGGGGCTAGAACAGGAATAGAAGTTCTCAATCAGAGGTGGCCGGGCCTGATTCATTGATGACCAGGCGGGCTTGACTTCTCATCAAGCAGAACCTACGAATAGAATAAAAGCCGCTTCTCGATAATTGCAGATTCGGATGGGATGATTACTAGTAACCCTATGATGGGGCCGAAAATCGGCGAGAGGATAGAGACTTCAAAGTGTCGCTACGAATACTTTTTGACCGGGAGGCAAGTGATGATGACAGAAAAAAGAGATAAGGGGATTTCTGCAGGTTCTGATGTTTCAGAGACCAATGGTGAATTGATCATTGGTCCCGGAACCGACGGCATGGGTAGGGTCACCGCCATGGAGGCTATTGACAGGAAACTGCGCAAAGAATTGATGGACAACTACGACCTCATTGAATTGGTCAACAAGGGGCGGTATTACACCGCAAAGGCCTACAGTAAAGACGGCAGTTGGCTCAATGAACTGTTGATCGACAAGCAGACCGGAAATATCCAGGTCGTTAGCAGGAAGCGAGAAAAGCAGCCCTGATGCGTTATCAGGTCCTCCCGAACAGACTCAAAGTGCCCTGTGCATGAGCACAAGAGGCTTCACTTTCCTCCAGCTGAAGCGGTGGATGTTGATTCCCGGGGCGGCAAGTTTGGGGCTTTGAGAAAAAGCAGGAGGAAGATGGTTAAGAGGGATATGAAGGCAAAAGACATGAGCGCGATGTTATAACTGCCTGTTCTGTCAAACAACCAGCCGGTAAGGATAGGGGAGAGGAAAGCCGCGGGCGACCCTAACAAGAAAGTGATACCGAAAATGGAGCCAAAGGCTTTACGCCCAAAGTAACGGCTGATGATAATAATAAAAAGGGGTGCTGGCAATCCATGCGATATCCCGTAAAGAATCAACAGAATATAGATGGTGAAGAGCGTCTGCTTTGTCAGAAAGATTCCAACGCCGATGATAATGAAAAGAAACGGCAAAATCAGCAAAAGGTTCACTCGATTTTTACTGACCCGGTCGGCCAGTATCCCGCTCATCAATCTGGAAGGGATTGTGAAGATAAGCATGGTTCCCATCATGCCGCCTGCGACAATGGGATCTATATCCATTCCCGTAAGAAGGGGAATGCAATGGGTGTTAAAACCCACCATGACGAGGAGTTGGGCCAGGAAACTCGCAGCCAGAATCCAGAAGGCCTTCGTCTTCATGGTCTGTAAAAGGTTATACTCGAAAATTGTTGAAGGGGAGGACTGGACGATGCCCCCAGCATTCAAGGATTCCAAAAGCCTTTCAGAATCCGGGCCTATTTTGTCTCCGTCCGGCAGCAAACCATATTGCTCCGGTCTCTTGTTTCGTACAAAGAGCAGAATGGAAGGCACCCCAAGGAGTAAAACAGCCGCCCAAACCAGGCATGTCGTTCGCCAGCCGAATCTGGAGACCAACCACGAGATAGAAGACACGGAGAGGGCACTAAAGAGCCCTACGAGCGCAAATCTCAAGCCCATGGCCAACCCTATTTTCTTAAGAAACCAGTTGGTCACAGCCTTATCCATTGCGAGGGTCAAACCAAGATGGACGCCGATACCCATGATCACGCCCCAGGCCAGGTATAATCCCCAGAGGGAGGTGACAAAATTCATCAAAACCAAGCCTGCAATGAGGGTGAGCAGACCGAAAAGGTTGGCCAACCTCGGACCGAATTTGTCGACAATCATGCCTACGAAAGGGGCTAAGAGGCAACCTACCATGATGCCTATTCCGGCAGCTCCGGATGTCAACGCGCGACTCAGGCCGAGGTCGGAAGCAATAGGCTTGAACAGGGCCGAAATGCCGTAAATGTAAACCCCGACACCGAGTCCGGAGATGGCCCCGGTAACGAGTACA
>JAZDOU010000331.1:0-3046 GCA_043798385.1 Pseudomonadota bacterium
GTGTCACGGCTTCATTCCACATGGAGTCGAAAAGCCTCCTGGACTGGCGATAGGACAACCTTTCTCCATTCCTCTGGAAGTCATCTTCGAATTTCTTTAATATCTCAGGATTCTTAATCATTGCTTATTTCATCATACTAAATTTAATATTAGTTTTTGAGAAGAATTTGCTTGTTATTAGAAAGATTATAGGACAAGAAAAAGACAAGGGCAAGGAGAAAAACAAGGCCAAAGGCAAGGGTCCGGAGGGCATCTTTTGAGCCTCTCTCGATCTTCTTTAAAGGTTTTTAAAAAACGGGGCGTGGTTGGAGGTGAACAGGGGGGGATCTCGACGAAGGATGGCGGCAACGGCAGGATGTCTTTTAAATTCGCGGTCCAGAAACTGCCGGACCACCGGGCGGTGCCACCCCCGGGGATGTTGGAATTGCCGATAAAGGGAGAGATCCCCTTCATAGAAGGCCTCGGTTTCCATGTTCACCGAATCAGGACTGTAAAGGGGCAAATTAAAAATGGCCAGGTTTAAAAACCCGATCAATCGGCCATGACGAACTATGAAGTCCAGGGTTTGCCTGGCAGAGGCGAGGTCTTCGGCGGGCGTTCCAAACAGTAAATAAACATAGGTGGCAATCCCGGCTGCTTTTAAATTCTGCAAGACCGCCGAGGCGGTCTCCAGCTCGATCCCCTTGCCCAGACGGTCCAGGACCGTTTGATCCCCCGATTCCAGACCCAGTTTAAGCATCACACAGCCGGAACGTTTCAAGGCCAGGCAAAAATCCAGGTCAGTCAACTCTTTCGATATCCGGGCAAAACCATACCAGGGCACGGACATCGGGTTTTCGCCCAGGCGCCCGAGCAGGGCCGGGCTGACGGCATTATCGAGCAGGTGCACCAAAACAGGCCCTGTTTCCTGAAGGAGGCCTTCCAGGTCGGTCAGGACTTGCCGGTGCGGGATGGGTCTGAAGCGATTCCCTTCGGCACACTCCGGGCAAAAGGAGCACCGACTCCAATAGCACCCGCTGGAGGCGCTGTAGGGCAGAATAAACCCGGGTGACAGATAGCGGTTGCCTGCAAAAGCCCCGTAGTCCGGCCGGTAATGGCTTTCAATTCGCTCGATACCCTGACTTAAGAGTAACGGCCCCTCTCCCGGCCCGGCCACCAGTTCATCGATCAGCCCCTCAAAGGGGTTGCGCCACCCGGGACCGGCTAACCAGGAAGTTACCAATCCGCCTCCCATGATGATCTTCAGGCCCGGGGCCTTTTCCCGCAGATAACCGGCCATGGCAAAAGCACACAAGGCCTGACTGAGATAATTTAGCGAAATCCCTATCAGGGATGGTTGGCGATCCTCCAGCAGACCGTCGAGGCGGGTACTGAAATAATTGAAAAAGGGGTTTTGTCCGGGGTTTTCCGCGGCCCGGATCAGGTCCTGGCTTCGAACCGGAGAAAACCGGGGATCGCTGTAATTCACCAGGGTCAGCGATCCGCCTAATTGGGGCTGGGCCATTTGGACCACCCGGTTGATATCAATCACGGCTCGTTTGTAGTGATCCAGATTGCTAAAGGCCTGGCCGTTGAATAGGGAGGTCAGGTTGGAAGAAAGGTGCCGTCTGGCCCGCCGGGTCCATTTATCGTCACGATCCACCGGACCCCCGACATGGTGAAAAAGGGCCTCCAGGTTGGCGTCAATGATCTGATGACTTAGGCCATGGCGGTTTAAGGCCCCGGCCAGCTTGGCCAGTCCGGCAGGCGGTTCAGACGGTTTAACCACCGGGGGATAGATGAAGAGCATGCCTTCCGATCTCTATTCATTCCAGGGCCTTAAAAATTTCCTCCAGATCCGGTAACTGAGAGATCGGGTACACTTTAACAAATTGAACGCCATGCTTTTCATCAAGAATGATATTGGCCCGCTCCGAAAAACCGTTAGCTTCTCTGAATAGGCCGTAAGCCTTGGCAATCTTGCCGTGAGGCCAGAAATCGCAAAGCAGCCGGGTATTCTTAATGCCAAGCTTTTTAGCCCAGACATTTTTTGAAGGCACGGTATCGATGCTCAGACCCAGGGCAACGGTATTGAGGCGGTCAAACTTCTCTTTGTTCGCTTCCAGGGCCTTCATCTGCTCGGCACAGATACTGGTCCAGGCCAGGGGATGAAATGACAGCAGGACCTTCTTCCCTTTAAATTCCGACAACGACACCTCTTTATCACGGTTATCCTTTAGCACAAATTGCCTGGCCCGATCGCCTTTCTGGATTACTTTTTTCATGGGATCTCCTTGAGGTTTTTAGAACCAATCCAAAATACCTTACAATACTCTATTTGGATAAGGTACAGTTAGTGACAGTTGCTGTCAAATGCTTTTTTAGTCGCCAAGGGTTTCCTTTAGGCTTTCTCAACCTGGAACTGTTTGCCAAAGGCCGGAGAACTTCCTTCTGAAAAGGCAAACATCTAAATCAAATGCCTTGTCTGTGGTTTGCAAAGGCACTTCAAAGGGCTATAGAGGTTTTAAGGTGACGAGTGTTGCCCCCCAGCCGCCGGCCTCTTGGCCGGCCGACTGAAAAGCCCTTACTTCCGGGAGGCGTTGCAGGATGCCCCGGACGGTCCGGCGCAGGGTGCCGCTGCCTTTTCCGTGGATGATGCGCACTTGAAGGATTCCCCGCTCTCGGCAGGCTGTCAAATATTCCGGAACAAGATCTTTGACCTCGTTGGGACGGAAGGCATGCAGGTCCAGGATGCCGTCAACCGGATAGTCCATCGAGTCGTTTTCTTCCATAGTCACACCAAAACGTTAACAGAACAATAAAGGCAGCCGGTCGGCTACCAGAAAGCCTTTCAGTGTCGGAACGACATGATTATCTATGATAGCTGCCCATTCGGATTCAACCAGCCCGGACAGGATCTTTTCCAGGATCAGATTATCGCCCAAACGACCGAGATCCAGCCCGGCTCGTGTCCGCAAGCCCAACGTGATTATTTCTAAGCGGATCTGTTCTTCGGTCAGTTCCTCCTGCCCCGCTATCGGCATCCTCCCCTGCCCCAGGGCCCGGC
>JAZDOU010000336.1:0-3626 GCA_043798385.1 Pseudomonadota bacterium
GCATGAAGCTCTCGCCGGAAACCCTTTTTAAAGGGTTTTTGGCCATAGAGGATTGCCGGCAGCTGTATGTTCTCATCCGGGAAGGCCTTTTCCGGATGGAAACTAACCCGTTTATTCATTGGGAAAGATTCAAGATATTGACTGTTTTATGGGAGCCAAACTATGAACTTGGATAGAGATAAACAGGAGTTAGTCGATTACAATTATGTTTTATGTATGGGGTTATTAATCTCCAATACCATCAGCGGTGAATTCTTTAACAGTTACAAATTCAGCATTTTCAACTCCGGTTTTCCAAACAGACAGTTTAATGTCTTCTTTGTTCAGGAGAAGACGTCGAAGCCGCTGAAGCTGTTACAGAAAGGCGAGCAGTTTTTTCAATCCAGGAAACTGCCCTTCCGCATCTCGTTCAGAAACGGCCTGGAAAAGGACTTTTTACCCCTGCTGTCCGAAAGAGGATATAAGCAAAACCGCCCCGAAGCGATCATGACCCTGTTGGACCTTCCAGATAAAAACGTCTTCCAGAGGGATTTGGCCATTAGGCGGGTTTCGACTGCCGAGGAGTTAGTCCATTTTCAGGAGATCGTCGAAAAGAGTTATTCTCTTCCAGTAGGTTCCGGTCCGTTCATTGTCACGAAGCGACTATTGCATCTGCCCGATACTGAACTGCTCGTCGGGTATGCCGACAACCAGCCGGCCTGCACTTCAATGCTGATCAAGACCGGACCGGTTGCGGGGATCTACTGGGTCGCCACTCTTGATAGATTCAGAAACCATGGTTTCGGAAAAGCAATAACCGTCGAATCTCTGGTTGCCGGGAGGAACAGGGGTTGCACTTTTGCCAGCCTGCAGGCCTCGGTCATGGGGGAGCCGGTGTATCGAAGTATCGGATTTGATAACCCGTACAACTACCATAATTACAACTCACCGGATTAGGCTGGAGGAACCGGGGCGTCCATATTTACTTATTAACGGTCTCATAATTGTCTTGACAATTAATTGAACAGGTTGGGCTATTTTTCTGGAGTCATTGGCGAGAGGGCGCTGTCTTTTCCGAATTTATCAGCGGGGGAAACCGCAGCCCACCCGCTGATTTTTAGCGGGTGGGAATGCCGGAGGGGGCAAAGTGTCCCCCGTGGATAAATTCGCAGAAAAGACCAGCCCGGAAGACACAGACGTAAGAAAACATAGCCCAACCTGTTCAATACTATAATGAGACAGTTAATAACTGTCTATTCATTAGTTTCAGCAGATCCCACCGTTGCTGACTGGTAGGCGCTATATGCCGTCTCCGCCATCTGACCTCTGGGAAGGTGAAAACGGATGATCCATCGCTACTCTTCCCGCCGCAGTCCACTCAAGGATTTTCTGGCAACCCAGTTGCAGGGCGCCCGCCGGTACGACCGGATGACCGGGTCTTTCAGCCGGTTGCTTTTATTTGATGTAAATGCTAAAATTAAATCCATCTTGGGAGAAAAAAAGTTTCCATAAAGGAGAATGGCCATGTCACAAGTCGAAATGCTTGAGCAGACAATCAAACAACTCAGCCCCGGTGAACGGGCCGCTTTTCGCTCCTGGTTTATCGAATTTGACGCAGCCGAATGGGATCGTCAGATAGAAATGGATAGCGAAACCGGCAAGCTGGACAGGTTGGTACAAAGCGCCGTTGAGGAACACCAGGCGGGAAAGACGAAACGCATTTGAACCACTTTGCCTCATCGGCCTTCTGGGATTGTTACCGTAAATTGCCACAAAGCCTTCAAGAGCTCGCCGATACACATTTCGCTCTGTTAAAAGAAAATCCGTCTCACCCATCCCTCCACTTCAAGAAAACCGGTAAATACAGGTCGGTCCGTATAGGGATGCATTATCGGGCACTGGCTGTTGAGATACCTGATGGCCTGTTGTGGTTTTGGATTGGCAGCCACGCTGATTACGACAAAATCGTCGAATGACATCATCTTTCATTCGTCTTTTCCGCCGGTAGGACCGCTTCCGGTCCATCGATTACAACTTGTGATCTCGCCCAAGGAATAAAAAACCTCCCTCCCCAGCCGCAACCAGCCCAAAATGAAAACGGGCAAGTTATTGAAAACTTACCCGCTTCTCATCACCTGGTGCCGAAGAGGGGACTCGAACCCCTACAGGCGTTTGCCTACTAGACCCTGAACCTAGCGCGTCTACCAATTCCGCCACTTCGGCAATCATTATTTGATTGATTTTTAAAACTTTTAAAAATATAAATGAATCCTTTATATCTGTCAAGCGGTTTAAGATTGGACCTTTTCTATGGGTATATATTTTTCCGACCTTAGTCAAATAACGCAGCCCCTGGCGGCCCCGGTATTGACCATTGGAAATTTTGACGGCATTCACCTGGGGCATCAAAGCCTTTTTCAAAAAGTCCGGGAACGGGCCAAGGCCATTAAAGGGACCTCCATGGTCATTACCTTCCATCCTCACCCGGCGCAGATCCTCAGGCCCGCTAAGGCCCCCAGACAAATCGTCTCCGACGACTACAAGATCGAGTTGATCTTCCAATACGGCATCGAGGCGATCTTGTCGATTCCTTTTACCAAGGAGTTTGCCCAGATCCCGGCCAGGGACTTCATCCAGGATATCCTGGTGGCTAAGATCGGGACGAAAGAGATCGTGGTCGGCTATGACTATACCTTTGGGAGGAAACGGGAGGGCAACATCCACCTCCTGAAAGAATTGGGGAAGGAATCCGGTTTTAAGATCCATGTTCATCCCCCGGTTACCACCGGGACCCATCTGGTCAGCAGTACCCGTGTCCGGGAGTTGATCACCTCCGGGGCCATGGAGGAGGCCAGGCTCCTTTTGGGTCGTCCTTTTTGTCTCTCCGGAACCATCATTGCCGGAAAAGGGATAGGCCGTTCCCTCCTGGGATTCCCCACGGCCAATCTCAATCCCAAGGAGAAGCTGATGCCCCAAAGGGGGGTTTATGTAGTCCGGGCAGAAGTCCCGGAAGGTCTCTTTTTTGGGGTGACCAACGTCGGCTTTAATCCCACCTTTGCCGGAAAATACATTTCGGTCGAGACCTTCCTTTTTAATTTTCAGGCCGACCTCTACGGCCGGGACATTAAACTGTTTTTTCTAAAACGGCTCCGTGGCGAACGGACTTTTTCCGGTCCGGAGACCTTAAAGGCCCAAATCGCTAAAGATATTGAACAAGCCAAATCCTGGCTCTCTAATAACAGGCATCTTTAAAAGAAGATCGGTCATTGGTAGACCGTTTTAATCGCCTACAGATAACAAGTTCGTTTGTACGCGGTTAGCATAAAATGATTAATGATTTAAACCAGTTCCTCAAAATTCTCTAAGACGGCTTCTATGGTTAGGACTATTTTCCATCCCAGTTTTCCTGGGGTGGTTTTTTTTTCTTGACAAGGACCGTTCTAAACAGGTAATACGACCAAATCAAAGCGGAATTTTTTGAACATGGATAGCGCTCGCTAACCCCGTAGCTTGCTGCGGGGTTAGCGAGCGAACTACAATAATAGACATTTTCCTTGCATGGAAGATTCCCCGCACCACGGCGTGGGAGCAATCCCCCGCACCACGGCGCGGGAGCAATCCCACGCATTTGGTGCGGGGAGCTTCAA
>JAZDOU010000398.1:0-38135 GCA_043798385.1 Pseudomonadota bacterium
CTGGATGCCAAGAATCTGCGTCGCGGCTTCCTGATCGCTCTGCAGTTGATCGAAATGGGTCTGCCGGTGATTATGGTCCTCAATATGATGGACGAGGCCAAGAGCCGGGGGTTTGAGATCGATGGTAAGGCCATCAAAGAGATCTTCGGTCTTCCTGTTATTTCCACGGTGGCAACTCGGAAAAAGGGTTTGGAAAAACTCCTTCCGGCCCTGAAAGATTCTACCCGATCTTGGTTCTCTTTTCGGTATTCCGAGATTATCGAAAAGGGGATAGACTCCCTTTTGCCCCTGCTGCCTCCGGCCCCGATCAGCGGACGATCTCTGGCCCTGATGCTCCTGGCCGGGGATGAGACCTTGAGACCCTGGTTGGAGGAAAGGCTGAGAACCAAAGAGATAGATCAGCTTGAAGCCCTTTGTTTGCAATACCAGCGGTTATTTCCAGAGTCTATGAGTTACAGGATCAACATCGAGCGCCTGGGAAAGATAGACCAACTGCTGCTTCGTATCCAGTCCCGGCAATCGGTTTCTTCTCAGGGGTGGGGCCGGCGGCTGGGGGAATGGTCCACTCACCGGGTGGTCGGCACTATCTGGATGCTCCTGGTCCTGTTTTTGTCTTATGAGATCGTCGGGGTCCTGGGGGCTGATCTGGCCGTGGGGTTTATGGAAAAAATCGTTTTTGGAGACTATATCAATCCCTTCATGACCCGGCTGGTCAAGGCCGTCATTCCTCTGCAACTTTTGCAGGACCTCCTGGTTGGCCCTTACGGGATTTTTACCATGGCCCTGACGTATGCCCTGGCCCTGATCCTGCCTATAGTCGGCTTCTTTTTTCTAATCTTCGGCTTTATGGAAGACTCGGGGTATCTCCCCCGCCTGGCGGTAATGAGCAACCGGATCTTTAAAATCATGGGCCTGAACGGGAAGGCCATTTTACCAATGATTTTAGGGTTGGGATGCGATACCATGGCTACCATGACCACCCGGATATTAGAAACCCGCAAGGACAAGATCATTGTGACCCTGCTTCTGGCCCTGGGAGTCCCCTGTTCAGCCCAACTGGCCGTCATCTTCGGCATGTTGTCCGGATTCTCTCCCTGGATTATTATCTCCTGGGCGGTGATCGTCAGCGGGGTGATCATCCTGGTGGGTTTTCTGGCCGGCAAGCTGATCCCCGGGGAGAGCGCCAGTTTCATTCTGGAGCTCCCGCCGCTGCGCTGGCCCCAAATGAAAAACATCCTGATCAAAACGTTGTCCCGCCTGGAATGGTATCTTCGAGAGGCCGTCCCCCTTTTCATCTTAGGGACCCTGATCCTCTTTGTCCTCGACAAAAGCGGGGTCATGACCTCCTTAGAGCACGGGGCCCGGCCGTTGGTCGTTTACTGGCTGGGACTGCCGGCAGAATCGACCGGTTCTTTCGTCATCGGGTTTTTACGGCGGGACTATGGGGCGGCCGGTTTTTTTGCCATGGCCCAGAAAGGGCTCTTGACCCCTAATCAAGTTTTGGTGGCCCTGGTGACCATCACCCTTTTTGTACCCTGTATTGCCAATTTTTTTATGATCATAAAGGAAAGAGGCTGGAAGATAGCCCTGATCATCTCCGGAGTGGTCATTGTTATTGCCTTATTGCTGGGCGGTCTGGTCAATATGGGTTTACAGACCTTTGCCGTCCAACTTTGACGGCTTCGTAAAAAGTCCGGATGCTGCGTTGCGCTTCATCCTTCCCCGCTTTTCAGCGGGGCGGGCTTCTTGCGGCGTACTAGTAAGTACGCCTCATTCCTCAGGTCCTCTTTCGCATCCTGGGGATGCTGGGTCGCCATCCTTTCAGGATGGTTCCCGGTTTGCGCGCCTTGCCGCCGGTCGGCCGTTCGACTTTGTCGAACTAAAAGAAGGCATCCATTCGGATGCCGTATGCCGACCTATTAAAAGGCCTCCTTGGAGGCTGGCAGGAACTTTTTTCAAAGCCGTCCGGATTTTGACTTTTTACGAACCCATCAACTTTAAAGGAGGGGCCTTTTGGAAAAGGATCAACACCTTCAATGTGCCCTCTGCGGCCATGAATTCATTATGGATGGGAGTTCCTGTCCCTCGGCCTGCCCGTTGAGCCGCCATTGTAATCTGGTTTGTTGTCCCAATTGCGGCTACAGTTTTCCTAAAGAATCCCGGACCGTCGAATTTTTTAAAAACCTGTTTAAAAAAAGGGGGCACCATGAACGGACATCCTGAGCATCCAAACCAAGATCGCGGTCGTCAATCCGGCCATCACTGGCATGGCGGGCGAATGGTTCGAACCCAGGAGGAGAGCATTGATGAGCTTTTGGAATTGATCTGGACCCTTCGCGAAAAAGGGGTCACCGACATGGAGAGTCTGCTTGACAACACCTCCGATCCGGAAGCCCGGGCCGTTTTGAATCAGATGATGCGGGAAGGTCTCTTTGAAATGGATGGGGGCACCCTTAAATTTAAGGAAAAAGGAGAAGTTTTAGCCGAAGGGATCGTTAGACGCCACCGCCTGACCGAGCGGCTGTTAATGGAACTTTTCGAGGTGTCGGAGGAAGAAGCGGAAGAAGCGGCCTGCAAATTGGAACATGTCCTCAGTCCCGCGGTGACAGACAGTGTCTGTTCGTTTTTGGGACATCCCCCTTTCTGTCCCCACGGCAAACCCATCCCCCAGGGCCCCTGTTGTAAAAAATTAACCCGGGAGATTAAACCCCTGATCCGGCCCTTAAACGACCTGGCCTTGGGTCAGGAAGGCCGGGTGGTCTTTATTTCCACCCGGGTCAAGGAAAGGATGGAACCGCTCATTTCTTTGGGAGTGATTCCCGGAATCGTGGTTCAACTTAAGCAGCGCCAGCCCTCTTTTATTATCCAGATCGGGGAAACCTCCATCGCCCTGGATGAGACTATCGGGCGGGAGATCTTTGTCAAGGCCCTGTGAGCTAGGCATAGGTAACCACAAAAGAGGGCTGGTCCACTTTTTCATCAAAAGAGATCTCGATCTCATAAACCCCGTGATCCAGAGTGGCCCGCATATTGTAGCCCAATTTTTTCAAGAGAAGAATCGTTTTGGGATTGTCCGCATCCACATAGGCACTCATCTCTTTAAACCCTTTATCCTTGGCAATTTCAATGATAGTCTCCAACATGGTTAGACCGATTCCCGCCCGCCGATGGCCTTCAGAAACGGCCACATCCACTTCCACCAGATCTTTGCCCGGTTCGGAGATATAACGGGCAATAGCGATAACTTTTTCAAAGCCCACCTCTCCGGATAGACACAAGATGGTCATCCGGAAGTGGTAGTCAATATTGGCCATGGCAGCCATTTCTTCTCTGGGGAAGGCCTTCATGGATCTCAGAAAGCGGTAATAGACGTCCCGATCGCTGAGACCGTAAAAGAATTCCTGGATGGCCCGGACATCGGTCGGTTTGGCCGGACGAAGAAGCATGGTCTGGCGTTCGAAGGGCACCTTTTTTTCCAATTCCTGGGGATACATGGCCTTGGTCGAGAAGCTGATGGGTTCACCGCGCGACAACAGCCCTTCGTCTCTGGCCCGATTCAGAAATTCCTGGCGGAATTTGGGATGGGCAATTTCAATTAAGGCCAGGGCACGATCCTTAAAAGACTTGGCATGTAAGTTCACCGAACCGAATTCGGTTACCACGTATCCTACGGCGGCCCGGCTGGCAATCAAACCCGAGCCGGAGGGGAGGATGGGGACGATACAGGAACATTGCCCGTCGGAGCTGATGGAACGAAGGGCAATGATAAATCTCCCTTTTTTAGCCTGCCAGGTGCCGCGCATAAAATCAATCAGTCCGCCGATCCCGGAAATAATCTTATTGGGATGAGCGGAAGTACACACCAGTCCCGTAAAATCCACTTCCATGGCCTCATGGATCGTGACCATCTGCTGATGCTGGCTGATCACCGTGGGACTATTGGTATAGGCCACCGGATGAAATTCCACAAAAGGATTGAGATGGACAAAATTAAAAAGATCCCGGGTCCCCAGACAGTAGGAAGCCACTACCTTTTTGCGGTTAATCTCTTTTTTTTGATTGGTAACCGCCCCGCAGCGAATCAGATCCAGATAGCCGTCGGTCAGCATATCGGTATGGATCCCCAGGTCCTTTTTATCCTTAAGGCAAAATAAGGCGGCGGCCGGCAAATGACCCAGACCGGTATGGATGGTTGAACCGTCCTCAACCAGCCGGGCGACGTTGCGCCCTACCGCCAGTTCGGTTTCAGTCAGATGAGGTCTGGCCACCTCCAGAAGGGGTTCCTCATGTTCCACTAAGGCATCCACTTCATCAACATGGATAAAACTGTCTCCCAAAGTGACCGGCATGGCCGGATTGACCTGGGCGATGACCGTTCCGGCGGCCTCGATGGCCTCCTTAGCCACGTCAACGGCCACACCTAAACTCATATAGCCGTTTTGATCCGGCGGGGAAACCTGAATAAGGGCGTAATCAATTTCCAGACGGCGGTCCTCGAACAGGCGGGGGATATCAGACATAAAGATGGGGGTATATTCAGCCCGGCCCTCCCAAACCGCTTCACGTGCCCTCCGGCTGGCCATAAAAAAGGTTTGGACCAGAAAATGTCCTCCCAGGGTCGAGGCGGTATAGCCCGGATCCCGGGCGGAAAGGACGTGGAGGATCTCGACATCATACATGCGATCAGCCTGGGCCACCAGGTTGGCCACCAGAAACTGGGGTTCGCCGCAGCCGCAGCCGATAAACAGGCGGCTCCCTTTTTTTATCAGACCGAGGGCCTCTTCTACGGTTGCTTTCTTTTCTGAAATCATAGCAGTTTTTTTTACCATTTTCGAAATTTCTTCAAACCCTTCCCTGGATGACACCCGAATCATTGGGTGTTTGGAGTGGCAGGCGGCGGATTTCCTTGACCCCGGCCTGAGCCAGCATGTCCATGATCTCCTGTTCTGAATAGGATTGACCTTGATCAGTGCCCAAGAGCATGTTCAAGGAAAAAAGGGCTGGAAAGAGCGGGCCGTCCATTTCATTATTTAACAGGAATTCGTGGATCAGTATCAAGCCCCCCGGCTCCAGGACCGAGGCGGCTTTTTGGATGATCTTTTGGACCTCCTTCGGACCCTCACCGTGAAGGATTTGGGAAAGCCAGACGACATCAAAGGTCCCCCTGATCGATTTTTCATTATAATTGCCATCCTGAAAATCAATTCGCCCGGTAAGGCCGAATTTGGCGATGGTCTTTTCAGCAAAGGGCCGGGTGGTTTCCAGATCATAGACCGTTGCCTTGAGACCGGGGTTGTGCAAACAGAAATGAATGGCATAGGTCCCCGGGCCGCCGCCCAGGTCCAGCAGGGACTTCTTATTAGAAAGGTCAATCGAGGAGGTCAGCCGAGGAGCCAGGTTCATGGCCATGTTGAACATGCCCATCAGGAAACTTTCCCGCACCTCAGGATTATCAAAGGAGGCCCTGATCCGGACCGCTTTTCCGGTTTTGACTCCCTGGTCCAACTGTGCCCAGGATGGCATTAGATGGTGATGGTGCATGACCATATAACCAAGGTACCGGGGTGACTCTTTGGTTAAAAAGGAGGTGCTGAACAAGGTATTTGAATAGGCCCCATCTTTCTTAATCAATAAATTCATGGCCGCCAGGGCATTCAGGAGCATGGTTACACCCCGGGAATCCCCCTTCAATTTTTGAGCCGTTTCCGGTCCGCTGAGAGACTGGTTGCCGATCAGGGAAAAAATATCCAGTTTGACCCCGGCATGGAGGGCGCAAGACATCCAGTAGTTGCCCGATATCCCCAAAAGTCTTCCCGGGTTCCATTCTTCTTTGATCATGTCCACCTTCCTTACCTGCCCGGGTAGAGTATTTCCTATTATGAGAGGGTTAATAACGTCATTTTGCCATAAGGCATTCCAGAACGATACCAAATAATCCGGGGTCATCCGAAAAAGCGTTTTTCGGATGAGAGCGATCAGCTTTCAGATATCAGAAAAACCCTTGAAACAAAAGGCTTAGGCTGACTGCCGGTGGCTAACTAACGGCTGCCCGCCTAAATCACCGACAGGGTCTCATTGTTGACATCGCTAATAAACATATGGCCCGGTGCGTGGGTAATTACCAGATCCAGCTTGGCCGATAAGGCCCCCAGGGTGGAGGTTACGCCGCAGGCCCAAAAGACCGGCGTCTCACCCTTTCGGATAGTTACCGGGTCTCCAAATTCAGGTCGACCGAGGTCCCTGATCCCGATCCTTTTTTCATTGCCGATATGAATCGGGGCCCCATGGACCGAGGCATAACGAGAGGTAATCTGAACCGCCCTGGCCACCAGATCATCCCGAATGGGCCGCATAGTTACTACCAGGGGGGCGGAAAAGGGACCGGCCGGGTCGCATTTTCGGTTGGTGATATACATGGAGACGTTTTTGGCTTCCTCGATGTTGCGGATAGGAATACCGGCGTGGATCAGGGCCTCTTCAAAGGAAAAACTGCAACCCAACAAGAAAGTGACCAGATCAGGATTAAAAAAAGATCGGATTTCGGTGACTTCCTGTTTCAGTTTTCCTTTCTGCCAGATTCGGTACAGGGGAAGATCGGTCCTGATATCAGCCCCGGGAGCGGTCCTTCGGGGTTCTATCTGCCCCGGTTCGAGCACTTCCAGGATCGGACAGGGCTTGGGATTTCTCTGGCAGAAGAGGAGAAAATCAAAGGCAACTCCCCGGTCCAGGATGACCAGGTTGGCCTGGGCAACCCCCGGGGCCAATCCACTGGTAGGTTTGGTCCAAAGGCCTTTCCTGATTTTTTGCCTGACCTTTTCAGGTGAGTCCAATTTTTTCATATCACTTCCCCCTAAAAGCAATCGCTTTGGGCTGATTCCCGCAATGAATGGTCCATAAAACAACCTTCGCCGAGTTGACTGGTTAGGGTTTTCTTTTCTCAATACGTAATAACAACCTAATAGAGAAGTAGGGAAACAAAAAAAACAATAGGGCACAAAGCTTGGTGAAGGCCATTCCGAAATAGTTCAGTAGATCATAGTCATGTCTGCTCAATTCAAACCATTTTGAATGGACGCTATAGCCAAAACTTCCTCCCATCAAATAGAAAAGGAACCAAAAACATAACAGCGCTAAAGACAAAAAGAAACAGCGGATGAGGATAGCCGATAGTTTTTCCAATAGACTGTTTTGTTCATCGTTATTCATAGTAAACCTCCTTCTCGTTTCATAGGTAATATTCATAACAAAAAGGTCAGCCGGAAGCAGTCGCCATTTCCCACAGAAGTTGGGGAGTCTCAATGGACTATGCCGGAGCCACGTCGGCGGCAACGTGGACTTAGGTCGCTTTTTTACCCATCAAAATAAAAACGGAACAAACATCTTGGTCCGTTTCATATATTCCTGATAAGCCGCACCAAAAAAGCGGATGTTCTCGTCTTCTTCTGCCCGCGCGGTCAGCACCAAAAAGATCGTCACCGCTGCCGCCAGAATTCCCCCCAGCCAGGATGGCGACTTGAAGAATATCCCCCATCCTAAAACGAATAACGAACTATATAATGGATGACGAATATAGCCATACACTCCTTCGGTCACCAGAATCGTTGTTTTCTCCAACTCCAGCATCGGGGCATCGTGGCGTTTGCCGTCCGGTTTCCCCAGGCGCTGCAACAGGACAACACCGAAAACCACCAAGGGAATGGAGATGAGCAACAACATCCAGGAAACGATTTGATGAGGTGCGAAGGGGTCATCAAACCATTTTCGCATGTTGAGCAAGAATAACGCCAAAAGAAACTCCCAAGCAAAAAAGCGATAGAACCCGTGCGAACCAGGCACGCCCAGGGACGCTCTTGACACGTAGATTATCCCAACAGAAGCAACAACAAAAATGATTCCTTCGAGCATGACAGTTTCCTTGGCAACCCCATTGCCCAAGACCACTTCAATACAAAACGCCTCTCAATCCGAGTCACTGGGGGCCGAATGGTGTTAACCAGCCGGGCGTTTTTTTGCGTAGGCTGGATTAGCCTTGTCAGGGTAATTATTGTAAGTCTGGTTTTTGTGCAAAGGCATAAGCCCTTCGACTTTCGTACTCCACTCCGGGATAGGGGTCTCTCTCGATGATCTCGATTTTTTTAAATCCGATTTTTTTCAGACCACCATAAATAAAATCTGTCGTGAAGAACATGAAGTCTATGGAGATCTTCTTACCGAGGAACTCTTTCAGGGTGATGGACCCCTCACCAATGTGGTAGGTGAAGAGGAATAATCCACCTGGCTGCAATACCCGAAATGTCTCACGAAAGACTGTTTCTACTTGTTCTGCTGTAAAGTGAACCATAGCATAGAAAGCCACAACGCCGGCTATCGAGTCATCGTCAAATTCAAGTTTGAGAATATTTCCTTTTCTGAAGTTTATCTCCGGATGCATTGTTCTTGCCTGTTCCAGTATTTTTTCGGACAGATCGAGTCCGGAGATTTCCATTCCAAGATCTTTCAGGTATTTTGTCGTTTGACCGGGACCACAGCCGAGATCCCAGACCGGCTTTTTATTCCCGATCTTTCTTGAAAATTTGCGGAGTATTTCTTGATCTTTCGGTTTTTTTTCGTGTTCATCAGAAAATGTTTCCGAATATTCCTTGGCTACCGTATCGTACATTCTCTCTATGTTATTCAATCCCTGTCCCATAATCAGAGCCCTAACGCTACGTTCACCGGGAGTCCGTATTTTCGGCGGTTCGATGGAACGGCTCGTTAAAGGGTTACTACTAAATCTCCAGCTTTCTCGATCTTGCGACCCCACATCTCGCTGAGAATACGCAGCTCTTCCACAGGATTTGCTTTAGAGTTTTCGTCATGCTCCAATTCGTCGAGGACCTCAAATTTAAAAGACGATTCCCCAAACGACTTCCACTCACCAAGCAAATCGGTGTTCCTATGACTCCCGAATTTCAGCTCAGCTTTTTGTCTATTCATTATGGCCTGCAAGTCAATACTGAAACCGATATAGGATTTGCCGTTCTGCGTATTCCGGATTCTATATACCCCCATCGGCCGCTTGGTCTGCTTGTAATCTTTCTTGGCTTCCGATCTGTCCATATTGATCTCCTTTTTTACCTCTAACAGCGTATTGGACTATTATCGAGATAATATCAGGAAGTTTCAAGGTGGTCAATGAATTAAAAAATACATCTTGACGTAACTACTTAAGTTTATTATGCTTGTCAAGCATGGACCGAAACCTTTTCTCATACCGGGCCGGGCTGTGAAAGAGGCCCAAAGTCTGCTGAACTTCTAAAGCCTCTTAATCATAGATTTCAAGGAGATGACCTGTGAAAATATTGGATATCGGCTGCGGCCATCGAAAGATCCCCGGGGCTGTCGGCCTGGATAAGAACCCGAGATCTCAGGCCGATGTCTTCCATGATCTGGATGTTTTCCCCTATCCCTTCGAGGACGATTTCTTTGACCGGATCTATGGGATCGATGTGCTGGAACATGTCGGCGATGTGATCCGCACCCTGGAAGAGATCCATCGGATTGGAAAGAAGGGGGCTCAGGTCTTTCTCAGCGTCCCTCACTTCACCAGCACCCAGGCCTATGGAGACCCGACCCATCGTCACTTTTTCAACAGCCAATCGCTGGATTATTTTTGCGGGGGTTTTCCTGAATATGACTTCTATACCCAGGCCCGGTTTAAGAAGATAAAGGCCCGGATCAACTTCTGGAAGATTCATCGGGTGGATGGGGTGTCTTTTCTGGCCAATCGTTTTCCGGTTTATTACGAAAAACTCTTTGCCTTTATTTTCCCGGCCATGAATATCGAGTTTCAGTTGGAGATTATTAAGGTGTTATAGTTTTAAAAGGTTACATTATTTTCAACCCTGCAATCAAATCCTCTGCCTTGACGATTTTGGCATAAACGGCTTCCAGGGCTGCCAGGAAAGCGGCCTGAACCTGCCGGGCGGGAACGGTCTCATCGCCGAAAGAAAGCGCCCTGGTGGCGCAGGCGTCAGGCACAACCGTGCATTGAAAACCATGGTCAAAGGCGGCCCGGGTGGTGGCCTCGACACACATGTGGGTCATCATGCCGGTAATGACCAGATGGGCGACCTCTTCTTTTTTCAGATGCTCCAATAAAGACGTCTTACGAAAGGCGTTGGGAAAAACCTTCTGGATAACTAATTCGCCGGGGAGGGGACGGACCTTGGGGTGTATTTCCACCCCTTCTGAGCCGGGGATAAAGAAACTCGCTCCTGGGCGAGCCGACAGGTGTTGGATGTGGATCAGGGGCCAATTTTTTTGTCGAAAAAAGGTCAAGACTTTTTGGGCCTGTTCACCGGCCTCCAGACTGCCTTCCAGCTCCATCCTGCCTCCCGGGAAATAGTCGTTCTGGATGTCGATCAATAGTAAGGTGGTATGCATGATCTTAACTCCGTTGGAGGTTATGATTCCTTCCGAATCCCGTGAAACAGTTCACTGCCCACGCCGGGATAGACCTTCCGCTGGTCTTTCGGGGTCGGGGTTTTGACTGCCGGCCAGACCTGCCCGTTCGGTTCGGGACCTTCCCGGGAAACCTTGGAAGGGGCTGCATCCGCCATGGTCGGATCCCGGCGGATATCGATCCCTTCGACATTATGGCTGAACTCGATAGGGATCCCGTTGGGATCGAAGGCATAGATGGAATGGATAAAACCGTGATCGATGACCTCCGAGACCTCAAAGCCGGCGACCTCCAACGTATCTTTGATCTCCCAAAGGTCTTCTTCCTTTTCTACCCCAAAGGAAATATGATCGAAGATGAAAGGACCTTTTACCGGATAGCCGTGTTCTTTTTCAGGGACCGGCTCCACCCCGGACCATTCAAAAAAGGCCAGCAGGTCATTTTTTGAAATCTCAAAAAAATAATGGCGGTAGCCCGGTTTTCCTAAACCGGTCACCAACCGCATGCCCAGCAGGTCTCTCCAAAATCGGATGGTCCGGTCCATATCGCCGGTGGCCATGGCCAGGTGATTGATGCCGTTATAATGGATCATCGCAAACTCCTAAGGAAGAAGGCATTATTTGGAATCAATTTTATCTTAAAGGGCTGCGGACTGGCAACCCTTTTTTGTCTGCAGGGCGGTGTTGACAAGGGGGATCGATAGGACTATACGTTTTGAATCAGCCGGCAGCAAATAGTCTTTGGCCTCCTGCCGATATACTTTGAGAAAGGGTCATGAAAATGAACACTTCCAAAAGGTTTCAAGTCCCCGGCCCGCTTGCCCTGACGATCGGGTTTTTCCTGTGCCTGTTGATTTTAGTGGGGACTGTCGTGCTGGCCTCTTTAATCCAGAGGGATTTTGGACGGGTGGAGGTGAGCAATGTCTCTTACCCGAATTACAACGGCATAGGGATCCGGGCCAAACTTCTTAGGCCCAAGACGGCTGATCCCCAACACCCTTTACCGGGCATCGTCTATGCCCATGGCTACCAGAACAACCGGGAAACCAGCGATGCCTATTGCCTGGAATTGGCCCGGAGGGGTTTTGTGGTCCTGGAGATCGATGCCATTGGCCGGGGCAACTCGGGCCTGCCAAACGATCCTAAAGATCCGGATTTTGATAAAACCTACGGCGTTTTTTCTTCTTTTCAAACCCTGAAGAGCCTGCCTTTTGTGGCCCGGGATTCCCGGGGATTGATGGGGCATAGCCTGGGTGCGGAATGGGCCTATACGGTGGCCTTGAAGGATCCGGATGTCAGGGGACTGGGGATCTCCGGCTTTGCCTATCGAATGGATGCCAGCGACTCCAATCCCAAAAATATGCTCATGATCATCGGAAAATGGGATGAATTCCGGAAACGGATGACCGGAACCCAGGACATCGAGAAGGACTGGATGCAGACCCCCCAGTCCCGGAAGGTCATCCCGGTTGCCCGGCCGCTTCTGAATGAAACCTACGGCGATTTTGCCCAAGGCACGGCTCGGAGGGTTTTTGTGCCGCCGATAACCCACCTCCAGGAGTCCCACAACCGGGCCGCTATTGCCGAGGCCCTGACGTGGATGAAAAAGGCCCTGAACCCCCCGGAGCAATACTGGATCGATCCGACTCAGCAGATCTGGCCCATTAAAGAATGGGCCACCCTGACGGCCATGCTGGCCTGTTTTGCCTCCCTCCTCTTCCTGGGAGCCCTGCTGCTCAGGATGAGGTTCTTCGCCATGCTCCAGGGGGCTCCCTCTCCCGGTTATGCCTGCAGCGGAAAGTCCTATTTTAAGTTGGCCGGTCTGAATGCCGTCCTGATGTGGCTTTACCTGCCTCTGATCTTTGTCCTCTTCGGCCTCCATGTGTATGTGGTCCGCATTGACAAGGTTTTTCCCATGATGATGGTCAACGGTACGGTCTGGTGGTTCTTCTGGATCAATATCATCGGTTTTTTTCTTTTCAGGATCTGGTTCAAAAAACGGGCCCGAAGCGGTTTAACCCTGGCCGACCTGGGAATTTCCAGCAGCCCCCAGGGTCTGACCCTGGAGGGAAAAGCCATCGGGAAAACCATCCTGCTGGGGTTGATCCTTTTTGGTTATGCCTATTGCAGCGAGTACCTGCTGGAACAACTTTTTATTGTAGATTTCCGATTCTGGATGCCCTTTGCCAGCGATTTGACGCCCTATCGGGCCAAAATCTGTCTGCTTTATTTTCCCTTTATCCTGATCGGTTTCCTGGAAACGGGCATCTTTCTTCACGGCCAACTGCGAAGGCCGTTCCAAAGCACCTGGGTGGGAACCTTTTTCTCCTGGTCCTTTTCCAACAGCGTTGCCCTCATCTCCCCCTTGATTCTTTTCTTAATGGTTCAATATGTCCCCCTGCTGACCACAGGAACCATTCCCCTGGTCGGGCCAGGGGGGATGTTCGTCACCTTTATCTTAAACCTTTTTCACATTATCATCGTATTGTTTATAGCCATCCCCATTTCAACCTGGTTTTTTCAGCTCACCGGTAAAATATACCTGGGTGCAATGGTGAATGCCGCTCTGGTCACCTGGATGTTCGTTTCCTCCCAGGTCATTGCCCCCATTCCGGTTTAATGGATCATCGGTCCTTTCAAGTCAGGGTAGGCAGGGGCCTGGTCCGGTTTGAGGGCCAAACCAAGGTCGGCAGGGACTTACGGAGTTACAGACAGGCGAAAGACGACCTTTTTTTCCAGGTCGGCCAAAATAGCCTGCATGACTTCTCTTTCCGGCACAGGGCCGGATTGGTTCCAGCCTCTTTGAAAGGCCTCTTGCTTTTTTTTCCGGAATTCCTCCAGGCTGGAGGCCATCGCCTCCCAGGCAAAGAGCTTCTGGAGAACATGACGCTCCGCTGCCGTCAGGTCTCTTTCCGTATCAATAAATTTTCCAGTCCCGGTGGTCAGGATCATGGTCTCAAAAATTCCCTTGAGAGCAATCTTGTATAGTAAGACCTTTTCTGTATCACAGGTATCCCTTTAGCCAACCCCAAAGAAATCCCAGATATTCATAAAAAGCCCGTTCGGTGTTATTCAGGGCCCCGACCTGTGGAAATAGGGAAGTGACGCTCAACGGTTCCCAGACGGCGTGAAAATCGGTTGGGGCGGCCATGGGCCGGGTCCCCGCCTTTCTGAATAAGGCCATGGACCGGGGCATGTGGCTGGCCGAGGTGACCAGATAAAAAGGATCCTGGCCCAATTTTTTTTTGACCAGTCTGGCCTGATCCTGCGTGTCCCAGGAAGATTCCTCCAGAACCAGGCCGGTAGAAGGCCGGCCAAGCTGCAAAACCACCTGACGCATTACCCGGGCATCGGAAGAAAGCCCGCGATAGTCTCCACCGGACAACACCAGATGTCCTTCCGGCAGATAGCTGCAGAGACGCATCCCTTCCAGCAGGCGTCTTAAAGAAGCTTCCCCTAACTGGTCTTGCGGTGTGAGCCAGTTACTGGCTTTCGATCCCCCGCCCAAGACCACCACCCATTTAATGTCTTTCTGGATGGAGGATTGCGCAACCGGCCGATATTGGCTCTCTAAGGGCCATAGGATTACAAAGGCAAAGGGGCTGCAAGAAAAAAGGAACAGGAAACTAATCCCTAAAATGAGCAAATTTTTGCCCTTTTTGGGCCACACCAGGCCGATGATGAGAAGTTCAATGATTAATGACAGGGGAAAAAATAAATGGGACACTACCTTTTTTAAGACAAACATGATCTTCCGGCTCTTTCATAAAAGAAGTGGTCTTGATCACCCTTTGGTAACATAAAAAGCCGTTTCCATAAATAACTATTTTATCATGGACAAGTCATCCTCTCATCAGGAGCTTTCGAGGATTTTTACCTGTATTGCCTATCGTCAGGAATGACACCTCTCCGGAGAAGGTAACCTAACTTTAACAGTCTTGTCACGGTTTGGTAACAAAAATGCTATCTAATTTAAACCATTACCTCGATGTTGCAAAAGTTTCGGAGGCTGCAGATCCGAGGCGTCCGGGGCGAAGCCGTATTCATATACTGCAAGCCTTGGACAACAAAGGAGATGCGGCCTCCCAAACTTTCCCGAAGGGTAAAAATTGATCGATATTTTCCTTAATCTAAACTTCACCTGGAGTGATGTTTAAATTTAATGTCAAAATTATCATAATGTATTGTTATAACAATTAAAATTTACTTTATCGATCAATTTTTATGCAACTTCGAGGATTATTTTATCATAGACAGAAACAGGAACGGACGATACAATGAGTGCCAAGATGGCCAAACCGAAAATCCTTATTGTAGAAGATGATCCCGACATTTTGGGTCTTCTTCATTTTAACCTGGAAAAGGCGGGCTTTGACGCCTTTCGGGCTGAAAATGGAGAACAAGCCCTCCTTTTGGCAAAAAAACAGACCCCTGACCTGGTTTTGTTGGATATCCTCATGCCGGGATTAAACGGGCTGGAGGTCTGTCGCCGGATGAAACGGGATCCGGTCCTGCAGCACATCCCCATCATGATGGTCACCGCCAAAGGGGAGGAAATGGATCGGATCGTGGGACTTGAACTGGGCGCCGATGACTATGTGGTCAAGCCCTTCAGCATTCGGGAAATAATCCTGCGTATCCAGAAGCTCTTGGATCGTCGAGAGAAACAGGGTGAGCCTTCTTACCTGAAAGCCGATTCCCTGGTCATGGACCTGGAGGCCCACACCGCTAAACTGGAAGAAACCTTCTTGGATCTGACGGCCACGGAATTTCGTTTGCTGGCCCATTTAATGAAAACCCGGGGGAGGGTCCAGACCCGAGAAATCCTTTTGGATAAAGTCTGGGGATATTCTTTTGAAGGCTATTCGCGGACGATTGACACCCATGTCCGGAGAATTCGCAAAAAGTTAGGGACTCATCACATTCTAATCGAAACGGTCAGAGGCGTGGGCTACCGTTTCAAGGTCTGAACACTATGAGTTTTCGCTGGTACCTGAAAATCCTGTCGGCCTTTCTTTTAGTCATTGCGATCGTTGTTATCCCCAGCACCTTCTATCTGGGGGCCAACCTGAAAAATTTCCTGATGGAGCAAAAGGAAGATGAATTAAGACACGAGCTCAAATTAGCCGCCCATCTGGTTTCAAACCAACCCCGCAGAGACCAAAATGATTTTCTGAAAATCCGCTCCCTGGCCAATCAGGTGAGCACAAGTCTTCACAGAAGAGTGACCATTATTTCTAAAGACGGGCGGGTGTTGGGCGATTCAGAGCTAAGTCCGGAGGCCGTTGACCAACTCGATGATCATTCCTATCGACCGGAAATCCTGGAAGCCAAAACCAAAGGATTCGGCCGGAGTATCCGTTTCAGCACCACCAGGCAGGCCAATACCCTGTATGGTGCCATCCCCATTTTTCAGGAAGGCCATCTGTCGGGGTATGTTCGTTTAGCCCTGCCATTGAGTCAGCTCGATGGATTAATAGCTAATTTGCGATGGGAGCTCGGTTTGGTCGGGGGGGTGACCGGGTTGCTGGCTATCCTGCTAAGCTTCTATTTGACCTGGAGCCTCAACCGCCCTCTCCGAGAGATTACCGACATGGTCAAAAGGATGGCCGAGGGGGATCTCAAACAACCTTTCCACCTCCTGCCTAAAGGGGAATTCAGCGGCCTGACCGCTTCCCTGGAAGGCCTGTCCAACGACCTGATAGAAAAAATGGAATTATTGGATACTGAAACCGGTCAGTTAAAGACCCTGCTTTCCAACATGCAGGAAGGAGTGATGATAACCGATGACAAGGGACGGATCATCCTGATGAATCCTTTCCTGGAAGAGGTCCTGGGTAAAAAAATATCCTGGAAGAAACGAAGCGTTCAGGAAGTATTCATGAACAGCGAATTGCAGGAGGCCGTTGAAACGATCATGAAAGGCGATCCCTTTCAAAGATTACAACTGACCGTCGGGCGGGCGCCGCAACGGCATTTTGAAGTTCAGGTGATCCCTTTAACCTTCGGCGACCGGCATCGCCGGGCCGTGGCCATCCTCCATGAAACCACGGAACTCAGGCACCTGTTAAAGGTCCGACAGGACTTTGTTGCCAATGCCTCTCATGAACTTCGGACCCCCCTGACCTCGATCAGCGGCTATGTCGAAACCCTGTTTTCTCTGGCCCCACCGGATCCTCCTGAACTTCATCAGTTTTTGTCCATCATCCAAAAAAATGTCAAGCGGATGAACCTGTTGTTTTCCGATTTACTTGACCTGGCCAAGCTGGATGCCAAGGAGCTGAGCGAAATAAATTTAAAAAAAGTCAGGGTGGAAGAGGTTCTGACCACAGCCGTACAAATGGTCACGGATCAAGCCCAGGAGAAAGATATTGCCCTTATCCTGAAGACCGACAATCTCCCTGAAGAGCTAACCACCTTCTGGGAAAAAGATCGTATTCTGCAAGCCCTGTTCAATGTCCTGGATAATGCCGTTAAATATACCCCAGCCGGGGGGCGGGTTCAACTGACGGCGACCTTAATTTCGGATTTCGGAAGGGAGACCCTGTTAGAACCCACCGCTCAAACTGATTTCCGCCATCCGCCATCCGCCATCAAAATTTCTATTGAAGATACCGGTATCGGCATCTCCAAAGAGGATCTGGCACGCATCTTTGAACGTTTCTATCGGGTGGACAGGGCCCGCTCCCGGGAATTGGGGGGCACCGGATTGGGTCTTTCCATTGTCAAACATATCGTCGAATCTCATGGAGGCACGGTCCAGGTTCAAAGCACCTTAAATCAGGGAGCTACCTTCACCATCATCCTTCCCTTGAATAAAAAATCAGTAGCTGAAGTTACCTCTGATTGATTCCTCTTTTGATTTGCAAGGATGGGCCCTCTCGGGTTTTTTCCTTTTTTCCCCGAAATAAAGACTTTTCGATCTTCACCTTTCCGTTTGTTTCTTAACATAAAAGTAACCAGATGATCATATCCTCTTCACATTAAGCTGGCATTATACACCAAATTTAATACCACTTCTTAAGGAGGAAATAGCAATGAAACGTTTTTCATCGTTTTTATTACTGGTTGGTTTTTTGGTCTTTGGGATATCGGCTGTCTCCCTGGCAGGCGATATGGAGTTGTTGGGTGCGGGGGCGACTTTCCCAAACCCCTTGTATTCAAAAATGTTCTATGAATATTTCAATGAATTCAAAACCAAGGTCAACTACCAGGGAATCGGGTCCGGGGGGGGAATCAAACAACTCAGCAGCAAGGTGGTAGACTTTGGCGGCACGGATGCCTTTATGACCGAGGATCAGCTCAAAGCGGCCGGGGCACCGATCCTTCATGTCCCGACCTGCCTCGGCTCGGTAGTCATCTCCTATAATCTGCCCGACAACCCCAAACTCAAGTTCACACCGGATGTCATCGCCGATATCTTTCTGGGAAAGATCAAGAAATGGAATGACCCGCGGATTACGGTTTTAAATCAGGGGGTTCATCTACCCGATCTGGCCATTAGCGTAACCCATCGGTCCGACGGCAGCGGTACGACTAATATTTTCAGCGATTATCTGTGCAAGGTCAGCCCGGAATGGAAGCAAAAAGTCGGTATGGGAACCTCTTTGAATTGGCCGGTAGGGCTTGGAGGCAAAGGCAACCCCGGAGTCGCCGGGATGGTTAAGCAGATCCCTGGCTCGATCGGCTATGTGGAACTGATCTACACCCTCCAAAACAACATGCCGGCGGCTGCTTTAAAAAATAAGGCCGGCAAATTTATCGAACCGACCATCAAGTCGACCAGCGCCGCGGCCAATATCAAGTTACCCGACGATACGCATGTCTCCTTGACGAACACCGAGGCCGCCGAGGGATATCCTATTGCCGGCTTCACCTGGCTGATTTTTTACAAAGAACAAAACTATGGTGGAAGAACTTTGGAAAAAGCCGAAGCCCTGGCGAAATTAATACAATGGGTTATAACCGGTGGTCAGAGATATGCCGAATCTTTACATTATGCCCCTCTTTCCAAGGACGCCTTGGCCAAAGCGGAAAAGATCGTCCATTCCATGACCTATAACGGCAAACCGGTTTTAAAATAGGAACTTAAACAAGAAAATAGGGTTCGAGGATTCCAGGATTCGAGGGTTCCAGGAGTTGTTTTATATTCCTTTAGTCTTTCACGTGAATGCTGGCATCCGGAGGATGCCTCTTCTTTAGCTCGGCCAAGCCGAGCGGCTCGAATCCTTGACCCCTTGGATTTTTTATATATAACCTCAAAATTACCTCAAAGCGACTCGTTTGATATGTCAGAAACAGTCAACAATACCTGGGTCATCGACAAATCCGAAAAGCGGTTTTCGAACTTTTTGTCTTTTTTCGCCTATGGAATCGTCGCCCTGCTCCTGGGTATCTTCATCACCTTGCTGATTCAGGCCTGGCCGTCTATTAAGGTCTTCGGTCTTTCCTTTTTTGGCGGACGTCTCTGGAATCCGGTAACCAGTCAATTCGGAGCCCTCCCCTTTTTGGTGGGGACCTTGGCGACCTCTTTTCTGGCCCTGCTCATCTCGATCCCATTTTCCATAGCTATCTCTGTGTTACTCGGCGAATATTATAAGGAAGGGGCCCTCTCCTCCTTCCTTAAAAGTTCTATAGAGGTTTTAGCCGGCATTCCCTCGGTCATCTATGGGTTGTGGGGTTTATTTATTCTCATCCCGATCGTCAGGGCCATAGAGATCCGAATGGGGGTACCCTCTGAAGGTGTCGGATTGTTTTCTTCCTCACTGATCCTGGCCATCATGGTCATACCCTACGCAGCCTCTATCGGTCGGGAGGTTATTGCCCTGGCCCCGGCCGATCTCAAGGAGGCCGCTTTCTCCCTCGGGGCCACCCGGTATGAGGTCGTTAAGAAGATCGTCCTGCCCTATGCCCGCTCAGGGATCATTGCCGGCATTTTGCTCTCTCTCGGAAGGGCCCTGGGAGAAACCATGGCCGTGACCATGCTTATCGGCAACCGGAACACCATTCCTTACAGCATTTTTGCCCCGGCCAATACCATGGCCAGTGTCATCGCCAATGAATTTACCGAGGCCACCCTGGAGATTTACGTCTCCTCATTGATCAACATCGCCCTGGTGCTGTTTCTGGTTACCATGGTGGTCAATCTCATCGGCAACTACATCATTAAGAAAGTCAGTATCGCTGCGGAGAGAGAAGTCACCTGATGGAATCGAACACGGCCTGGCGTATTTTTAAAAATAATTTTTTTAAAGGGGTTATTATCCTCCTCTCTTTTCTTTCCATCTCGCCCATGCTGCTGATCCTTTTCTATATCGGGAAAAATGGGATCAGTTCCATCAACTGGGCCTTCTTGACCCAGGTCCCCCGGCCGATGGGAGAAATTGGGGGTGGGGTTTTTAACGCTATTTTGGGCACCTTTGTTCTTATTATATTCTCCAGTCTCTTCTCCGTGCCCGTTGGGATAGCATCGGGGATCTATCTTTCGGAAAAACGGGAGGGCGCCCTATCTCGAACGGTAAAACTGTGTGTGGAAATACTGCAAGGCACCCCCTCGATCGTCATCGGCATCATCGCCTATACCTGGATCGTTCGTCCCCTCAGGAGCTTTTCGGTTCTTTCCGGGGCCATCGCCTTGAGCATGATGATGATTCCCGTCATTATCAAGTCCACGGAAGAGACCCTGAAACTCATCCCTTATCATTTGAAGGAGGCCTCCCTGGCCCTGGGGGTGCCTTATCACAGGACCATTTTAAAAGTGATTATACCCTCCGGTCTCAGCGGCATCCTGACCGGTATTTTACTAAGTATCGCCCGTATCACCGGGGAAACCGCTCCCCTGCTTTTCACCTCCTTCGGCAATCCTTTTATGAATTGGAATCTCTTTAAACCCATGGAGTCCCTGCCTCACCTCATTTTTTATTATGCCACCAGCCCCTATCCGGAGTTTCACCAATTTGCCTGGGGGGCGTCTTTTATCCTGGTCAGTCTGGTTTTGTTCTTTAATCTTATCGCCCGGAGAGTCTCAAAACGATGGAAGATCCAACTCTAAGCGTCTTACGCATTAAACATTTTTCCGCCGGTTATGGAGAAAACCGCGTCCTGAAGGACGTCTCCCTTTCCATCGTCGACAATAAGGTCACCGCCTTGATGGGGCCTTCGGGTTGCGGCAAAACCACGATTATCCGCTGCATTAATCGGATGCATGAGTTGATTCCCGGTTCTTCCGTCCAAGGCAAGATCTATTTACGGGATAAGGATATCTACGCCATGGAGCCGATCGTGCTCCGAAGAAAAATAGGCATGGTTTTTCAAAAACCGAACCCCTTTCCCACCATGAGCATCTATGATAATGTCATTGCCGGTTATAAATTAAACGGGATTCGGCTCGGCCGAAAGGAAACCGAGGAGATCGTGGAACGATCCCTTAAGGGGGCGGCCCTATGGAATGAGGTCAAGGATTCACTGCACCGAAAGGGAACCTTTTTATCCGGAGGCCAGCAACAAAGGTTGTGCATCGCCCGGGCCCTGGCCTTGAATCCGGAGATTCTGTTATTAGATGAGCCGACTTCCGCCCTGGATCCGAAATCCACTTCCCATATCGAAGAATTGATCGCCGATTTGAAAAAAACCGTCACCATGCTCTTAGTCACTCACAACATGGGCCAGGCGGCCCGGGTTTCCGATTTTACGGCCTTTATTTACCTGGGGGAATTAATTGAATATGGATCGACCAAAACGATGTTCACCGTCCCCAAAGACAAAAGGACGGAAGAATATTTAACCGGAAAATTCGGTTGATAGGGGGAAATGTGCTGGAAGAAACGATAGCCGAGCTGAGAAAGACTCTTATAGGGTATGCCATCCATGTGGAAACAATGATCGATGACAGTATGCAGGGCTTGATAAAGATAGACAAGGAACTGCTCCTCCAGGTCATTGAAAAGAGCGAGCGGAAGGCCAATGAAACGGAAATCCTGATCGATGACCTGTGCACCAGCATTATCGCGCAATTCGGTCCCAAAGCCAAGAATCTGAGAACCGTCTTGATGAGTCTGAAAATCAATAACGATCTGGAAAGGATCGCCGATCATGCCGTTAATACCGCCAAAAGCGGCCTCTATCTCATCAGGCACCCCTTGGTCAAACCGTTATTGGATTTACCCAGGATGGCCGAGGCCTCTATTGACATGTTGAAGGATAGCCTCTCGGCCTTCGTCAACGAAGACCCCGATCTGGCGGTTAGTGTTTGTGACCGGGATACCGTCGTCGACGGCTTGGCCTCTCAGATCCTACGAGAATTGATCACCTACATGATCGCCGATCCTTCGACGATTGAACGGGCCCTTTATCTGTTGAAGATCGCCCGCAATTTGGAACGGACCGCCGATCTTTCCACCAATATCGCCGAGGATGTGATTTACATGATCGAAGGAAAGGTGGTCAAGCATCAACAACAAGATCAAAATTAATCTTGTTTCGAATGGCGATATGGAGGTATTCTTCAGACTTACCCATATATTGAACGGCTACTTTATCGGCTGCTCTTTTAGCGATTTGTTTAACTGACGCCAGGGTTTGAGCTATTTCTTCAAGAGAATGGTCCTTCGTCCCGTCCCCTAAGATCATGACCGCAGCACTCACCGAAAGCAAAGGCACTTTGACCTTTTCGCCTTCCCGGGTTTTTGCCAATATATACCCGGCCTTCTTGGCTTCTGCATCATAGAGATATATGACATCCTCTCGAAATTTCTTTACGATCCTTTGGATGATGTCGATATATTGATCATCAGGCCCCTTATCCAAATTAACCGAGGCGAAAAAATCATCCCCACCGATATGTCCGACAAACATCTGATGCCTGTGGGAAATCTCTTTAAGGATGTCGGCAAAAATCAGTATGGCCCTGTCGCCTCTCCGAAATCCATAGGTATCGTTAAAAGGTTTAAAATTATCGAAATCGAAGTAGACGAACATCTGCCTCGTCTGGGCGTTCACGAGATATTGGGCAATATAGGCGTTGATGATCGTATTGCCCGGAAGCTTGGTCAGCGGGTTCTGATCCCTGGCAATGGACAAATTTTTTTCATTCAACAGGTTGAGTAAAGCCAACATACTAAGAAGCCCGAGATATCTACCGTTTTCGGTGATGATGATGGTTTCACAATTTTTGTTCCTGGTGACGATCTCCAGTATTTGTTCTATTTTGGTAGCGATGTCCGTTACCGGGGTTTTGGTCAAAAAGGTCAAAGGGGTTAAGCCTAACCTTTGATTTTTGAGCAGTTCCTTGCCATAAGGGGAGTAAACATATTCTTTCAGATCCTTTTCTCGAACAATGCCTAAAGGTTCCTGACTCGAATTGACTACCGGTATATAGGTCGCCGAACTTTTTCTTCGAAAGGCCTCCAGAAGATTAAGAACGGAATGCTCGGGGTAGGAAATCGGTTCTATATATTCCATCCGCTCCTGGATGAGTTTCTCATCGGAATTGGTTTTCCTGAGGTTCCGTTGATTATAGACAAAGACTTCTTCATATTTATATTGAATTTTCGACTGCTCCCTGGTGGGCCGTTGGATGAAGTACCCCTGCACGATATCGCATCCGATATCATGACAGACATAAAATTCATTTTCCATTTCAATGCCCTCGGCAATGACCTGGATCCCTAAAATATGGGCCAGCTTGATGATGTTGGAAACAAACAGTTTTTTGCGGGGGTCATTTTCAATATCGGCGATAAAAAACCGATCGATCTTGATGAAATCCGGTTCCGAATGATAGAGTAATTGGAGCCCGGAAAACCCGGTGCCAAAATCATCGATGGCGATCTTGTAGGTCTGTTTTTTATAGGCATTAAAGGCTTTTTTGGTTTCCAGGCAGAAATTAAGCTCATGCCTTTCCGAGATCTCAAAACAGATGGAACTGTGATTGAGTCCGTATCGAACCAGCAACTCGGAAGTAAACCCGGGGCTGTAATCAGGCATCAGAAGTATCCGATTGTCCAGATTATAAAACAATTTAATTTTTTGATAAAAATCGATGGCGGAGAACTTCTTTATCGCCCTTTCTCGTAAGAGTAAATCCACACCGAAGAGGCATTTTTCATTAAAAGCCATATCAAAAAAGTTATTGATGGATTGGAAACCCGCTTTTTCCTGGCCTCGCATCAAGGCCTCAACGCCATAGCATATCCCGGTGTGAATATTTACAATGGGCTGAAAAGCATAATCGATATGCTCAATAATGTTCTTCCATTTTTTCTCAACCAGGATTCTCCCCTTTCGGAAGGCCTGTTTTTCAATAAAATGATAAATATTACTGAGAGCATAAAATAGGTTGCAACATTAGGGCTGAATACCACCGCCTACTCGTCACGTTGAAGGCGTGACTCGTTAGAGACGCTGAGTACGCTAAGCCGGAGGTTTTCCATCTGCCTGTGAGAGGCAGGCAAATGGAAAGAACTCTTTTTGTTTTCTGCAAACTCAGCAAAAATCAAATCGGTCGGCTTTGCCGACCTTAAGAAAAGGCTCCCATACGGGAGCCGGATGTTCTCCTCTGCGATCCCTGCAACTCTGCGGTGAAAACAATCTACTATCTGCTCCTTTTTATGTATCGGATCCATCTTTTCAAAAATTGAATACATTCCGGCACCATCTGTGTTAATTTTTCGTTACGGCCCCATTTAACCAGGGGGAATAGCTATCCAACCTATTTAAAAGACCTCCCGTAAACTTTATCCAAATGTAACCCAGCCAGCACGGAATTGTCATAAAACTCCGGTATAAAAAATCAAACTTTTCAACAGGAGGTGTTTGATGGACCGAATAGATTCCGAGCAACCCCTCTGGCAACTGGACCTTCAATTTAAGGACCCTATCCGACGAAGATTGTTTCCGATCGTCAAAGCTCCGTTGCAAAAAGCCCTTCTCCTCGATCGGATCAATAGCCTCTACCGGCAAATTGAGGAATCTCTTGAACCCAGTCAATTTTTGGCGGCCATTGAAAAAATCCTCAAAATTCAGTATCGAATTGCAGAAAAAGATCTGGAACGAATCCCGCAAAAGGGATCCGTGATCGTGGTCATGAATCACCCCTTCGGAGGAATAGAAGGAATCATCCTGGCCTCTTTGCTCCAATCCAGACGAAGTGATATAAAAATAATGGCCAATTTTTTATTGGCGGGCATCCCGGAATTAAGGGATCTTTTTATCTTCGTTGATCCTTTTCAGCAAAAAGATTCTGTCGGAAAAAACATCAAGGCCCTGAGGGAAGCGATCCATTGGGTGCAAGAGGGAGGGATGTTGGGGGTTTTCCCTGCGGGTGAAGTGGCCCACTACCATTTCAACCACCGAAAAGTCATCGATCCTCCCTGGAGTGAGACCATCGCCCGACTGATCAAAAAACAGGGGCCTCTATTCTACCTGTTTTTATCAAAGGATCGAACGGGACTCTTTTTCAGATTGCCGGTCTTGTCCATCCCAGACTGAGGACGGCCCTGCTGCCCAGGGAATTGCTAAACAAACAAAAAAAAGAGATTGAAATTCGGGTCGGCCGTTTATTTTCCCCTAAGAACCTGGCCTCTTTTACCAACGACCGGGACATAATGAGTTATTTGCGACAGAAGACCTATATGCTTGAACATCGTCCTTCAAATCCTGAAAACGGTCGGCGAAAACCCTTCGAACCCAAAAAAGAAATGAACCGTCTTGAGCCCATTATCTCCTCCACTACCAACAATTTCTTGATGGAAGAGATCCGCAATCTCCCGTCCAAGCAAACCTTGGTTAACCATGGGGAATACAGAGTGGCCTATGCTCAAGCCCCTCAGATCCCCTATCTTTTGAGGGAGATCGGCCGGTTACGGGAAATGACATTCCGTCAGGCCGGTGAAGGCACAGGCAAGGCCCTGGACCTGGATGAATATGACACCTTTTATCTTCATCTTTTTCTCTGGAAAGAAGATACCAAAGAGATCGTTGGGGCCTACCGCCTTGGACCTACCGACAAATTAGTGAACCGGTTCGGCAAAAGGAGTTTATATACTCAAACTCTGTTCTCCTGCCGTCATTCCTTTTTTAACCAAATAAATCCGGCCCTGGAATTAGGACGTTCCTTTATCAGGGCTGAATTTCAAAAAAGCTATGCCCCCTTGCTGTTGTTATGGAAGGGCATCGGGCAATATGTCGTTAGATACCCACAGTATAAAATCCTCTTCGGCCCGGTGAGTATCAACCAGGGTTATCAAGCCAACTCCAGAGAACTCATGGTTACCTATTTAAAAGACAAAAGTTATCTGTCTGAAATGGCAAAACTCATTCGGCCCAAGAATCCTTTCCGATCCAGACCTGAGGGATGGATGGTAACGGCCGCCCGGGTCCTGCTCAAAGACATTGAAGAAGTCTCTTCCTGGGTATCCGAGCTTGAACCGGATCAAAAAGGGGTCCCTGTCCTGTTGAAGCAATATATTAAATTGGGCGGTAAGTTGTTAGGTTTTAATATAGACCCTCAATTCAGCCATGTTCTCGACGGCTTGATCCTGGTGGATTTGACCCGGACCGATCCAGACATCCTGGGACGGTATATGGGAAAGGAGGGGCTACAAACTTTTATAGAGTATCATGGACACAACCAGGATCTAATTAAAAGGATATTGGAGACACCTGGTTCAAACAATCAGAGTATGGTTCCCCTTACCTATCTTCCCGCCTTCCAAAAGGGAGGAATCTAACCTGATTTTTTCACCAAAATGAAAGAACTATTTAACCAAACGGTCACCTGACTTTGTTAGACAATCAGGTATGAGATCTAACGCCATCCTAACAGGAGGAAGATAAGATGAAGGCACCGATAAAAATATTACACATCAATGCCTACCACCAAGTAGTTTACACGATCATTCGGGATGGGGCTCTGATCCGATCGACCATTCCCATAAAGACCGCAGTGACCATGCTGGAAAATGAGAGCTTCGATCTGATCCTTTCAGAGCCGCAATCCATGGCTGTCTTTACCTCCCAAACGCCATCGGACGACTTGGAACCGGTCATAAATTCCATTCCCAAAATTTTCTCTCATGCCTGCCCGACTACACTATTTTCCACCTATCACCTGGAAAATAAACAATTAAAACCCTGTAATTTGAATTAGGTTCCATCCGGAAAGACCGGAAGGGGACCTATTGATTTCCGGATGGGAAGTTATTAACTTCGCACAAAGATGACCCTATGAAACCGAAAAAGAACTTTGTAAAACGATGGCTGTCGGCCAGTTTACGGGAAATGATCGATTGCCCCTTTCAGCCGGGGAATTTAAGACTGTTGAAGAAGGGCTGCCTGCAACGTCTGGAAGCCTCTATGCGCTGGGATTTCCAAAACGCATTTCGAAATGATTTTTTTTATTATACCGTTAAACAAGGCCTTATCGTCTGTCAAAGTTGTCCGGTGAAGGAAACGCTAAACAGCGCCAAACCGGCTACCAAATTGCACCGGCTTAAATTGAAGAGTGACTAAGAGATCAGGCAACTCCATCAGGTCTTTTCAAGCCTTCCCGTCAGGGAGAGAGCTTGGGCCGCCTTTTTTTCTTACCCTTGTGGCGACTATAAATCCAAGCCAGGAGCCCGACCAGAGATAATCCTAAGATAAGGCCCCCTTGCCACCTTTTGATTTCTTTCAGGATTGTTTCCGAGGCTTCCCCCAAAAAGTAACCTCCGCCGGCAACCATGACCGACCAGCAAACGGCACTGATGCCATTGAGTATCGCAAAACATCCGGCCTTAATTTTTTGGTCCATGCCGAGCAGGAAAGGAGTCACCAACCGAAATCCATAGAAAAATCTGAATGCCAAAATGATTGTGTCTGGGTATTGTTTAAGAAGTTGGTGGATACTACCCACCCGGGATTGCCATTTTTTATGCCTGGTCAATAATTGGTGGCCCTTATGTCGTCCCAAAAAGAAAAAAAACTGGTCTCCGGAATAACTACCAATAAAGGCCATTATCATAACCAGAGGCAAATTCAAATATCCCCAAAAGGAGAGCATCCCGGCAATAATCAGAATGGTCTCCCCCTCGACGATGGTTCCCAGGATTATGGCCAGGTAACCATAGGTCTCAACAAATGTTTTAAGAGAGATTGCTGAAATCAATTTTCTCGAAGACCCTTTCACCTCCAGTGTATGGCCATGAGGAGGATCCCGATCAATAACAGAACAGTCAGTAGAATTTCTTCTGTTTTTTCCGAAAACATTTTATAGTTCCTTTATATTTTTAGGTGAAAACAAAATGGCCAGGGTACGGATTATCCCTACGACCAGGAGGAGGAAAGAAAGGGAAAGGACCTCCTTCAGATTCATTTTGCTCTGATATAAACCGATCATGATCTCCCGGAGGATGAAAACCAGGACGCCATCGATGATGAAGGTGATTTTTAAACGGTGAATTTCAAAATATTCGATAAGGCTGCGAAGAAGCTCCATGACTATGAACATCGACAGGATATTGGTGACTAAAAGATTAAGTCCGCCTTGGATTGTAGGACTTCGAAATATCTCTCTCAGGTCCAGGCATATTTTGGCCACGCCCAACATCAAGGCCAAAATAATGAACGGGACCATTAACTTAATAAGAACATCCACTACCCTCTTAAACAGATTCATAAGTAAACAATAAGGGATAAAGGTTACAAACAGATGAATAAAAGACAGTTTTTTGCAGGAGGGTCCTGTCAATAGGAAAGTAATGAAAGATTAAATGGCTTTTCCAATCTACAGAGCTATAATTTATGCTTTTCTGGTAAGCATTACAGGGAATGTTGTCTTTTTATCACAATTAAAGTCAACACCTGTTTGAACCTGTTAAACGGCAGTGTAAGCTGTAAAAACATGGATGGATCCGGCCCAGACCGGATAAACTTCAAACCAGAGGTGGATCATGGCGCTTTTTGAAGGATGGAAGGGAAATATTTTTGGAGGATTGGCTATCGGTATCGGGGCCTCGGTGGTTGCACCAGTGGTCTTACCCGTCTTGGCCACCGTCGTCAAACCCCTGACCAAGGCGGCGATCAAAGGCGGCTTTTTACTTTATGACAAAGGCAGGGAGACCTTGGCCGAGGCTCAAGAGGTGATTGAAGATCTGGTTGCCGAGGCCAAAGCAGAAATGGAAGAGGCTCAGGAAGCCCCTGCACCCGCAGTGGTTTCAGAGGGTCTGGCCGATCCTCAGGAAGGTTGAAAATCTCATGTGGGATCTCCCTGATGATACCTATCTCAGCCATGTCTCTAAAGGAAGGCTGCGATTAAGAATACCCTCGAAAAAACGGGATGGGGCCTTTTTTGCCCAACTTCAAGCCGTCCTTTCGGCTATTCCAGGCCTCGATCAAGTCAAAGTAAACCCTATGAGCGGTAGTCTCCTCATCCTCCATAGCGAATTCCCCGAGGGAATGGCCTCCTTTATTAAAACTCTGGGCGGTCTTGCCCCGAAAAGGAATGTCGGCCATAAACCAAATACCATATATCAGAAGGTTACAGGGACCTTTCATCAAGTGAATACCCAAATACAAGGATTCACCAAGGGCGAGTTGGATGTCCCTACTTTAAGCTTTATCGCCCTGTTGGGCGTGGGCATCTATCAGATCAGCCGAAAAAATTTCACCGCCCCGGCCTGGTACACGGCTTTTTGGTATGCCTTAAATATTTTTTTAAAATCTAAGGAGTGATCATGGCCAAGAAACAGGACTTAAATAAAATGTTACCCAAACCCGTTACACAATCATCAAAAAGGAGGTCTATTATGCCCGCCAAACAAGAACCCGAAAGCCAGGGTCCAAAACCTAGCCTTGGAAAAGTGGGAACCAGCGTCAAAGACGGAGTGGTCAGCAGCCTTAAGGGAATTAACGAGATCGAAGCGGAAATAGTCAGTCTGGTCCGGAGCACCGTTTCTACTACCTTAAGGGCCACCGGTACGTTGGCCGGCGAAAGTTTAACTGTCACCAAAGATGTCGTCAAAGGGGCCATCCAGGCTACCGAAGAAGTGGGTACCGGACTTATTTTAAGTACCAAGAGTGTGGCCAAAGGATTGGTCATGGGTATCAGTGATGTCGGTGGAGACGTGGTCTCTATGGCCGGACAAACCGTCAAAGGGGCCGTCAAAGGCGCGGCCGAAATTGGAGCCGATGTGGGCCTGGTGGCCAGGAGGACGGTGGATGGGGTCATTGAAGCCACCAAGGAGATCGGCGGTAATGTGGAAGAGGTAGCCAAGGTGGCCGTCGGCGGGGCCATAGAGGCGGCCGGGACCATTGGCAACATGGCTGTTCGCGCGGTAACGGATATGTTGGTCGGTGTAGCCGAAGGCGTTAAGGAAGTGGCCTCCAGTTTACTGCCCAAAACCAAAGAGGGCCAAGCTCCGGAAATTGACTCCCGGCCCAAAGACAGAACAGGAAATGACTCTCGGCCTAAAGGCAGAACAGGAGCTGCCTAACATTTGGTTCGATCGATTCATGCCGCGGTAAAGGGCAGGGTCCGTTTTCGGATTGATGGCCTTTACCGCTCCCAAACGTTAAAAAAATATCTGGAAGACCGATTAGCCGAAAAAGAAGGGATCACCGGATTTTCGGCTAATTTTTTAAGCGGCCACGCCCTGGTTTTTTTTGATCCCGGACTCAGCGTCTCGACCATCGCGCTCCTCATTCAGGAAGCGGTCAGGGCCTTCCAAGAAGAAAACGGAAGCCATAAGGGGTTTACTCAGAAGAGATCCCTTTATGAAACCTTTTTTATAGACCCTTCCCTCTCACACCCTAAGAGAGTATCCGGACAGGGGCCATTGGAACCCTCAGCCTCCCTTCCGGTAGTCCCAGTTCCATCAAAGTCACCCAAGCCCCAAACATCGATCCCCAACCGGAGAAAAACCCGCCAAATGGTTCTGCGGGCCGCGGATCAAAGGGGTGACCCCTGGCACCTCCAATCCACCGAATCCCTGTTGGCGGAAATGGGTATTGAGCCCCAGACAGGACTTTCCATTCAGGCGGTAACGGAAAGACAGAAAAAGTACGGGCCCAATCTTCTGCCTGAGGCCGTTCCCCGCTCCGGATTCAGTCTGTTTATTGATCAATTCAAATCCCTTCCTGTGGCCTTACTCGGTGTGGCGGCCGGTATTTCAGTAGCCACCGGCGGTTTGGTAGACGCCGTGGTCATCCTTTCCGTGGTCGTTATTAATGCCGTTATCGGCTATGTCACCGAGAGTCAGGCGGAAAAAACCATCCATTCCTTAAAGAGCCTGGTCCGCCCCATGGCCTTGGTACTCCGGGAAGGATCGGTTCAAACCATAGGGGCCCAGGAGGTGGTGCCGGGTGAACTTCTGGTCCTCCAGCCCGGAAGTTATGTGGCGGCCGATGCCCGGCTCATCGAGGTCTCCCGGCTGAGTGTGGACGAGTCGCTCCTCACCGGGGAGAGCCTGCCGGCCCTAAAGTCCACCGGACCTGTATTCGATCTGGAAATCCCCCTAGCTGACCGGACCAATATGGTCTATATGGGCACCCTGGTCACCGGTGGTCAGGGTTTGGCCTTGACGGTGGCTACGGGGAAATATACGGAAATTGGAAAAATTCAGGCCCTGGTGGGGGAGGCCCTTCCTCCGGAAACCCCCATGGAAAAACAATTGGATCGGATGGGCGGGCAATTAGTCACCATTTCCTTAGCCGTCTGCGGTCTGGTGTTTGTCATCGGCCTCCTGCGGGGGTCTGGTCTTTTACAAATGTTGAAGACTTCCATCGCTCTGGCTGTGGCCGCCGTCCCGGAAGGGTTGCCCATGGTAGCTACCACGACTTTGGCTTTAGGCCTTCGTCGCATGAGAGAATATAAAGTCTTGATTCGTCATTTGGGGGCCGTGGAGACCCTGGGGTCGGTTCAAAACATCTGCATGGATAAGACCGGCACCATTACCATGAATCATATGTCGGTTGCGGCGGTCTACGTCGCTATGGAGGCCCTCCAGGTGACCCAGGGTCGATTTCTCAAAGAGAAAGAAGCCGTTGATCCTTATGATCGTCAGGACCTCTTGCAACTGATCCATATCGGGGTCCTTTGCAGTGAAAGTGAAATCGAGAAGCTGGGGGTTCCGGAAGATTCCCTAAAAAAAGATCAGGCGGAGATTAGAGGTAATGGGCTCTCGGTCGGGCAGTTCGGGAAATATGTCATCAGCGGCTCTCCTACGGAAAATGCCTTAATCCATATGGCCATTAGTGCCGGGGTCAATATCGAAGACTTGAGGACGAAATTTCCTACTCTCCAGGTCAACTATCGTTCCGAACAGCAAAATTTTATGATTACCCTTCATAACACGGTTCAGGATGGTCGTCGAATCGTGGCCGTTAAAGGCAGTCCCCCCGAAGTCCTGGCTCTTTGCCGATGGCAGAAAAAGGATGGCCACCAAATCCTTCTGACCGATGAAGATCGTCTGCGCATCGAGATGGAAAATGACCAGATGGCCGGTAGGGCCTTACGGGTTTTGGGAATGGCTTATCTGTCCTCCGACGAGCCTTTGGCTGACCCCGACACTGCGGATCTTCAAGACAAGCTGATCTGGCTGGGTTTGGTAGGCATGGGTGATCCGGTTCGAGAGGGGGCCAAAGAGCTGATCAGGGACTTCCACCTGGCCGGCATCGATACGGTCATGATTACCGGGGATCAGACCTCCACCGCCTATGCCATTGGTAAGGAGTTGAACCTCAGCCGGGATGAAGAATTGCAGATCCTGGATTCAACGCATATTGATCGAATGGACCCGGAGGTATTGCAGGCCCTGGCGGAAAAGGTCCATGTCTTTGCCAGGGTCAGTCCTTCCCATAAATTACAGATTGTGCAGGCTATGCAAAAGAGAGGCAAGGTTGTGGCCATGACCGGGGACGGCATTAATGACGGGCCGGCCTTGAAGGTAGCCGATATCGGGGTGGCCATGGGGCATACCGGTACCGACGTGGCCCGCGAAGTGGCCGACGTGGTTTTGGAAGATGACAACCTGGAAACGATGGTCATCGCCGTCCAACAAGGGAGGACCATCTATAACAATATCAGAAAATCACTCCGTTTTCTCCTTTCCACCAATATTAGCGAAATCATGGTCGTCTTTACAGCCACTGCCGGAGGACTCGGTCACCCTCTGAATGCCATGCAGCTTCTCTGGATTAACTTGATCAGCGATATTTTTCCCGGACTGGCCCTAGCCCAGGAAGCCCCGGAACCGGATGTCCTGACCTACCCTCCCAGAGATCCGGAAGAACCGATTATCCGCAAAGAGGACTTCAAAAGGATCTTTTGGGAATCCTCAGTTTTATCCGCAGGCACCTTGGGGGTCTATGGATACGGTCTGGCCCGTTATGGACAAGGTCCTCAGGCCAATACCATGGCCTTTATGACCCTGAGCTGCAGCCAGCTTCTCCACGCCTATAGTTGCCGGTCAGAAGCCCATTCCATTTTCAGTGGTGAAAAGCTCCCATCCAATCGGTTGTTGAACTTGGCCATCGTCGGTTCGTTGGCCGTTCAAGCCGGCACCTTGATCATCCCCGGGATGCGAGGTCTCCTGGGACTCAGCCCTCTCACCCCCTTTGAGGGACTGCTCGTGGGCGGAGCCAGTTTTGTGCCCCTTTTGATCAACGAATCCACCAAATCCACAGGGAAAAAGCCATGAAAAAAGACTTCATCTTTACCTCCGAATCGGTGACCGAAGGGCATCCGGACAAACTCTGCGATCAGATCAGCGATGCCATTGTCGATCAGTTTTTACAGCAGGACCCCTATGCCCGGGTCATTGCCGAATGTGCCGTAGCCACGGCCATCGTCTTCATCGCCGCCCGTTTTTATGCCAATGCCTCGGTGGATTTTTCCGCCGTGGCCCGAAATGTCATCAATCAGATCGGGTACAATCAACAGGGATTTAACGGCAGAAGTTGCAGTATCATCACCAATCTGAAAGAAAAGGAAGATCGGGAGGGCACCCGTTTTGACGAAAGAACCCTATCCGAAGCGGCCATAAACCGCATCCCGATCAAGAATCAGGTGACCCTTTTTGGCTTCGCCTGTAACCAGACAGCATCCATGATGCCTTTACCGATCTGGTTGGCCCATAAGCTGGCCCGCAGGCTGACCTCCGTCCGTCTTCAACGGACCCTTTCCTATTTGGAACCGGATGGAAAAACCCAGGTCGCGGTAGAATTTCGGCATGGGAAACCCTATCGAATCCACAGTATCACCCTGATTGCCAGTCAAACCAAGGGTCCTCAATCGGGAGGGCCTACCCTTCAATGTCTGGAAGACGATCTCAGAGAGCTGGTCATCACATCGGTTTTTAAAGACGAAAATATTGTCCCTGATGAGCGAACCAGGATCTTTATCAACCCGGACGGACCATTCATTATGGGGGGCCCTTCTATCCATTCCGGTTTGACCGGAAGAAAAACCGCCATTGACACCTATGGAGAATTTGCCCGTCACAGCGGGGCCGCCTTGAGCGGAAAAGGACCCATGCGAATAGACCGGATAGGCGCCTATGCCGCCCGGTATGCGGCCAAGAATATCGTGGCCGCCGGTTTGGCCGAGGAATGTGAGGTTCAACTCAGCTATTCCATCGGCTCTCCCAGGCCCGTGAGTATCCAGGTAGAAACGTGGGGTACGGGTAAAATCTCCGAGGAAAAAATAAGCAAGCTGCTGGAACAATTTTTTGATTTTCGTTTGGCCGGTATCCTGAAGCAGTTTAATTTAAGACACCAACCCCTGATCCTGAAAGGTGGTTTCTATCGAAAGCTGGCCGCTTACGGTCATATGGGACGGATGGATATCGGCCTTCCCTGGGAATTGACGGATAAGGCGCAGACGCTCAAGACAGCGGTCGGATTTTAGAAAAAAGATATGATAGCCGATTAATCGGCCTGCAAAGAGAGAGAAAAAAAGGGAGGGGCTTAGACCAGGACCGATAAAAAGGACAGAGGCGTCCCTTCCAGGGCCAGACCGATAACGGACCCGAACACGGCATCCCAGACCAATTGGCCGGCCTTGGAGGCGGCGCCGTGGATATATTCATCGTTGGTTAAGGCCTTATCCGATCTAAAATAGCCTTTGTCCTCGAGTAAGTCGATAAGGGATCGGTCGCTGACCGCCTTGGAATCATAATTAACCACGATGCTCCCGGTTAAGGGATTGGCCGAAGCCTTATCAACCCCCTGACAACAACTCAACAAGTCCTCCACGTCCCTGGCTTTCTCCTGGTTCCCTTTTACCAGAGGGGTCTTGACCCGTAATCGGCCGGGAATACTATGAATGTAATAGCTCATTTCAATCCTCCTTCGGATAATCCTTTATTCAATCTCATTGAAAAGAGGATAATGAACCTATGTGGCAATTTGATGACATAACTATAGAGTTTTTATTAAAAAATTAAGAGAGATCACTCCTTAATCGGTTCTTCTTTTTCTATTTCCAGCCTGTTGGCCTTGAGGCCCCTCAATCCTCCCCTCTCCGAGGCGTAGGCTCTACCCTGCGGACTGAGGGTTTAGTTCGTAAATTAGGATTTGAGTCTTGATCAACCTGTACCTATTTTCATGTCCCGGCTTCCGGCCGATCGGCTATGCCGATCTTTTGGGGAGACTCCCGAAGGGAGTCGGACAGGAAGCCTTTTGGGGAGCTCGGCAAAGCCGAGCGGAGCGAGCGGCCCGACCGTATGGTTGTGCCACGCCCCTGGCGGGGCATGGCGGTTTAATACAAATTATATTAAGTCGTCATTAGATTGTCACATTTCCGGTGTTTACTTAAACCCATGAATATGACCACAGGTTTTTTAGTGGGATGTCCGAATTGCCAAACCGATGCGCTCTATCGGTATGGAAGGATCTGGACAGGAAAACAGCGCTATCTTTGCCTTTTGTGCGGAAAGCAATTCACCCCTGGGTCCACTCGAAAAAAATGGAAGGATAAACCTCTTTGCCCCGATTGTGGGAAAGTCATGCATTTTTATCAAAGGGGAAGAGGATTCATCCGGTTTAGATGTTCCGGTTATCCCGTCTGTAAAAGGTACCTGAAAATTAAAATGGGCAGCAGCATCATGGAATCAACCACAGTATCCCAGTTCGAAAATATTGGGGCTGATTGTGAAATTTAAAAACATAACAGACCTTAAAGGATCACTCGATGAAAAAGACTAGGGTCCTTTTTATGTGCATTCACAACAGTGCCAGGAGTCAAATGGCCGAGGCCTGGCTGAATCATCTCCATGGGGATCAATTTGAAGCCCGAAGCGCCGGATTGGAACCCGGACCCTTAAACCCTCTGGCCGTTAAGGCGATGGAGGAGGTGGGGATCGACATATCCGGAAAAGCGAGCAAGAGGGTTTTTGCCCTGGTAACGGACGGAGAGCTGTTTTCCTATGTCATCACGGTTTGTGATCTGGCCGGCGACGAAAGATGTCCTTTTTTCCCTGGAATTACGAAACGCCTGCACTGGAATTTTCCGGACCCCTCAGCGGTTACCGGAAGTGAAGAGGAACAATTAGGAAAAATCCGGCAAATACGGGACGGCATTAAAGCCAAGATTGAAGTCTGGTACGAGCAGGTGAAAGATGAATTACAATAAAAACCAAAATGAAAGGAGATGAAAATGAACAATGAATCTTTTGATTTGAACCACCAAAAATCAAAAAAAATGATTATCCAATGGCCGCAGACGGTTACAACCAATCTAAAACTTAAACAAAATTTTTACACAAAGGGATTGGCGAGTTCCAGTTCTGAGATGATCGGGTCACCCTGTTGTGATGAGGAACTGAGAGAACGCTATAGGATTTAAATTTTAACATCTGGAAGCCCCTCCTGAATTTAAGCTTCCAGGAATAAAGTCCCCGGCTTTTCTGCCTTTATTTACTATCTCCCTTTCAAGCAGGCCTTGTATTGAAAAAATTCGATCTTGTTAAATTTTTCTTTCATCTTGGAGAATGAACTCCAAGGAGTTTTTCCTGACCGTGATAGGCCAGATAAAACTTCCCCATATATCAGGCTTGAAAATCAATCCATCATTAATACCCTTATTTTTACCCTCTTTTAAGGGTATTACCTTTTCTATGCCATAAAGCGCCCGGGCCTCGTCCCAGGCACACCACAATATCTTTCTTTTGCATTTCCCGAAGGACTTTTCTGATCATATCCCGGCACCACCAGGTCGATATATTCCTTATCCCATTGTTCCATTTCAGTAAAGTACCATTTGCCGACATAGGCCTTCTTCATTCGCATCATCATTGATGGCTTCGTAAAAAGTCCACCTGCTTTGTTGCGCTGCATCCTTCCCCGCTTTTCAGCGGGGCGGGCTTATCGCGGCGTACCAGTAAGTACGCCTCACTCCTGCTGGATTTGCGCGCCTCGCAGCCGGTCGGCCGTTCGACTTTGTCGAACTAAAAGAAGGCATCCATTCGGATGCCGTATGCCGACCTATTAAAAGGCCTCCTTGGAGGCCGGCAGGGGCTTTTTACAAACCCATCCCTTTTTTGACTTTTTATGAACTTACCAATGTTGTAGGGCCATTTTATAAATAAACTTTAATCAAATCATAGACCTCATCGACCGAGATGGCCTGAAGACACTTATTGTCCCTGCAAGGGGTGTTGCGGTGGTTGTAGGCCGTCAGGCAGGGAGAACAGGGGAAATCAGAATAGAGGATCTGGGTCGTTTTTCCTAATGGCCCATAAAGCCGCGGGGTCTCCGGCCCGAAAAAGACAAAATTCCGGATGGCCGTCAGGGAGGCAAAATGGGCCGGGCCGCTGTCGTTGGTGATCAAAAGATCGGAGATACTGAATAGATCCATCAATTCCGGAAAGGTCGTCTGGCCGGTGAACTGGATACAGCGCCCCCGGTTCAAGACCTGGTGCACCTGCCGGGTGGTTTCCCAGTCGGCACCGGCCCCCCATCAGGATGATTACATTTTGGGGATCCCTTAAAATCCTCTCGCCCAATTCAATGTATTTCTCAACCGGCCAGGCCCGAAGGGGTATTTCTCCCGCACTGGGATTAAAGATAATCAGTCTATGCCCCGGGCCGAGGGCCGGGAAAAACCCTTTTAATTTATCAAGGAGATGGACCTTCCCGGATTCCGTCATCTGGTAGGAGGCCCGTTCACCCTCTTGATCAGGGATGACCTCATCCATAGCCGGCCAGTCTTTACTCGGGTATCGCAAGACGCTGACCAGGGACAAAAAAGATTTACTGATATGCTGCTGATAATTATACTGGACTTTATGGGTATGGAGATTGCCCCGATAGAGGCCCTCCATCCGGAATTTATGGAATCCCACCCGGATCGGAGCACCGCTCAAATAGGTCAACAGGGCCGTTACCCGGGCAAACAACTCCAGATCAAAAACACAGTCGATCTTTTCCCGGCGCATCCTGAAAATCACCTTCAGGATATCGGCCAATAAAGAAAACAAGGATTTTTCACTGATCACCAGGACATTTTCCGGCGGAACGGCCTTCAGGATGTCCACGCTGGCCCGGTTTTTTTCAAAGATCAGGAAAAATAACTCGGCCTCAGGATAGTGCTTTTTAAGGGCCTTCATGGTCGGATAGGCCAAGATGGCACTGCCCATCTCCGAGAGTTCCATGAAAAGGAATTTCTTGGGAGAATGGGGGGCCTTTCTATGAAAGGGCCTCAAATAAAAAGCCGCCAC
>JAZDOU010000406.1:0-3700 GCA_043798385.1 Pseudomonadota bacterium
TTGAACCTATCTTCATCTATGGCTTATACACATAAATACTTACGAAGGCCGAGGCCCCCAGATAAGAGGCGGTGACCTGGTCAATGCCTGGAGTGGCTGTATTGGCGGCTGTCGGGGCGGTGTAGGTGGTTGAAGAAACCCCACCGATTATGGAAGCAGGTTGGGTAATAGTGGCCCCTATGGAAGAAGTAAAAGTAACCCCTCTGGTCGAATCATTGACCGGATTCCCCTGGGCATCTCTCACTGAGGCGATCAGGGTCGTTGAACCCCCCTGTGGGATATTCGTTTGAGTGGCGGTGAGGTTGATTGAATACCCACCGCCTGTCCCAAAACCGCTGGAGACCGCAGAGTTGGAAGAACAGCCGGCCATTCCTAAGACAGAGAGCATCAGACCAATAAGAAAAATTTTTAGATAAGTCATCCCCCGCTCCTTAAATTTAGTTCGAAAATAGAGTTTGAGTGCCCTCGTTCGACCAGATCTATTTTCATGTCCCGGCTTCCAAAGGGAAGCCTCCTTTTAGGTCGGCAGATCGGCTCCCGGATGGGAGCCTCTTCGAAAGCTCGACTCAGTCGAGCGGCCCGACCGTATGGTGGTGCCACGCCCCTGGCGGGGCATGGCGGCTTAGATTGGACTCCAGGATCCTAAGAATTCGAGGCTTCCGGTTCCGCCCAAGTTTTTTCACTTGACTTCTTTTCTTACGGTTATTAATCTATTTGAACTTTTTGTCAAGTTAATTTAATGAGATAAGATGTAAAAAAAATCAATTTTTAGTAAAAATTTGCTTGACATAAGAAATACAACCTGTTATGGAAATTAAACAGATAGAATAAAAATAATACAGAAGGGGGTGGTCAAGGGAATTTTAGAATAAAAAATAGAAGTTAGGAAGTTCAGGTTTGGAGAAAACGTTTTTTGTTAATAAACCAAAAAGGAGAGAAAAGAGATGAAAAAATTAGGTTTGTTTGCGTTGGTATTGGGCCTGGTCGTTGTCTTTGCCATGCCGGCCTTCGCCTTCAAAATCGAAGGTGCCAAGGGCGAAAAGATGTATATCGGCGGCTTGTTCATGACTGATATCGGTTTCTATAATCGAAGCAAGGAATTAACCGGATATAACAGTGATAGAACCGAGCTAATGTTTACGGTCCCCAATTATTCCCAGTTAAGAGGAACTGTGGAAGTAAATCAAGTTGGTGGCTTGTGGGAATTCGGCCTCGGCGGCAACACCTACGGCGGAACCGCTGCTGAAACCAGATATGTCGAACTCCGGAAATTGTATGGCTGGTATAATTTTGGAAACTGTCAGATCCTGGCTGGGAAGACTGATGGTTATGTCTACTCCGTGGCCCCCTTGCAGGTTATGGGGTTTAATAATGGCAACTATGTGGCCGGCTTCGGTTGGGGTAACATTTATGACTCCCGGTCCCCCCAGGTACGCTTCACCCAGAATATCTCCAAACAATTTAGCTACGCTATTTCCTTAGTGTCCACTGAAGGCTATACGGACTCGACTAGACTATCCTACTCCCAAATCCCGGCTATTGCTGCTAAATTTTCAATGGATTTCGGCGTAGTGGCCTTAAAACCGGCTGCTGTGTATCAGACGGTTAAATGGGATCAACTGCCCGCCGGCTATGACGACAGCATGGCATCCTGGTATGCGGTATTACCAGTGATCGTGAAGGCCGGTCCCTTTACCGGTACCTTCCAGGCCGGCTATGGCCAGAACATAGGGACCGGGGCAACCCAGGGCCAATTTGGTCTGCTCCTGCTTGAAAGTGCCTATCAATCCTATCAAAGGGATGCTAGCGGGAAGATCAAAAATACCACCGCCTTGAACGGCTTTATTGATCTGGCCTTCACCGCCGGCCCCATCACCCCCCATGTCTATTTTGGCTATGATAAAGCCCAGAATAGCGATGTCTGGAAGACCGGGGATGACAACAATACCCGAACCATGTGGGGTATTTCCGCCCTGTACGCAGTGGCCCCGTCTTTCTATTTAATCCCGGAATTCACCATGTATGATTATGGTAAGAAACCAAACACTGCCGGATCGCCCGATATTGGTAAGGCCTGGGTCGGCGGTGTGCAGTTCCGGTTTATGTTCTAATTTAAGTTAGAACACGGAACCAAAAACCCTGGAGGGGAAACCCTCCAGGGTTTTTTTTTGCCTGGATCTTTTCCTATGGGTATTGACTTTTCTATTAGCATCTCATATTATGCCTCCAAAGGATGCTTAATGGAGGCACTTATGAGAACTACTTTGGCCATAAAAGAACAGCTCCTCATGGAAGCAAAAACACTTTCAGGGGCAAGGACCAAAAAAGAGACAGTAGAGATAGCCCTTGATGAATTTATCAGAAGGAGAAAGGCGAAAAAACTAATTGACCTTGAAGGAAAGGTGGAACTTGCCTATACGTTAAATGAATTTTTAAAACAAAGGAGTAAAGATGTTCCTTATAGATAGTTCTGCCTGGATAGAATACCTTCGTCCGAAAGGATCCCCTAAGGTAAAAGAAAGAGTCAGGGATATTTTGAAAAAGGAAGAAGCGGTCACTTGCGGAATTGTCATCGTTGAATTATTAAGAGGTGCAATGGATAAAAGTAGTTATCAATCCCTTACGGAATATCTTTCAGCCCTTCCCCAAACCCCGATGGATGAAACCGTGATCCAAAGGGCCGCGGAATGGGGATTTTTGATTGACCGGAGACTCAAAACAGTCCCCACCACCGATCTTATTATCGGCGCATCAGCCTATAAAACAGCAACAGTCCTGCATTGTGATAGTGATTTTGAGCTGCTGGCCTCGACTTTTGGTTTAGACCAGGAAAGATGCCGGTAGAAGAATCAATCAAACTCATCACGGTTCTATCTTAACCCATGTTGTCTTAACCCGTGTTGTCTTAACCCGTTGACAAGGCCTAAATTAATTGATAGAAATCTTCAGATACTATTTTTCACCACTACTATTAGCTCAAAAACGAGGTGCTTATGAAAATTCTGGTCAGTGATAATTTGTCGGAAAAAGGAGTCGAGATCTTCAAGAAGGCCAAAGGAATTGAAGTGGATGTCAAGACCGGACTGGCCCCGGAAGAATTGAAGGCCATCATCAAAGACTATGACGGTTTGGTGATCCGCAGTGCCACCAAGGTAACCGCCGAAATCATCGAGGCGGCCCCTAAGCTCAAGGTCGTGGGCCGGGCCGGGATCGGTCTGGATAATGTGGATATCCCGGCTGCTTCCCAGCGGGGTATTGTGGTTATGAACACCCCGGAAGGCAACACAGTAACCACGGCCGAACATACCATTTCACTGCTTCTGGCCATGTCCCGGAAGATCCCTCAAGCCACAGCCTCTCTGAAGGCCCAAAAATGGGAAAAGAAAAAATTCCAGGGCAAGGAGCTTTTCAACAAAACCCTGGGGATCATCGGGACGGGTAAAATCGGCAGCATCGTTGCCGACCGAGCCAAGGGATTAAAGATGCAGGTTATTGCTTATGACCCCTTTATCCAACCTGAAATCCTTCTGAAACAAGGCATTGAACCGGTCACCCTGGAAGAACTCTACCAGCGGGCCCATTTCATCACCATGCATACCCCCCGGACCAAAGATACCCTGGGTTTGATCAATGCCCAGGCTATTGCCCAGATGCAGGATGGCGTAATGATAGTCAACTGCTCACGGGGGGGTATCATCGA
>JAZDOU010000431.1:0-7595 GCA_043798385.1 Pseudomonadota bacterium
TTGTAAAAAGCTCCAGATGCGAGGCGCGCAAATCCTGAGGAGTGAGGCGTACTTACTGGTACGCCGCAATAAGCCTGCCCCGCTGAAAAGCGGGGAAGGATGCAGCGCAACAAAGCAGGTGGACTTTTTACGAAGCCATCATCTTTAGAGAGGGAAAGGTTCCTAAGGCCATAAGGATGGGCGGGTAAAAAGCCGTCTTTCCCGTGCCGGCTGGAATCCATGTTATTCGTAACAAGTTAAAAATACTTTATTTCAGTTCTCCGATCAGCTCGAGGACCCGCTTCACGGGAATGAAGGAAAAGGACTTGGGGCGTCTTTTTACGAGATCATCAATAAGGAAGCGACTAATAAAACGAAACAGCTCAAAAAGGGGGGCATTTTGGTTATCTTAGAAGAACTAAGATACAGTAAAGATCATGCCTGGGCCCGCTTGGATGACGATAATCGAATCACCATAGGGATTACTGATTATGCCCAGGAAGAGCTTGGGGATATTACGGGAATTGATCTGCCCGAAGAAGGGGATGAAGTGGTTAAAGACGAGCCCTTTGGCTCTATTGAATCCCAAAACGAAGGGGTTGACCTCTTTTCTCCCTTAAGCGGTGAAATCGTCGAGATTAACCAAGAGCTCCTGGATTCGCCGGAAATCATTAACGAAGATCCCTATCAGGATGGCTGGATAATTCGGGTAGACAGCCCATCAACTACGGAGTATTATGAATTACTGACGGCCGAAGAATATGAAGAGTACCTAAAGGAGATCATTGGGGAAGAACAGGTAGAAGAAGAGGAACCGGAAGAAGAATAACGAGGTGCTCCCGGAATTCCCGCCAAAGTGGGAGAGGGAATTTTTTTTAAGAATTTTTATTATTCACCGGCCTACTCCGCTGCAAGTGTGGGGGCGATCAAGCGCTTTGCAGGGTCAAGATGAAAACAGATAATATTTCTGCAGTCGTCCTGGAAATAGCCGAAAAAATACGCCAATCCAAAAGGGTCGTGGCCTTGACCGGGGCTGGAATATCGGTGGAGAGCGGTATTCCGGACTTCAGGGGCAGTCAAGGACTTTGGGAACGATATGATCCCATGGAATATGCCCATATTGAAGCCTTCCGGGCCAATCCCACAAAGGTCTGGAAGATGCTTCTCGAATTGGGAAACATGGTTGCACAAGCTCGACCCAATCCGGCCCATTTAGCCCTGGCCCAATTGGAGGCCATGGGCCACTTAAAGGCCATTATTACCCAAAACATCGATGCGCTCCATCAACTGGCTGGGAATAAAGAAGTCATCGAGTTTCATGGCAACGGGCGGCGCCTGGTCTGCTTATCCTGTGGCAAGACCTATTCCAGGGATAGGGTGGATCCCAATGACCTTCCCCCACGTTGTGCCTGCCGGGGAATCTTGAAGCCAGAGGTGGTTTTTTTTGGTGAACCCATCCCGATAGAAGCCAGCCAGCGGGCTTTTCAGGTGACCGGGGAATGTGATGTGATGTTGGTGGTAGGTACATCGGCCGTTGTCGCCCCGGCGAGCCATCTCCCCTTTATCGCTAAACAGAATGGGGCGATTATTGTCGAAATCAATCTTGAACGGACCCACCTTTCGGAAACCATATCGGATTATGTCATGGAGGCTTCCGCCAGCAAGGCCTTATCATCCATTCTTGATAACCTCGTAAAAAGTCAAAAAACGACTTTTCACGAGGCGGGAAATCCCGCCTTGGCGGGACTCTCCCGCCACTTGAAGTGAATTCAAGTGGTTCCACCCTCACCCCAGGCCGGGGCTTATTCGCCCTCGGCCTGGGGATGGACTTTAAACGAGTCCATCATTCTTGACCTGATGAGATCCTGATTTCTTGGGCCAAAAGGCTTAAAAACTTCTCAGCCCTCTTTATCAGACTCCGGAAGAGTGGAAATAGAAATTAAGAGAGAAAGTAAATCCCATGCTGTCCATTATTAATCAAAACGAAATTTTTTCAATGGTCTGGAATGCCGGGACCGTGGTCAAATTGGTCCTCTTTTTGCTTCTGGCCTTTTCTATTCTTTCCTGGGCCATTATCTTTATGAAATACAGGCTTATTCACAGGGCCCGAAAGGAGACCAATCTCTTTCAGGAGATCTTCTGGAAAAGCAGGAGCCTGGCTGTGGCCTACACCGATTCAAAAAAACTTCAATACAGCCCGGTGGCCGAAGTATTTCGCGTCGGATATCAGGAATTGGGAAGACTTTACAAGATGCATCAGGAATCGGAGGAGACCGCCAAAAGGGAATCGGCTGATTTAACGTCCACCAACCTGGTTCACTTTGAAAATATTCCCCGGGCCCTACGGGCGGCCATGAATTCGCAAGTTACCCATCTGGGCTATGCCCTGACCTTCCTGGCCACGACAGGGAATACCGCCCCTTTCATCGGGCTCTTCGGCACCGTTTGGGGAATCATGAATTCCTTTCATAATATCGGTCTTCGTGGGGGGGCCAGCTTGGCCGTGGTCGCCCCGGGGATCTCCGAGGCCCTGATCGCAACCGCCGCCGGCTTGGCGGCGGCAATTCCCTCTGTTATCGCCTATAATTATTTTTCCAATCAGGTCCGGGTCCTGGAATCGGAGATGAATAACTTTTCATCAGATTTTTTGAATATTATTGAGAGAGATCTCTTTAAAAAGTCAGGTTACAAAAAATAAGGGTTTGATCTATGAATGTCGGCGGCGGCGATAGAAAGTTAATGTCGGAAATTAATGTTACGCCCTTGGTAGACGTCATGCTGGTCCTCCTGATCATTTTTATGGTGACCGCTCCGATGATGATGCAGGGCATGGATGTACAGCTCCCTCAAACTAAATCCAAGGTGATCCACTCCCAGGAAGAACGCCTGGTAATATCCATAAATAAAAAACAGGAAATTTTTATCAACCAATACCGGATCAGTCGGGAAGAACTGCAGGAAAAATTAAAGATCCTCTACCAAAACAAAAAGGAAGGAGAGGTTTTTTTACGGGCCGACCGAACGGTCCCTTATGGCTTTGTCGTTCAAATAATGAGCGACATAAAAAATGCCGGAATAGAAAAGCTGGGCATGGTGACTGAACCGGGAGAAGAAAAGAGATGACTTTTTCAGTGTTTTCTCCCTGGAAAGGCCCTTCAGGGGAAGGGGAGTGGACCAAGATGGTCTTCATTTCTTTTGGTCTGCATCTTTTGGTCCTGATTCTTTTTCTGAACATTTTTCCTCGAGGGATTATAAAAAAGAAATTGGAACCGGCCTATATGGTCAATCTGGTCTCCTCCCCAGGGGGAGAGGTGCCCGGCATTAAACCGAAAGAACCTATTGCTGCCCCTGCCCCGCCTCCACCTCGAGTGGAACCCAAGCCTATTGTCTTGCCCAAACCGGTTCCGGATAAAATTCCCTTGGTGACCGAAAATCGTTCCAAGGCCTTGGAACAGGCCATGGAACAATTGAAAAAAAAAGTACAGCAGGAAAAATCCCTCGAAAAAACGTTGAGCCGGTTGGAAGATAAGGCCAACGATCAGCAAAGGCTCGAAAAAGCCCTGGCGCGAATCGAAAGTAAAAAGCAGTCCTCTCTCCCGGCCGGCCAAGGCACAGGCGTTGGCCAGCCGGGAACCATTTCTTCTTCTACGCCTGGGATTCCTGACGGTGTGGGAATTCAATTTCAACTGTACCATGCCTCAGTACGAAGCCGAATTAAAAGAAACTGGGTTTTGCCTGAAGGGCTGTTAAAAAAAAGCGATATCTCGGCCGAGATAATGATTCGAATCAGCCGGAATGGCCGAATCGAAGATTCCCGTTTCGAGCGGAAATCCGGCCTGGAGGCCTTTGATCAGGAAGTCACTCGGACCATAAAAAAATCCGATCCCCTCCCGGCCTTACCGGAGGGATATCCAAGAAGCAGTTACGAGATTATTTTAACCTTTCACTCTAAAGATCTGTCTGGGAATTAAATGGTGACAAGAATTTCAAAACTTTTCCTGATCATAGGCCTGCTGACGATAACAGGACTTTTTTCGTTGGTTAGCCCCCTTTTTCTGGAAGCTCGGGTCTATCTCGACATCGATTCTCCAACTGCAAAAATGATCCCTATTGTGGTCCCGGATTTTAAAAATCAAGGGACTTCTGATGGGTCGTTGGGGAATACGGCAGCCGCCCTTTTGATGCACGATATTGATTTTACTGGATATTTTAAGATAATAGATCCGGCGGGATTTTTAGGGCGCCCTGACGAACAAGGGGGCATAGACTTTAATGCCTGGTCTCTCACCGGAGCGGATTTATTAGTCAAAGGTTCTTATCGAACCGAAGGAACCCAACTTCGTATGGATCTGCGGTTGATAGACCTCCTCCAGGGACGGCAGCTATTGGGAAAAGAGTATCTGACCTCTGTTCGGGAATACAAAAAACCCATCCATCGATTTGCGGAAGAAATTCTTTTCCTCCTAACCGGAGAACACGGGTTTTTTCAAACCAAGATTGCCTTTATCTCTACCGGGAGTGGAAAAAAAGAAATTTTTTCGGCTGATTTCGATGGAAACAATTTTCAGCGACTGACCCACCATAACTCCATTTCGCTAACGCCTCGCTGGTCCCCTCGAGGAAATGAGATTGCCTATACCTCTTACAAGGATGGGACCCCGTCCTTATATCTACTTCATATTCCAGGCTACCAATCCACCAAGATCTCCAGTCGTCCTGGAATCAATATCACTCCCGCCTGGTTCCCCGATGGGGAATCCCTGGCTGTGGCCCTGAATAACAAGGGCAATTCCGAAATCCTTCAACTCAACCGTAGTGGGGCCATTATCCAGAAATTAACCCAAAGTTGGGGAATTGATGTCTCACCTAACTGGTCTCCGGATGGAAAACAACTGGCCTTTGTCTCCAATCGCTCCGGGAGCCCCCAGATTTACCTCTTAAATGTCGCTTCCCGGGAAGTGCGGCGTCTGACGTTTCAAGGCAATTATAATGTTGGTCCGGTTTGGTCCCCCAAGGGTAATCTGATCGCCTATGCCGGCAGGGTTGGCGGCCAATTCCACATCTTTACCATGGCGCTATCCGGAGGGGAACCTCAGCGTTTAACCACTTCGGGAAACAACGAATCTCCGGATTTCTCTCCCGATGGCCGAATGATTATTTTCAGTTCCAATCGACACGGCAAATCGGCTATCTATGTCATGAATGTTAGTGGGGCCAATCAACGACGGATAACCTTTTTACCCGGTGAACAATTCAGTCCGTCCTGGTGTCCCAAAAAATTTGAGGAATAGACCTATTTCCTTGGGATTTTATAGGAAAGTTTAGCTATAATTCCGTGCTAAAATGAGATACAATAATTCAACCTTTAATTTCAATAAGGAGGAGGGTCCTGTGAAGGCAAAACAAAACGGTTTTTTGGTATTGATTATGGTTTTTTTAGTTTCCAGCCTTTTTCTTTTTTCCTGCGGTAAAAAGGAAATTAAAAAGGATGGGATGGCTTCCAAACCACCGGCCGTTGCGGATGATGAAGCGGAAAAGGCCAAGAAACGGGTACGAATAAAAGAACCAGAATCCGCTGATCAAGGATTAAGAGAAAAGGCCCTGAAGGAAGAAGAGGCAAGGAGGTTAAAAGAAGCCTCCGAGAAGGCCCGGTTTGAATCGGAAGACATTTATTTTGAGTTTGATCAACACATCCTGTCCGATACGGCCAAGCAGAATTTAACTAAAAAAGCTCAGTGGCTCAAAGACTATCCTTCGGCCAAGGCCCTGATCGAAGGCCACTGTGATGAGCGGGGAAGCGCCGAATACAACCTGGCCCTGGGACAGAAAAGGGCTGATGCGGCCATGCAGTATCTGGTCTCTCTGGGAATCAACGCCAACCGAATTTCCAGCATCAGCTTTGGAAGGGAAAAACCTTTGGACCCGGCACATACCGAAGTGGCCTGGGCCAAGAACCGCCGGGCCCATTTTGTCTTAAAATAGCCAATCCGGTGGCTATAGAAAAAAGGCTTTTTAATACGTAAATAGGATTTGAGTCTTGATCAACCTGTACCTATTTTCATGTCCCGGCTTCCGAAGGGAAGCCTCCTTTTAGGTCGGCAGATCGGCTCCCGGATGGGAGCCTCTTCGAAAGCTCGACTCAGTCGAGCGGCCCGACCGTATGGTGGTGTCACGGCCTGCCTTGTGCAGGCATCACGCCCCTGGCGGGGCATGACGGTTTAATACCGATATGTGGTTTGGGAGGAAAAGGGTGAAAAGGATAAGCTGGTTTATATTCTTGTTCCTGGCTATTTTTCTGGGCGGCTGTGCCGGCAGGGAAGATGTGATCATCCTGGATAACCGGACTTCTTCCCTGGAGTATCAATTGGCGATCTTAAAAGACGCGACAGAGGGGTTGAAGACCACCCTATCTCGACGGATTGAACAATCCGAAAAAAAGATGGATGCCGCTATACAGCCGGTTCACCAAAATCAGGCCAACACCCTGGCCCAATTCGAAGACCTGAAAACCCAGATCCAGGCCCTTCAAGGTCGTATTGAAGCCTTTGAGTATAATCAGAAAAAAGAACAGAATCGGTTGAGCGAGTCTTTGGTCAAGGATCTGAAAGAGCTGCAAGCCCGTCTGCAACGTTTGGAACAACCGCCGCCACCTCCTAAGCCCCCGATACCGCCACAACCGATTGAACCGGGTATTAAACCGGAAAAGGCCAAAGAAAACCCCAAAGAGCCCAAGGAAGATGAAAAGGAACCTAATGAGCCGGTTAAAGAAAAGGTAAGGCACAAGACCTCTCCGGAAGAACTCTTTGAGGAAGCCGGAGTTTTGTTTAAAAAAAAGGCCTTTGAGGGAGCTAAAAAAAAATATGAAGAATATTTGAAGGTCGACCCCAAAGGGAAATATGTTGAAGAGGCCCGATTCGGGTTGGCCGAATCCCTCTTTGGGGCTAAAAACTATGAAGAGACGATCCTGACCTTTCAGAAATTGATCAAGTCCTATCCCAAAAGTAAGTACGTCCCGGAAGCCATTTATAAACAGGCCTTGTCTTTCTTAAGTCTGAAGGATACCGGAAGTGCCCGACTTCTCCTGGAAAAGCTCGTTAAAAACTATCCTAAATCAAGTCAGGCCAAACTGGCCCAGAAAAAATTAAAAACCATTTAAAGATGATAATCTCGTAAAAAGTCAAAAAACACGTTTTGATGTCATTCCGGCGAAAGCCGGAATCCAGGGTTATCGATCATTTACAAACCTTCTGGACCCCGGTTTTCACCGGGGTGACGACTTTTTACGAATTCATCAAAGATGATAACCTCGTAAAAAGTCAAAAAGCGTCTTTTTACGAGGTTATCAAAGATTAGGCCTTTTTATTTGAACCCCCGTTCCTGGCCTATTCGCAGATTGGTCACCATGATATTTCCAGGAGGACCATGGCGTTCTTTTTCCTCCTGGAGAACTTAAGGGAATATTGATGAGCACTAAATAGTTTCCATCCGGAAACGGTCTTTTTTCGCCCTGGCGGTGTCAATCTGCAGGCTGTCTTGTGCGGCGTACTCAAGTACGCCTCCGCGCCACCCCTTGATTTCCTTGCCAGAACAAAAAAATCCTCGTTTCCGAATTGGAA
>JAZDOU010000500.1:0-11032 GCA_043798385.1 Pseudomonadota bacterium
AAAGCAGCCATGACGGCGGTTCGCCGCGCCGTGAAGACCATGGAGAAGGCCGGGGCCGGGGAACCGGAAATCCTCATCCGGCGTCAGGATATCGAGGACGCCCTGGAGGACGTGCGCAGGGGGATGGGGTGAGTACAGGAATCTATCTTTTCTGTCTGACACCGGAAAATCCCCTTCCGAAGGTCACAGGAACGGGGATTAACGGGGAACATCCCCTCGCTACCGAAACCATCGGGGACGTTGCCACCATCTTTTCCGAGATCGCCCTGGAGGATTTCTCCGGACCGGAAGCCCAGGCCCGCCTGGAAGATCTGGCCTGGATCGGACCACGGGCGCTGCGTCACGAAGAGGTCATCATGGCCGTCATGGAGCAAGTCCCCGTGCTGCCCGTCCGCTTCGGCACGGTCTTTTCTTCCCTCGAGGCCATGAAAGAACCGTTGAGACGGCACCGGGATACCTTGTCAAGGTTTTTCCGGGATACGGCCGGGAAAAAGGAATGGGGCCTCAGGGCCTATGTGGACAGGCCCCAGGTTCGATCCCAGATCATGGCCGGGCGTTTAGCGGCTGAAAAAGAACACTTGGATAGCCTTTCTCCGGGGAAGCGCTATTTTCTGGAACAAAAACTCAAAGGAGCAGTAGAGCGGGAGGTAATATCCTGGCTTAAGGGGAAAGGTGAAGACATCCTGAGGATCGCTCAGGAGGTGGCTTCGTCTTTCAGTGAACGTCGCCTCCTGTCGCGGGAAGTGACGGGGATGGACGATGAGATGTTTTTCCATGGCGCCTTCCTTGTTCCCGACCGATCCGTAGATATCCTACACGGATTGACAAGCGAATGGAACAGGCATCATGAAGCCCAGGGACTTCGTCTTGAGCTTTCCGGTCCCTGGCCGCCGTATCACTTTGCCCCGGTTCTCGATATGCCGGGATAACCGATGCTGGATAAAAACAAACTACCGATACTGGATACTTGATACTTGATACTGGATAAGATCGAAAAGCGATACTGGATTCTGGATAAAATTACCGATACTCGATACTGGATTCTGGATTTTAAGAATTGAAGGACTCAATTCCTCAATTCGGAATTCCTCAATCCCTTAATTTAAGTCTCCAGCATCCAGTTTCCAGCATCCAGTCTCCAGTATCCAGTATCCAGCATCCAGTATCCAGTTCCGTAGGGGGTGTCATGGCCTATCTGTTATACGGTATCACAAAAGACCCGGTCGTTAAAGTCGGGCCCATGACCGGGGTGAAGGGCCGGGAGATATCCTTTGTCACCGGGCATGGCCTGTGCGCCGCCGTGTCCGAGATCTCAACCGAAGATGGCGCGCCCCCTGTTGCCGAGCTCCTGGTCTATAGCCGGGTTGTGGAGGATCTCCATCGCCTGCAGGCGGTTGTCCCTATGAGATACGGCTGTTTTCTGAACGGAATTCCGGTGATCCGGGACGCTCTGAAGGAGAGGCAGCGCCAATACCAGGCCCTGCTCGAGAAACTGGAAGGTCACGTCGAGATGGGGATACGGCTCCTCCTGTCTGAAGCTGAAACGCCGCCGCCGCAGGCAGTGCCGCCGGTGAACGGACGAAACTATCTCTCCCGGCAAAAGGTCCATTACCGGATGAGGGAGGAGACCTCTCTCCATCACCAGATACTTCTGGATGGCACTATCCAGGCCTTTTCAGGTCTATACGACAAGCACCGGACAGAAACGGCCACGAAAAACGGGGCTGTCATCTTGTCCCTTTATTTCCTTGTGCCGGGAAATAAGGTCAACCTCTTCCGGGAAACCTTCCGGCGGGTAGCGGAGGATAGAGAGGCCAAGGCCCTGATCAGCGGTCCCTGGCCGCCTTATAACTTTGTCGCCAGCGATCTCGCACCGGCCGGAAAATCCGGCCTGAAGTCGGACCGATGAAGGCAGGAAACGAAGGATGAAAGTCAAACCCCTTGATGCCGCTTCCCAGGAATCTTCGGACCGGTTTGAGCGGCTTTACACCATGCTCCTGGATGCCATACCCTCATCCGTCCTTCTGATTAATCATGACATGCGTATTGTCTCGGCCAACCGCAATTTTCTCGAAAAAAGTCAAAGGACTTTAACGAATACCCTCGGCTACAAACTGGAAAAAGTTTTTCCTACCGTGATCCTCGAACAGATGGATATTGCCAAGCGGATGCGACAGGTCTTTGAAAAAAATCAACCGGCCAAGGGAGAACGATTGACCTACCGCGCCCCCGGGGTGCCCATCCGAATTTATTACTACAGTCTCCTTCCCTTCTCCTCCCGGGGAAAGGTGGAGGGTGTTATCCTCCTGATGGATGATGTGACCGAAGAGGTGCGCCTCAGCGAAGAGATGCGGCGGGTGGAACGTCATTTGGCCAGCATCGTGGAGAGCGCCAATGATTTCATCCTGTCCATGGACAGAAAGGGCCTAATCCAGACCTGGAACGGAGCAGCCGAAAGAAGTTCCGGTTATTCCAGCGCGGAGGCCCGGGAACGCTCTTTTACAGATTTTTGTACTGATGAGGATCGAAAGGAAATCGAGGAGATTTTCCCCCGTATCGATACCTGGAAGGGGGCCCAGGTGAAAGAATGTCTTTTAAGAACCAAGCAATCGACTTTTATCCCCGTATCCTGGGTCTTCTCTCCCCTGAAGGACAATACCAATCAAACGGTGGGTATCGTGGCCGTGGGCCGGGATTTGACGGAAAAGCGGAAATTTGAAGTGGCGCTCCTCCAATCCCAAAAACTGGCCGCCCTGGGGGTTATGGCCGGGGGCATCGCTCATGAAATCAGGAATCCCCTGGCCATTTGTTTCTCCTCGGCCCAGTTTCTCTTGGCAGAAGACGGGTTACCCGAATTTTCCAGGGAATGCGCGGAAAAGATTTATAATGGAATCCAGCGGACCTCGGCCATCGTCGAAAATCTCCTCAAATACTCTTATCCTTCTACGACGCCCCGGACGACCTTGGTCAATATCGTCCCCCTGATCAAAGAAACTCTGACCTTGATAACCCACCATGCCAAGATTCACAAGATCGAGACAAAGGCCTTCTTTTCAAGGGAGGCCCTCATGGTTGATGGTGTGGTCACGCTCCTGCAGCAGGTATTCATGAATCTTTTTTTAAACGCCATAAACGCCATGCCTAACGGGGGAATGTTGAAAATTGACGTCTATACAATCAATACCGAGGTCCTGATAAAGGTCACCGACACGGGTTGCGGCATCTCCGAGAGGAACCTCGACAAGGTCTTCGACCCTTTCTTCACAACTTCTCCGGTGGGTAAGGGGACGGGGCTGGGCCTGTCTATTTGTTACTCCATCATGCGTGAGCACGACGGGACCATAGAAGTAGAGAGCCTGGAAGGCAGAGGCAGTGTCTTTACAGTCAAAATGCCTATCCGTTTTATACCTGAGGTGAATCGTGAGCCATGAAAACCGTCTGGTTCTGATTGTCGATGACGAGCCTGAAATCTGTTGGGTTTTCGAACATATTTTAAAGAAAAACGGGTTTGCCTGTCAGAAGGCCCTAAGTGCCGGAGAGGCCATGACCTTGGCGGATCAATATGCTTTTTGCATAGCCTTTTTTGACGCCAAACTTCCGGACCTTGATGGGATCGAGCTGGCCCGACAGATCCGGAGAACCCATCCCCGCCTGCCCGTCGTCATTGTTTCGGCCTATTTTTACCGGGATGATATAACCATCGAAGAGGCCATCAAATCAGGACTAATCGCCGCCTTTATCAGCAAACCCTTCGCTCACGATGAAATCAAACGGGTCATTGATCTCCACGCCTCGTATTAGATTCTTGGCAACCAAGTCTGAGAATATATCGCCAACTTTTCTGACCGGATACTGGATAAAACTACCGGTACTGGATACTGGATAAAAACCAAACCGCAGATGCTGGATTGTCTTTATCCAGAATCGAGTATCGCTTTTTGTTTTTATCCAGTATCCAGCCCCAGTGAAATAACAAACAGATGCATTTCACGGGGCAAGCATCCAGCATTAGGTATTACCCTCCCATCATGACTGGAATAGATTCCCTGGACACCCTTCCATAAACAGCAGCGAAAAAGAGAACCCCCCTCCCCTCTTATAAATATGGACCCCTTCCTAAAAAATTTAAAAATCCCTTTTCCGTCATTCCCGTGCAAAGAGGAATCCAGATTTTTCAGGCAGTTCCAACTTCTCCGGGTCCCATTTGCGAGGGAAGGACGTCTTTTTGTGAACCAGGTCTGGGTCGGCGGATTCGGTTCTCGAAGGGCTGGCATGTGTCTTGCTTTAATAGATGCCAGCAGGCCTGTACTTTTTTCAACAAAATCAAAAAAACATCAAAAGGAGGAAATTATGGCTAAGGTTCAGAAATCAACGGATTCATCCAGTTTAGCAGAAGTTGTTGACCGCATACTGGACAAGGGTATCGTGATCGATGCTTGGGTGAAAGTATCTCTGGTTGGCATTGAGCTGCTTTCCATCGAGGCGAGGGTAGTGATCGCTTCGGTTGAGACTTATCTCAAGTATGCCGAGGCGATTGGGTTGACGGCCAGTGCCGCAGCTCCGGCCTAAGACTGAAAAAAGGATTCCCATAAAGCGGGGCCCCAAAAAGCCCCCGCTTTATTTGGGGTCCTTAATTTTCAGGAAAAGATCAAAGGAAGGAATATCAATATGGGAAAATTAACCGATGACATGACCCGTTTACGCGGGGAGGTGGACGCCCTGCGGGGTGATCGGGGTGCGTTGATGCAGGAACTGGCGCGCGGGGCCAAGGAATTGGCCACCACGGTTTCGGCCATGCAGGCATCTTTCGCCGCCGACCACACCGCCATGGCCAAAAAAACCAGGAGAGAACGGGTCTCGTATGTATCGAATATCGAGAAGCAAGTCGGCAGGATGAGAAAAGAGAACGCCGCCGATCTTAAGGGCGCCCGTCGTGCCTGGTTCGTTTAGTTCGAAAATAACCCCGACCTTATCTTCGGAGTTGTTTGTTCTCCGTCATGCCGGACTTGATCCGGCATCCAGAATTTTTAGGGCTCTTCTTAACCTGGATTCCGGCTTTCGCCGGAATGACGACTTATTCCCTGGTTGAGCGACATTTTCATCGTTCGTGGCGCCCCAAAAGGCGCATGTGGGCTTAATACGAAAATACCGTTCAATGTTCAAAGTTCAATGTTCCAAAAAATCCATTTTCATGCCTCCTGGCGCTTTAAAGGGGTATGAGGGTTTAAAAGGAAAATGAAACGATAACAACATTAAGAGGAGGTGATAATCATGGCAAAGGTTCAGAAATCAACGGATTCATCGAGTTTGGCAGAGGTTGTCGACCGCATACTGGACAAGGGTATTGTGATCGATGCCTGGGTGAAGGTATCTCTGGTTGGTATTGAGCTGCTTTCCATCGAGGCGAGGGTAGTGATTGCTTCGGTTGAGACCTATCTCAAGTATGCCGAGGCAATTGGGTTGACGGCCAGTGCAGCCGCTCCGGCCTAAACCTGAATGAAGGATTCCCATAAGGGGCGGGGGCTTTTTGAGCACCCGCCTTTTAGGGGTCCTTGTTTTCAGGAAGAGACCACAGGAAGGAAAATCAATATGGGCAAACTGACCGATGACATGACGCATTTGCGTGGGGAAATCGATACCCTGCGGGGTGCGCGAGGGGCATTGATGAAAGAGCTGGCACAGGGGGTTAATCATCTAACCGAAACGGTCTCGATGATGCGATCCGATTTTGCGACCGACCACACTATGAGGGCAACAAAGGCCAGGGCGGAACGCAAAACCTTTGTTTTCAGCTTGATCCAAGAAGTGGATCGTCTGCTGGAGAATTTTGGCAAGGTCCGTGAAAACTGGACCCGGATGGGCAGGGAGAATCGGGGAAGGTTTCTTTTGGACATGAGAAAACAGGTAAACGATTTAAGGAAAGATACGGCCGATGACCTGACCGGTGCCCGGTTGGCCTGGAGGGGTCCTTACTTCAAAAAATCCAGTGAAACCCAATCGAAGAAGGTAACGGAAGGCCTAGCATCCCTGCCGCCGAAGAAGATAAAGATGGAGATAAAAAAAGAAGGGGAGCAAACTGAAAAAATTTTTCAAAAAAGTACTTTAAAATTTAAAGGAAGCCAGAATCTGCCGGCACCAAAGACCCTGGCGGGGACTTTTCCTGATTTTATTGTCAAGGGTGACCAAAAGAAGAAAGACCAGGACCGGATGCAGGCGAAAACCAAAATAACCGAATCGAAAATCGGAAAAAGAAAGAAATAAATGAGTTCGCCGAAGAGCCTTCCTTCCGGAAGAGATCAAGGTGAATACGAAGAACTGATCTGCGCTTTTTGTCATGGCCAGGGCCGAGATCCTTTCGATATCATGTCTTCCCGTTCTACCTGTTGCGTTTGCGGGGGAAGCGGCAAGGTCCGGGTCCATGGTCCTATAGCTTCTTGCGCCCATTGCCAAGGTTCGGGGGCCATAAAGACTCTTACCTGCACCACCTGCGGGGGGAAGGGTGTTGTTTCCCGGCCCGCAGAGCCCATTGTTCCATGTCCCATGTGCCAGGGTACGGGCGATGATGCCTCGGCCCCGGCCATGGCTTGTTTGAAATGCCGGGGAACCGGGTGGACTATAGATCAAATCAGGAAGGAGAAGGAAGTTCATGCCTAAAAATGTTTTAAGAGCAGTCAGCACGTCCACTGTGCGCCTATCGGTCGGGGAAGACAGTATACAGCCCGAGGCCGGCGACACCTTTGTTTCTTCTCCCTATGTGGACCAAGTCACACAGCGGGCCTTAGCCTATCTGGTCGCCGGGTATCCCGTTCATTTTTCCGGCGTTGCGGGAACGGGAAAGACCACCCTGGCCTTTCATGTGGCGTCCCAACTGGGACGTCCCGTCACCTTGATCCATGGGGATGATGAATTCGGCAGTTCCGATCTCGTAGGCAAGGACGCCGGATATAGAAAAAACAAACTGATCGACAATTATATCCACTCGGTCTTGAAGACGGAGGAAGAAATGAAAAGCCTCTGGGTGGACAACCGATTGACCACGGCCTGTCAGGCCGGGGAGATCCTCATTTATGATGAATTCAACCGTTCCCGTCCGGAAGCGAACAATCCCCTGTTGAGTGTCCTTTCCGAGGGGATTCTGAACCTGCCGAAACTACGCCGCTCCGGAGAGGGATATATGGCCGTGCATCCCGAGTTCCGGGCGATCTTTACCTCCAACCCCGAAGAATACGCCGGGGTCCACAAGACTCAGGATGCCCTGATGGACCGTTTGATTACCATCCAGTTAGAGCACTATGACCGGGATACGGAACGCATGATCGTCATGAAGAAATCGGGACTCCCCCGGGAAGACGTCGAACGGATTGTGGACATCGTCAGGGAATTGAGGAATTTCGGGGTAAATAATAACCGGCCCACCATCCGGGCGGGGATCGCTATCGGCCGGATCCTGGCCTCTCAGAAACGGCGCGTCCAAGGGAATGATCTGTTTTTTCAGATGATCTGCCGGGATGTCCTGGCCACGGATACCGCCAAGGTCACCCGGGGCGGTCAGCCGGTCATGATGGAGAAGGTGGATGAGGTGATCCGCAGGTTCTGCGGGTCCGTAAAACCAGTCAAAGAAAAAGTTAAAGAGGAGCGCAAATGACGAAGAAGATTATGAGAGGGGTACAGGATATCAAGACGCTTTCCGGCCGTGCGGATGAAGGCACGATTCCTTACAAGGCCTATATGAAGCTTAGTATCCTCGAAATGGAAAAGTTCCGTCGGGGAAAGGAGAAACAGAGCGCCCTGGAAAGGGTGCATCATATTGATCAGCGTTTCCGGGACATCGAGGCCGAAAGGCTGGGAATCATGACTGCACTGGAAGCCAAGGGGATTCGGCGCCGGCGCCAGACGGGCCTTGAGAATCCTCCGACGACGATGGCGCCTCGAACAACGACAGGGCCATTCAAGATCAAATACTGAAAGGGCTGGGACGATATGCTGACTATCTCTGATTCACACCATATTCCGACGAACCATTGCCTGCCGGGTCACCGGGCCCGCCGGACTCATACGGGTCTTTTCCTTGGGGCCGGGGAGGCGCGGCGGGTCCGTCACGAAACCATTGCCCTGATCAACCGGCGATTCCGTTTTGCCTGGCTTATCCGGCAATGGGCCTGGCATGAGGAGCGCTGCCAATTAAGGAAGGAAATACACTAATGAAAATTAATTGTCTATCCTGCGGTTTCAGCCTTGAGCTTGATGAGGAGGTCTACAGCGATTACGAAGGGCAGGTCAAGTGCTATACCTGCAGTGCCCTGTTGGAGGTAAGGCTGGATGAAGGCCGTCTTAAGTCTGTTAAATTCCTTAAGCTGACGCGTAACGGTGAAGCTGAGATATAACCCTGATTGTCCTTCCCGCAGAGGTGGGAATCCGGAAGTGACGGGCGGGCAGGCGACCCGGCCTACAACAACGGCTGTGGGCCGCCTGACTCAGATATCGAAGGGCATATTTTCCAAGGCAAAATAGAATAAGGGGGACGGCAACATGGGCGGCAAAACAACGAAAAATGAAGGGAAATATCTCTATGCCGTCATCCCGGCGGCAGGAGACCGGGAGTACGGCAATATCGGCATCGACGGGGAACGGGTTTATCTCATTGCGGATAACCAGGTCGGCGCGGTGGTCAGTAATTTCAGCAACGGGAAAATCCGCCCGGAACGCCGCCATATCGCTGCCCACCAGGCCGTTCTGAAACGCCTCATGGCGGATAATACCCCCCTACCCATCACTTTCGGCGTTATCGCTGAGGGGGCCAAGGAAATCAAACGGATCTTGTCCCTGAACCGGAAATCATTCGCCGAACAGCTTCGCCGTGTTCATAGCAAGGTAGAGATGGGGTTGCGGGTGACTTGGGACGTGCCGAATATTTTTGAGTATTTCGTTAACACCCATTCGGAGATCAGGGCGGCCAGGGACCAGTTCTTAGGGAGCAATCGTGTCCCAACCCAGGAAGACAAGATCGAAGTAGGACGTCTCTTCGACCGGGTTCTTCAGGAGGACCGGGAGGAACACACGGAAAGGGTCGAATCGATCCTGTCTCCCTGTTGTTTTGAAATCAAAAGAAATATCTCCCGAAACGAACGAGAAGTCATGAACCTGGCCTGCCTGGTCGGGCGGGAGGCGGTGGATAAGGCATTCGAGGCGGCCATATTCGAGGCGGCCCGCGGGTTCGACAACAATTTTTCCTTCGATTTCAACGGCCCCTGGGCCCCTCACCACTTCGTGGATGTGGATCTGATGTTGTGAGCCCCGGCCCGGCCGCAAAGAAAAGAGAGGACCTTATGTTCATTGTGGACGACATCTTGATCTCTCCCTTCAAGGGAATTACCTGGATCTTTAAGGAGATCCTCAACGCCGCCCAGGAGGAACAGGCCGGGGAAGCCGACAGGATCACCGCCCAGTTAAGCGAATTCTACATGATGCTGGAAACGGGAAAGATTTCTGAAGAGGAATTCGATGCCGCGGAAAAGGTCCTCCTCGACCGTCTCGACGTCATCAAGGAGGGGGAGGGCAGCGGGGAAGAAGACGATGAAGACGAAAGGGTTGTGATACATTAGAAGTGAACGGGTTATTTCCATTTCGGATTTCGGATTGCGGATTTCAGAATGAAAAAAAGGAAAAAAATATTTTAGAAGGACTTATAAAAAGTCGTCACCCCGGCGAACCCCGGATCAAGTCCGGGGCAGGCGCCGGGGTCCAGTAAGAACTTCGGAATAAAGAAATGAATAAAAAAGGATTTGATTTTGGATTAACAAATCTGCATTCCGAAATCCGCAATCCGAAATTAAACCGGGGGTTAAGGATCGATGATCGCTGCATCAGGGAAACCGGGTTTTTTGACCGAGGTAAACAGGCAGCTCCTGCTGTTCGGCGGCAAGGGCGGCGTGGGAAAAACCACGGCAGCGACGGCGACGGCGCTCCATCTTGCGAGCCTTTATCCCGAAAAATCACTGCTTTTGGTCTCCACTGATCCGGCCCATTCCCTTCAAGACAGCTTTGCCGGGGCCACTCCACCTCCCAATCTGAAGATCCTGGAATTAGACGCCCAGGCCCATCTCAACGCCTTCCAGGAGAAAAACAAACAGCGGCTCATGGAAATCGCCTCCCGTGGGACCTTCCTGGATGAAGAAGACATCAACCGTTTTCTGAAACTTTCCCTTCCGGGAATGGATGAACTCATAGCCTTCATGGAGATCAGCCGCTGGTTCAAGCAAGGGACCTATGACCGGATCATTATGGATACGGCGCCCACCGGGCACACCCTGCGCATCATGGAGATGCCCGCCCTGATCCGGACCTGGCTGGAGGCCCTTGATGCCCTTCTGGCCAAACACCGTTACATGAAGATGCTTTTCCGGGGATCCTATCAGCGGGACGATCTCGATCACTTCATTGAAGGACTCGCCGCCTCCGTCAAGGAGATAGAAAAACTTCTCAAAGACCATCAGCGCTGCCGGTTTGTCCCGGTCATGCTGGCTGAGGTCCTGTGCATCGAGGAGACCCTGGATCTGATCCGGGAATTGCAGCATCTCGGTATCGGCGTTGCGGATGTGGTCATCAACCGTCTTTATCCGGAAAATACCTGTTTGCTCTGCCGTCATATCCGATCCCGCCAGTTGCAGGAACTGGCCCGCATCTTCAGCGAGACGGTTTTTTCCAATCTCCATCTCTGGGGGATTCCCATGTATCCCGAGGAAATCAGGGGCCGGGAATCGCTTCGGTCCTTCTGGGAAGGGTTGATGAAAGGTGCGCCGTCTCCCCTGGAGGGCCGGGCGGCCCTGCCTCCGGTTACCCCTCGCGTGACCAGCCCCATCCCTCTACCGCCGCCGGATACGGCCATGCTCGTCTTTGCGGGTAAAGGAGGGGTCGGCAAGACCACCCTGGCCTGCGCTACGGCCCTTCATCTTGCAAAGACCTATTCGGGGAAACGAATTCTGCTTTTTTCGGCCGATCCCGCCCATTCCCTGGCCGATTGCCTGAACATGCC
>JAZDOU010000493.1:0-2772 GCA_043798385.1 Pseudomonadota bacterium
TTCTGAGCCTCCGGGCCGGTGAGAAAGAGGACCAGCTTTTCTGCGGCCAGAGGATATTTGGAGAAGGCATTGATCCCCAGTTGCCAGCCTCCCAGGGTCGAGGCCGATTGATGACCGGGAAAGGAGGGAAGGCTGGAAATCCCCACCCGGCCCTTATCGGCCGAGCCCGGCCGTGCAACGAGGGTCCAGGCAGAGGGCCCGGTACGCATGAACCAGGCCCGACCGTTGCCGCAGCGCTGTCGGGGCGAGGCTTCCGGGGCGGGGGTCACCAGCGGAGGGGTGATTTTATAGGAATGGATCAGGTCCTTCATAAAGCGGAGAGCTTGAATGTTTTCCGGGCTTAATAAGCAGACCTGGTCTTTTTTCAGGATTTCGCCACCGTTACTCCAGATATATTCCAGGACATTGCAGACCAGCCCTTCGTATTGTTTTCCCTGCCAGACAAAACCGACCAGGCCCTTTTCCCGGGCCGTGATGGTTTGGGCCGTGGAAACCAGCTCCGGCCAGGTGACGGGGGGAGAAAAGCCGTACTTTTGGAGCAGGTCCTTCCGATAATACAGCACACCGGCATCAATATACCAGGGACAGGCATAGGCACTTCCATTGAAGGTTACCGCCTCCATTGGGCCGGAGAAAAAGTCCTTTCTTTGCCCTTCCGAAAAGAGGCCGCTCAGGTCTCTTAACCAGCCGGCCCTGGCAAATTCCGGGACCCAGATCACATCCAGGCTTAAGACATCAAAGTCCGAACTTCCGCCCTCCAGGTTGATCACATAAAACTGGTGCTGTTCGTCGGTTGAGGCCGGCAAGGTCTCGTCCTTGACTTTTATTCCCGGGTGCAGTTTTTCAAATCGATTCAGCAGGTCTCTGAAAATGGCCGGGTCTCCGGCTATCTTGCCGTGTTTAAAAACCAGATGGACCGTTTCGCTGCCGGGGGCCTTTTGATCCCTCGGATGGCATCCGATGAAGACCAGGAAAAGACCTAAGGCCAGAAACTGAGCTTTGGGTTTTGGAATCCTCATGTCGGTCTCTAAAAAATCCCTCCTTCAACCCCGTCGGCCCTTCCATATAAGAGGGTTACCGGCAATCGATTGAACAGCTCTCCCAGGGGAAGCACCGGCCTCCGGTTCCTGATCGAGGTCGTCAACCTTTCTCCGGTCAGGATATCTTGCCAATATTTTGGGGCTTCCGGCGGGAGACCCAGGCATCCCTTTCCCCAGGACTCTGGACCCAGGGGAAAGGTGCCCGGGGAGGTGAATTGAGAATAAAACCGTCCGACTCCCGTAATCACCCATTCCGGTCCTTTGGTTCGGGCAAAAGAGACGACCTGTTTCTTTCGGTTCCCTTCTGCGGCCAGGGGGATATACTCCCCACCTAAAAAAAGAGCCGGCTGTTTTTTTCGAAAACGAAGGGCCTTTTGGGTAATAAATAACTTGATCCGGCCGTCTTTCCAATGATTCAAGAGTTCCCTTACCCGGTCTTCCTTATCCCGCCCTCCCCTACCCGTTAACTCTCGAAGAAGACGGAAACGTTTTTCAAAATCCACCGGCCTGCGATTGTCCGGATCCACCAGACTGAAATCCCATAACTCCGTTCCCTGGTAAAAATCCGGGATTCCCGGAGAGGTGATTTTCAGCAGGAGTTGAGACAGGGAATTAAGCGCCCCGTAATAGGCCAGACGGGACTGCACCTTTCGAAAGTCCGGCAGGAAGTAATTCTGCTCCGACTTTTCCAGGATGGCCTCCACAAAGGCCAGCAGGGCGTTTTCGTAGTCCTCATTGGGCGTAATCCAACGGGTATGCACCTTTGCCTCCCGGGCCGCCTTGAGCAGATAGGCCTTGAGCCTTTCCTTAAAGGCTTCTTCCTCTCCTTCAAAAAGAGGCCAGGCCCCGATCAGGGTCTGGTAGAGAAATATCTCCTCATTGAGATCCGGCACCGGAAGATCCTGAAGGATCGTTTTTTTCGGCAGATTCCAGTGAACCCAGCGTTTCAGACAAGCCTCCCATTCGGTCGGGATTTCGGATAAGACACTGATCCTGGCCCGCACATCTTCGCTTCGTTTGGTATCATGAGTGGAGGAGGCATTCATGGTCAGGGGCCACAGCCGCTGCCGTTCCTGATTAAATCGATGAAAGGCCTCGATCGATAAGGCCCGATGGGAACCGCCGACCTCATTGAGAGAAATCAACGGATTGTAGACATAGAGGGCGGTATCCTCCAGACCTTTGGCCATGATGGGTCCGGTGAACTGTTGCCAGCGCCTGACAAACCGGAGCCAACCCTGTTTGTGCTCCCAGGAAAAACCGGCCGGGAATTGGAGGAGCAGCACCCGGCGAAGAAATTGAAGTACCTGAGGATTCAGCCGGGGATTTCGTTGCTCAACCCTTTGGAGGGTCTCTTCCAGGACCCGGCGGTCCGTGGTTGAAATTTCCAACTCCCGGATATAGGTTCGATAAATCGGGAGACAGGCGGTGACCTCCATCAAGGCCTTTAGAAGATCATGACGGGAGACATCCCGGGCCTGCCGATCCTGATCGGCCAGGAGACGAAGCTGGTATTCAAAGGTTTCAATTTCCCCCCCGAAAAGGGACTGCATGATCAGGGTCTTTTTTTCTATAATCACATCCGAAAGGTCGGTGCGAGTCCCGACAAAGTGATCATAGACGCCCTTTAATTTTTTTAAACCCCGCTCATCCACCAGAAGACTATTGACCCGGCCCAGAAAATCATATCCTGTCGTCCCGGAAATCGGCCATTCTTCCGGAACCGTTTCAT
>JAZDOU010000503.1:0-5020 GCA_043798385.1 Pseudomonadota bacterium
ATGGTTCGAACCTCAGGATGGAACCGGTCCACGGCCCGAGCCTGGGCAATGATCTCATTGACAAAAGGGATCTGAAGCAATTCGGCGACTTTTTTCCCGGCTGCGCCGGTCAAGGATAGAGAGCCGAGTTGACCTTCAGGGATATCCCCAAGAAATTCGGTTAAAACAGCCAGGGCCGTTTCTAAGGGCTGGCCCTTGGTTCGCCGATAATCCTCTCTAAGTATTTCCCCTTGTTCGTTCAGGCTTACGGTATTGACACTTACCGAGCCGATGTCCATTCCTATATGTCGATCCTTCATTCTCTTCCTCAAATTTAAAAACGTTTCAGCTTTATTTTAAGAACTCATGTCCCCCGATAAAACCCCTGCTGGTCAAATAATTCGACCATAATTTTTTTGTCCTGAATCAACCCGTTTAATAGAGCGACCGTTTCCTCATGTGACAGACCAAGACATTGGGCAATATCCTCGGCCGTGCAGGGCCGGCGGGCTACCATGTCTCGAATTTCAGACTCGACTACCGAACCGGCTGGTTGGGCCGAATCCCTGGAAGCCCCGGAAATGATTTCCGCCCGCGGTCCCCAGGCCTTTTGAATGTCCTTTAATTGAGCATAGCTCAAGGGGGCGGCAACCCTTTCAACCGGCGGCCGGACGACGGTATTGAGCTGGATTTTTTCCGGATTTATTTTTTCAAGGAAAGGTCTGAACGCCTCTAACTGGCCGGGGGAGTCGTTTATTCCTCTCAGAAACAAGACCTCCAACCAGATTCGCGGCCCCCGGCACTGACCCAGATTAGTCAATCCTGTGATCAACTGCTCAAAGGACAATGACGGATGGGGACGATTGACCGTTTGAAAGGTAACCGGATCAGAGGCATCCAGTGAAGGGATGATTATGTCGGCCGAAAGGACTCCGGCCAGAACGTCCTCTTTAAAAAGCAGGGAACCGTTGGTGATCAGGGCTACCGGCACAGGAGTCATCTTTTTGATCTCTTTTATGATCAGCCCAAGATGGGGATTCAAGGTCGGCTCCCCTGATCCCGATATGGTGATACAATCTAATGTTAAGGGTGAAGAAGCTAAAACGGATCCTAATTCCTTCAGGACGACATCCGCCGGTATTGGTTCAGGTGATTCTATGGTTTTGCAATCGGTCTTTCCCAATTCGCAATAAAGGCAGTCAAACGAACAGGTTTTATAAGGGATGATATCCACCCCGAGAGAAAAACCCAACCGGCGGGAGGGTACCGGTCCAAAGATATATTTCATTAAGCTATGCCTTTAAGTTCCTAAATCCGTTAAAATTCTTTACAACTGAACCCAAAATGTACCCCACACTCTTAGGCCTTGTCAATTTCAAAATTGGACCTATAAAAACTTTTGATTTCCGGACATTCTCCGGTTTTTAACCACAATGTTAATTTTTTTTATCTTATCTTCTTCAATCCGGGGAACTTCCCTACGCTCCTCAATGACCATTGCGGGATATTTCCACTAAAAAAGATGGAGATGGGAATGGAGATGGGCGTCGGACCACGCCAAGGGATTTAATTCTCAATGAATTGTATATAAGATGACGAGTAAAAAGGGTTTTAAGGTTCCCATTTTACCCCCCCAAAAGAAGCTTCTAAGCAGAAAAATCCCACCGCGAGCCAATCGATATTTCGTTCCAAGTCAGATATGCCATATCCCCCATCGTTGCTGTCGGCATAAAAACAAGCTTGACATCGAGTGACAATCGTGTACATAATAAGTATACGATTGGAGGGAAACTATGAAATTCATAAGCGTACGGGACCTGCGGGGGAAATCGGCGGATGTTTGGAAAGATCTGCCGGCAGAGCGGGAGATGATTATCACCAACAACGGACGGCCGGTGGCCATCCTGGCGACCGTCAATGAATCGAATCTTGAGGAGTCTCTTTCAGCCTTTCGGCAGGCACGGGCTATAGATGCAGCGGCCAGCCTTCAACGGCGATCAGTGGAGCAGGGCACAGATGGGATTACTATGGAAGATATCAACGCCGAGATCAAGGCCGTGAGACGAAAACGCCGACAATGAAAATGGTCCTCGATACCAACGTGCTGGTTGCCGGGCTTTTGTCGCCATTCGGCCCGTGTGGTGAGATCATGCGTATGGTTTCATCAGGCGAACTACGACTTTGCCTCGATGCCCGTATTCTATCCGAATATAGCGAGGTATTGCATCGCTCTAAGTTTCGTTTTGAGGAAGACAAAGTGGCCGCCCTCCTTGATTACATTGCCTACCGCGGGCAGATGGTGGCCTCCTCTCCTCTTACCAGGCCTTTGCCTGATCCAGACGACGAACCCTTTCTCGAGGTGGCCTTTTCCGGAGGCCAAGAATATCTGGTTACCGGCAATCAGGCTCATTTTCCACCCGACCTGTGTCAAGGGATTAAAGTACTGTCCCCAAGCGACTTCCTGAAACATTACAGGAAAGAGCGGAAAAGAAACAAAGACAGATAACCGGGCCATTTAGCGGCTGACCGGTAACTGCCGCCGATCTCCAGGACTCCCCTCCCCCAATTCTCTGCCCCGAATGATCACCTGGCTGATCCGGCCCTTTCCCAATTCTTTGATCCTCTCGGCTAATCTTAGGCTTGCCCCAGGTCCAGGTTCCAAATCGGCTTGATTTAAAATGATCACGGCTCGCATGCTTGGCAGCCATCCCTTCAATCCCCCTTCCGGATGAACCATTAAATGCGCTATCCCTTCCATGGTCATCGAGGCATTCAGGGGGATGCCGGTCAAACGACTGATGATCTCCGGCCTGAAGGCATACTCTTTATTTAACGGCTTGTTTAAGGCCGAGAGGCCCACTACGGCGATAAAGAGGGTCGTCTCCACAGGGACTACCGGTTCATCGGCCTTGGGGGCCTTGATGGGTCTCCGGGCCGAGCCATCGGCCTCAACGATCAAAAAATCGCTTAGGCCTGAGGCCCAAAGGGCGGATAGATCAGGCAGGGAAACGCCGGCCAGTTTATTTCCCGGGGCCTGGCCGGCGGCCCAGGTAAGGTGCCCGAATTGGGCCAGGGCCTTTTCAATATCCGGGAAGACTCCGGCCCCTCCCAGTATCAAGGCCGGGCTTTGTCCGGGTTCCGGCGGATAAATCTTGGTAGTGGTGGTGGTGATAATTTTATATTGAAGAGAGAGGAGTTCGCGGGCCAGAGTATACATCAAATGGGTCTTGCCTCCGGCCCCTACCAGGGCAATGAGTTCTTTTTCTCCAAGCCCCAGGTCCTTGACCAAGCTGGAGGTCATGGTTTTGTTAGTCATTTTTTCACTCTTTATGGTCTGATCCGCTGAAGCTAAGCCCCCCAGTCTTCCATCATTTTCTGAAAGGTCGCTTCCCCGGCTCGCAAGACCCCGGCATAATCCCCACCAGGGAACCCCCAGTGCTGGACAGGGCAATGCCTTGCACCTTCCCATTTTTGATCAGGATTTTTTCAGCTAACGTATTAGCCTGCAGGGATCAATTTTACCAGGATAAATTGACTTGGCAACCCTTTTACGATGAAAGGAGAAGACGATTCATTCGGACAAAACAAATCCGGGTATGATACCCTGACGGCTATCTGCTTAAACCGTTAGGGAATCCGGGAAATGACCTCCTTTATTCGGGAAAAACAAAGCAATTTCTGGCTGGTTTTAAAAGAATCCCTGGGTGCCTTTCAAAAATAATAACTTTGAGGCCGCCGCCGGTCTGTCTTATTACAGTTTTTTTGCCTTTGCCGCCTTGTTAGTGGGGGCCGGTTAGACGTTTTCATAGAGGTTTAATTTGGCCAAAACAGGAGGACGATCGGGGCCAGGGCCAGGCGATACCAGGCAAAAGGCTTTAGGGTCCAGCGCTGAAGGATGCGAATAAAAGCCGCCACGGTCAAGTAAGCCACTACAAAAGAGATTACAAAACCGATCCCTAAAAGGATGAAGTCGCCTCCCTGGAAATGTCCCCAGTTTTTATACAGGTCATAACCGGTCGCAGCGATCATGACCGGGACCGCTGCCAGAAAGGAATATTCAGCGGCTGTCTTTCGATCCAATCCGTTAAGAAGCCCTCCAATAATGGTCGCCCCGGCCCGGGATATCCCCGGCCACATGGAAAGACACTGAAAGAGCCCGACAGCCAGGGCCTGGGGCCATCGAATCCCATCCAGAGAGTCAGCCTTGGTCTTTTTGTGCCAGGCTTCAGCCAGCAGGATACCAATCCCGCCCACGGCCATGGCGATGGCCACACTGGTGGGATTAAAAAGAGTGCCTTTTATGGATTTATAAGCCAATTTCCCTATGATCAGGGCCGGGAGGGTGGTCAGCCCCAATAAAACACAGCCCTGAAGGCCGTAGAAGCCGATATTTTTTTTGGACCAGTTCATCCAGCCTTTTTGAGGTATTAGACCGATGAATCTTCGCCGATAGAGGATTACGACTGCCAGGATGGCCCCGAGTTGAATGACCACGTCGAAGGTCTCGGACATACGGCCCCTAAAATTTAAGAGATGTCCCACCAGAATCAGATGGCCGGTGGAGGAGACGGGGATAAATTCGGTCAGGCCTTCCACGATGCCCAGTATGATTGCACCCAGCATGTCCATGTGAGATTTCCTTTATGACGGACTCGCAAAAAGTCAGAGTTCATTCAAAAGACGTTCCGGGGGGTGAATTTCAATGGTTGTCCAAAAGGCAACTTATCGCCCTATCCCGGCCCAATGGCTAACTTGACTCCAGCAGGGCATTCACCACTCGGCTTCCGGGCGATCGGCTGTTCGGCCACCGAATGGTGGCCTCTTCAAAAGCTCGGCGTAGCCGAGCGGCCCGATCTTTTGGGGAGACTCCTGGAGGGAGTCGGACAGGAAGCCTCGTTTTAGGTCGGCATACGGCATCCGAATGGATGCCTTCTTTTAGTTCGACAAAGTCGACCGGCCGACCGGCCTGTTTCGGGCTTGTTTATCGGCCTGCTATAGACTAAAATTAAAAATTTGGCCCGGCAAAGAACCTCAGAGTTGA
>JAZDOU010000521.1:0-3434 GCA_043798385.1 Pseudomonadota bacterium
CGGCACGGCCTATTGGCCGGGTACGGCCTTGTGGTTTTATCGCAATGTAAAAAGCGGCATGACCTGGCGGGAGGCCAACCCCAATCTGAAACCGGAAAAGACCTGGATGGTGGACCTGGGAGGAGAAGTCACCTTATCTCCCTGCGGCACCCTGTTTACGGCCACCGCCTACTACGGGGAGATCCAGGATATGGTTTCCTACCGCTATGATGTCAATCCCCTGGTTTCCGGGGGCACCATCATCCGGTCTTTCAATCTGGGGACGGCCGAGATCTATGGGCTCGAACTACTGCTCCAACAGAAAATTACCAAAGAGTTGAGTTTCCTGGCCAGTCTGACCCTGAACCATTCCCGTCTGAAGGACTCGGGGACCAACTCCGGACACCAATTGCGTAATGCCCCCGATTACTGGGGCAGCCTGGGCCTGCGCTACCTCAAGCCCGAATGGGTCAATGCCGAGTTGTTATATCGCTTCTCGGGCGACCGCTATTATGACGATGAGAACACCGATCTGCCCTACTTTCATATGGAGGCCTATCAGACCGTGGATCTCAAGCTCTGGCGGGACTGGAAGCTTTCCAAGAAATGGACTTTAAAAACAACTTTGTCCGGGGTTAATTTGTTAAACAACCAGTATGCCACGGAGATCGTCTATGTAAACCCGGGACTCTACATCATGGCCGATATGCGTGTGACGTATCATTTTTAAACCAAAAAAGGAGGCCAGGATTCGAGGGATCGTGTAGTTGACTTCGGAGTTCTAATAGCCTTTCACTCGAATCCTGGCCCCCTTTTTCATACAAAACCCTATGCTAACCCGTCGCAAATTTTTATGGATGTCCGCCTGGGGGCTGGGGGGGCTACTCCTGGGAAGATCCCCGGCCCTCCCGGCTCAGGGCAACGGGTCCCGCCAGCTGGTTATCGGGGTGGGCCGGGATTTTTTTGACGGGCCGGACAGTCGCACCTTCCTCCATGGATCCACCCATACCTGGGAGGGCCTGACTTACCTGGATGAACAGTTGCGGGCCGTACCCTGGCTGGCCGAATCCTGGTCTATGACCAAGGCCGGCCGGAAATGGCATTTCCAGATCAGACCCGGAGTGCACTTCCACGATGGATCTCCCTTGACAACCCGGGAAATCATCGCCTCCTTGAATCGGATCAAAGGGAATCCCAAATATGATCCGACCGGGATCTACCGAAATGTACAAAAACTTGAGGCCGGTAAGCCCAGGGAACTTATTTTTCATTTAAAGGCCCCTTCTCCAGCCTTTCCCAACCTGATGGCCTACTATTCCAGCCCGGTAATCAAACCGGCTTGTTTTGAGTCCCAGGGCCGGATTACCGGCCTCGTGGCCACCGGGCCGTTTCAGGTTGTCCGCATCCGACGGGGGGAGAGCATAACCTTGCGGGCCTTCCCGGACTACTGGGGAGTCAAACCTTTTTTTCAGGAGATCCTCTTTAAAACCATCGTGGATGCCCAAAGTCGGATCATGGCGCTGATGACCGGTGAGGTCGATGCCGTAGCCGATGTGGGCGGGATCCTGCCCGAACAGGTGCATCAGTTGACTAAAGACCCGCACATTGTCATTAAACATCAAGAAGTGGCCACGACTCATTATCTTTTCTTCAACTGCCGACGGCCCCCATTTTCCAAAAAAACGACCCGCCTCTGGCTGGCCGGCCTTATGGAGGGACAGATCTGGATCAAAGCCCTCACTCAAGGGTTCAGTCGTCCGGCCGGAGATTTTTACACCCCTTTGGCCCGGGATTGGGCCTTCGGATTGGTCCATCCTTCAACCGGCGAGAAACCTTCCCGGCCCGGAAGGGTATTGACCCTTCTGATTCATAGCGGCACTATTCAACGCTGGCCTTATCTGGAACTGGCCCAACTGCTCCAGGAAAGGCTGAACCGGGAAGGACTATCCACCAGGATCCAGGTCATAGAGGCCGGTCCCTTTCAGGAGGCCTTAAAAAAATTGGATTTCGATCTGGTCCTGCAGCCTAACACCTTGATGACCGGGGATCCGGATTTTTTTTATTCCTATTATATCTATTCCCAAGGACCCCATAATTTCGGTTACCATAACCAGGAATCAGATCGCCTGATCCTGGAGGCCCGACAGGAAATGAACAAACAGAGGCGGCGCCGACTGTATCGAGATTTGGCCCGACTGATCAATACCGATTTGCCGGTTTTTCCCCTCTACCATGACCTCAGTATTTACGCCCATCGAAAAACCATAGAACGATTCGAACTGGATCAAAATTTCCGACCTGATCTCATCCGGGCCGGAAGGAGATCGTCATGAACCATCCACCTTCGAGAAAACCACCCGATATCTCCTCTCAAATTTTTTGGGACCGGGTTTGGGAAGAAGCCGGAAAGCGGTCGGTTTTAAAGACCTCTCAGGACCTGCATCCGGAGCGCTGGGCCGCCTTTTACGATCGGGTTGCTGACCTATGGCTGGATATAGGGGGGGGCGAAGATATCCCAGGAAATGAAGTGGTCCAGGAATTTTTCCATCAAGGGATCCTTGAGCCGGGTCATCGGGTATTGGATGTCGCTTGCGGCCCGGGGACCTTTGCCCTTCCCTTAACCGAACACGGTTTAAAGGTGACTGCCATTGATTCTTCGCCGGGGATGATCGCCCTTCTCAGACAAAGAGCCGCCGCCCGGGAAGGTCTGACCAATCTGAAGATCCAACAGACCGCCTGGGAGGTCTATCAACCCGGACAACGATTCGACCTGGTCCTGGCTGCCTGTTTCCCCCAGGCCTGCCAACCGTCCGGTCTGCTTCGTCTGGAGACCTGGTCCCGTGGCCATTGCGCTCTGGTGATCGGAAGCGGTGCCGAGGCCTTTCCTTTCCGCCGTCTTCTCTGGACCCGGGTGATGAAGACCCCTTTATTGGATTCAAAAGCCCCTTTTTATTGCCTCATCAACAGCCTCATGATCCGGGGGAGAAATCCCAATATGCTGCATCTCAGCCGGCCGGTTCGCCTGGTCCTGCCTCTGGAAAAGGTGTTCCTGTTTTATAAACATTATTTTTCCATTTTCGGTAAAAGAGGAATGAAAATCGAATCCCTGATTCAAGAGGGTTTAACCCCCTTTGTGTATCGGAATCGGATAAGGGCGGCCGGACAAATGAGTCTGATCCTCATCTGGTGGCGGACTGGACAAAATCATTCCCCCTGCCGAAGGGTAAAAGGGGGCAGGCAATGAAAAAGATTGGGCAGGCACTCTATCTCCTGTCAGTCCTCTGGGGGATCTCCTTTTTATCCTTCGGGCTTTCGCAGTTGATCCCCGGTGATCCGGCGGAAATCCTGCTTAAGGAGTTCCAGGATGGTCATTCCCTGGAACAGACTACGGCTTACAGACAGTCGCTCGGACTGGATAAAGGATTTACCGAACGGTATCGACTCTGGTTGGGACA
>JAZDOU010000030.1:0-12616 GCA_043798385.1 Pseudomonadota bacterium
GTCTTTTTCAGTGATGATCTCGCAAAAAGTAAATTTGCCGGCCCAGACGTTCCGGGAGCTTAATTTCAATGATTGTCCAAAAGGCAACTTATCGCCCTATCCCGGCCCAATGGCTAACTTGATTCCAGCAGGGCATTCACCTCTCGGCTTCCGAATGGAAGCCTCGTTTTAGGTCGGCAAAGCCGACCGGCCTGTTTCGGGCTTATTTATCGGCCTGCTATAGACTAAAATTAAAAATTTGGCCCGGCAAAGAAACTCAGAGTTGAAGATGGACAATCCCAGAAAAGAGGACCACCCAGTCCCGACTAATACAAGTTCCTCAGCTTCATGTTAAAACTACTATGAGACCCTTAATAAACCCCAAGGCTTCTTTATAAGGGGTGGTTCTCTTTTTATGGGTAAAAGGAGTTATGGGAATAGAAATGAGTGCCGCAAAACATTTGTTCGAAAATGGGAGCCCGACAGAGGTTAGGGCCTTGGCCGAACAATCACTCCAACAGCTTTTAAACGAAATCCATTCCCCCGCCACCACCAATGAACTCTGGCCGGATTTTCAGGAGAAACCACTCTTTATAGATTTGATCAGCCATTGGTCGGATGGGCACAAAGCCTATCGGGAAAGACAGTGGGAGGCCTTGTGCCGGGAGATGGAGAAGACGGCCTATGCCACCCGGCCCTACTGCCTACGCTGCGGCGAATGTTGTCAAAGGGGAAGTCCTACCCTTTATGAGGACGACATTGGGATGCTGCGCCAGGGGGTCCTGCATCGGATGGATTTGATGACCTTACGGCTCGGGGAGATCGGGTTTTCCAATGCCACCAACGACCTGGTCTTACTCACCGAGGAACGGGTCAAGGTGAAAGAAAAACCAGGCAGCCGTGAATGTTTATTGTTTGAACCGGAAAACAATAGCTGCCGAATCTATGAAAACCGTCCCCTGCAATGTCGAGCCATGGAATGCTGGAGTCCGGATCTTTATCAATCGCTGGATTCCCACTCATTTCTCTCCAGGAGAGATCTACTGAATCCCGACGACCCTTTGATTCCTGTTATAGACGCCCATGACAAGCATTGTGCCCTTTCCAAACTACAGGGGGCCTTAAGCAAGATTAGGATGGACACCCGTATCGCCCAGGAAGAGGCCCTGGATATACTTCAATATGATTTCCATGTGCGTCAGTTGTTAGAAGAGAAACATGGAATAGGCCCTGAAAATCTGGTTTTTTTATTCGGACGAGCCCTGTCAGAGCTAATTCCCTCCTTTGGGTTTGGTTTTAAAAAGAAATCGGACGGGGATACTATTCTGGTCCCTTTAGGCCCTGAAGAGGGTTCTTCGGTCTGAAGCTATGGGGCAGACCGCCTTCCCCCCCTTAAAATCACTTAGCCAGAATTTTTTGAGAAATGAATCCACGGCTAAAACTCTGGTCGATAGACTGCCGCTGACCCCAGGAGACAAGGTTGTCGAATTAGGGGCCGGCCGGGGGGCCTTGACTTTTTTATTGTCCGAAAAAGTTTCCCAAGTCCTGGCTGTGGAAATAGATGCCGGCCATTGGGCGGAATTAAGACAGAAGGTCCTTGAATCGGGCAAAAACAATATCCAGGTATTTCATTCAGATTTATTGAAAGCCGACTGGGAGGAATGGGGGTCTATATTAAAAGAGCCGTTTTTTGTGGTCGGCAACCTGCCCTATCACATCTCCACCCCTACCCTGTTCAAGATCATTGAAAACCGCTCCATCCTTAAGGCGGCCTATGTGATGCTGCAAAAAGAAGTGGCCGATCGTCTTTTAGGTCACCCAGGACAAAAAGCCTATGGGGTCATTACGGTCTTGATCGGCTATTATGCCCGGATTCGGCCTATGATGCAACTCCGACCGGGTTCCTTTTTCCCCAGGCCTAAAGTCTCATCGACTTTTGTCGAGCTCCTTTTCCGAGAGGAGCTGACTCCAACAATCCAAGATGAAGGCCTCTTTCGCTGGGTGGTCCGTTCGGCCTTTGGCCAGCGGCGGAAGCAACTCAAAAATGCCTTGACAGCCGAGGCCCGGTTTCCAATCTCTTTGATTATAAAGGCCCTGGAGTTGAATCAAATAGATCCCCGGTGGCGGGGTGAAACCTTAACCATTTCCCAATTTGTAACCTTGGCCAATACCGTATTTAAGCTCCAGGAAGATTGCGCTTGAACGAGTAGATGTCGGCTCTCATTTTTTTTGTTTTTTTTCGATCTCCATCTTCCTGAGATCCTTACGCATGATTTTCCCGGTGGCCGTCAGGGGCAATTCGCTTAAAAACTCGATCTCTCGAGGATATTCATGGGCAGCCAGCCGGGTTTTAACAAACTGCTGGATATCTTCTTTTAAGGCGCTATCCGGGACAACTTCAGGTTTTAAGACAATGAAGGCCTTGACGATTTCCCCCCGGACCTCATCAGGACTCCCGATTACCCCGGCCATGGACACAGCCGGGTGTTTGATCAGGCAGTCTTCAATCTCGGCCGGACCGATTCGGTACCCGGCGCTGCTGATCAAGTCGTCTTTCCGGCCCACAAACCAGAAATACCCCTCCTCGTCCTTGCGGGCCAAGTCTCCGGTCAGACACCAGTCTCCCACATACTTGCCTTCAGTGGCCTGAGGATTGCCCCAGTAGCCCAGAAACATGACCGGGTCCGGGCGAAGGATGGCTACTTCACCCACTTCCCCCGGGGGCAGACCCTGTCCGAACTCATTGATCACCTCAACTCGATGGCCGGGTATGGGCCGACCCATAGAGCCCCGCTTGTTCTCCATGATCTCTGAACAATTGCCCAAAACCAAATTGACTTCGGTTTGGCCGTAAAATTCGTTGATGGTCAAGTCCATCACTTTTTCCCCCCATTGGAGGAGCTCCTCACCCAGGGTCTCTCCGCCACAGCCGATGGTGCGCATTCGATAGTCGTAGCGGTTCCTGGGATCTTTGACCTGGCGCATGAGCTTCAAGGCCGTGGGGGGCATAAAGGCGTTACGGATCCCGTATTTGGCGATAAAATAAAAGGCCTGTTCGGGATCAAATTTCTTGGCTCGAAAGGCCACCACCGGGACCCCATGGTGCCAACTGGGAAGCAGGACATCGATCAGGCCCCCGATCCAGGCCCAGTCGGCCGGGGTCCAATAGAGGTCATCCTTCCTGGGAAAGAAGTTGTGAAAGAATTCCACCCCCGGCACATGGCCTAACACTACCCGGTGGGCGTGCAAGGCCCCCTTGGGTGGACCGGTAGTCCCGGAGGTATAGATGATCAAGGCCGGATCATCGGCCCTGGTCTTGACGGGAGTAAAGCTGGCAGAGCCTTTTTCGATGGACTGCCAAAAATCCCTGACCCCATCCGGGGGAGTGCCGCGGGTGAGGATCAGGGTTTTTAACTCCGGGAGCTGATCCTTGATCTCCAGGATCTTTTCCAAATTAGGGCTATCGGTGATCACCGCTGTGGCCCCGCTGTTCTTCAAGCGGTATTCCAGGGCCTCAGGACCAAAGAGGGTGAACAAGGGGATGGCCACGGCCCCGATTTTATAAATGGCAATATGGGAGAGGGCGGTCTCCGGACATTGGGGCAGCAGGATGCCTACCCGATCCCCTGGTTTAATACCGGAGGCCGACAAGGCATTGGCCAGGCGATTGGATAATTGCTTCAGATCCCAAAAGGTATATTTTTCGACCGTCCCTTTTTCATCTTCATAAATAAGGGCCAGCCGATAGCGTTGATCGGCCCATTTGTCACAGACATCTACCCCGATGTTATAGAATTTAGGGACCTTCCACTGAAATGAACCATATACGTCACGATAGGTCTTTCCCCGTTTAAGCATAGGATCTCCTTTTAGAGAATATTGATGTCCGGTTGAATTACTTAATTCCATCCGGAAACCTCTTGTTTCCGGAAGAGTATTATTCGAGAATTATAGCACTTTTTCAATGACGATGCCAGTTCATAACGTTTGCACCTTTCAAGGGTTTATGATAGATTAATTTTTAGAAGAACGATATCCGAAATTGAAGCCCGGGCCGGAAGAGATGGGGATGGGCCTGCTGCTCATGATCAAAAACACCACATCATCAAGGAAGGAAATAAACCTATGGGCCGTATGTCTTTTGGACCAAGCAGACGTTCTCGTCGGGAGACCAAACCGACCCAACCGACTAATAAAAGTATAAGAGAGATTGTTGAAGGAATCCGGGCCGGCCTCCCTTCGAAGGAGAATTATCGGGAACGTTCCCTGGCCCTTCACGGGTTGATCTGTGCCCGCTGCGGCCGGGAATTTACCCCAGCCCAGAGACAACTCTTAACAGTCCACCATAAGGACGGAAATCACTTGAATAACCCTTCGGATGGAAGCAATTGGGAAAACCTTTGTGCCTATTGTCATGAGGATATCCATAGCCGCGGGTTGTTGGGGGATTATCTTAAAGAAAATGTTAAATAGACGAGGCCCGATCCTCGACCCTGGATACTGGGTTTTTCTCAGGATTCAGGGTCTGTTTTGTTTTTATCCACTTTCAAAGCTCTCCTTTTTTACCCATGATCTCCCTTAGTCACGTCTCCAAATTTTACGGCCGGCAAGACCTCTTGCGAGATGTTTCCTTCTCCATCCACCCCGGAGAGCGGATTGCCCTGGTGGGGGTTAATGGGGCCGGAAAGACCACCCTTTTTAAAATCATCCTGGGGACCATTGAACCGGACAAAGGCCAGGTCCATGGCAAGAAAGGGCTTAGACTCGGGGATCTCCCCCAAGAGGTGGTGGAGTTGAAAGGGAAATCCGTTCTTCAGCAAGTGTTGGAAGTGGATTCAACCGTCCAACGGGTTACCGCTGAATTCAATAAGGTCACCCATAGTCTGGAAAAGACAACCGATCCTGACCAGAGCCAGCGTTTAGCAACCCGGCAAAGTCATCTCCTTTCGGAAATGGAACGCCTGGGGGCCTATGATCTGGAGTCTCGAGCCAAACAGGTTTTGGCTGGATTGGGGTTTAAAGAAGAGGGTGTTCAGGCCCCGGTTGAAACCCTCAGCGGGGGTTGGATTATGCGGGTGGCCCTGGCACGCATCCTGTTCAGTCAACCGGATCTGATGCTTTTGGATGAACCCACCAACCACCTGGATCTGGATTCCCTGATCTGGCTGGAGACCTTTTTACAAAACACCTCCTCGGCTGTGCTCTTGATTTCTCATGACCGGGCCTTTCTGGATCGGGTAGTCAAAAAGACCTTTGAATTAGAAAAGGGGAATCTGACCTCCTTTCCCGGAAATTACAGCCAGTATCTGCTTGAAAAGCAGAAACGCCTCCAACTCCAAGAGGCGGCCTTTGCCAATCAACAGGAAAAGATAAGCCAGTTGGAAGATTTCATTGCCCGTAATCGATCCCGAAAGGACCGGGCCAAACAGGTCCAGTCCCGGATAAAAACCCTGGAACAACTGGAACGGATCCAATCTCCTTCGGCAGAGAAGCGGATTACCTTTCATTTTCCAAAACCGGAAAGATCGGGAAAGGTCGCCCTGGAGTTGATAGGTATTTCCAAATCCTTTGGCCAAAATCGTCTCTATCAAAAGTTGGATTTGACGATTAACCGGGAGGATCGGATTGCCATCCTGGGACCGAACGGGGCGGGCAAAAGCACCCTCCTAAAAATTATGGCCGGGATCCTTTCGCCCGATTCAGGTCAGCGCCTACCGGGGCATAAGGTCAAGATGGGTTATTTTGCCCAGCATCACTTAGAACAACTGGAAGGCTCCCATACGGTCTGGCAGGAGGCCGCAACGGTGGCCGGGGATCGGACTTACGGGACCCTGCGGGGACTGCTGGCCGCCTTTCTTTTTCGAGAAGGGGATATCGAAAAAAAGGTCTCCGTCCTTTCCGGAGGGGAGAAGAGTCGCTTAGTCATCCTCAAGATGCTTCTATCCGGGGCCAATTTTTTGCTCTTTGATGAACCAACCAATCACCTGGATATCCCTTCCAGAGAAGTGCTCGAGGAGGCCTTACAATCTTTCAGCGGCACTTTGTGCTTAATAACCCATGACCGGCATCTGATAAATGCCCTGGCCAATAAAGTGCTCTATGTCCGGGAAGGCAGGATGGAACTGTTTCCGGGGAATTACCAGGATTTTGAAGAGATTTGGAAGGCCCGCCTCTCCTGGGCGGCTCCAAGGCCGGGAGACCGTACGGAGAATGGAGGGCCTCCGGCGAATAAGTCGGCGGCTCGAAAAAACCAGGAAGAAAAGCGTCAAGAGGCTGAACGAAGAAATGCCCTTTTCCGACGTCAAGCCCCTTTAAAAAAACAAATCAAGGTATTGGAAGAAAGCCTGGCCAGGGCCTTTGAAGAAAAAGAAGGCTTCGAAAAGCGCTTGGCCGACCCACAGTCTTTCCAGGGCGGGACAGAAATTGAGAAAGGGATCCAGGGCTATAATCGAATCCAAAAAGTGGTCGAGGACCTGATGAAGCAATGGGAAACCACTATGCAGCAATTGGAAGAAGCCGAAAAAGAGGCTTAAGTCTGATCTGGTTATTTTTTTAGAAGTGTGGGATTTATAAACAGACCAGGCTTCCTGGTTTTAATGATGCTCAATATGATCTTAAGGGATCAAGAAGAGGTGGGTGATAGAAATGGTCGATACTTGTCCGGGGGATAAATTTCGGGAAGGAGTAGTCAGCCCTTCGTCCTGCGAAACGATCAATGAGGAAGTAATCCGTCAAAAAGTGCTGAGCCTTTTAGTGAAGGAGAAAGGGTATCTCTTAGAAGATATTGAGGAAGAGGTGCCTTTTGAACTCAAAATCGCCCAGGAGATTTTTTCCCTTAAGGTTTCTTTGGTCATTCGCCTGAATGGCCGGCAGTTGGTTCTGATTAAATGTGGGCCTGGCTCCATTCTGGCCCGGGAAAGAGCCGCCTTGGCCCTGGCCCGCCTCTTCTCTGACTATCAGATCCCCTTTACGGTCGTCACCAACGGAGAAGATGCCACCCTCCTCGACACCCTGACCGGAGAAACCCTGGATTGCGGATTAGCGGCTATTCCCGGGAAAAGCCGCCTGCTGTCTCAACTGGCGGACTTGAAATTTCTTCCTTTGCCGGAAAAACGCTTTAAATTGGAAAAGCAGATCCTGTCGGCCTTTGAGGCCCTGGGGCTTCATGGGGAGTGCGGTTAAGGAAGTGGTGAGTGGCATGGAGTGTTTCCAGTTACTCGATACTCGTCACGATTCCTCAGCTTTGTTTCCCGATATATCCGGCTCGATCCTGAATCAGGGTATTGATTTCAGCTCGATGGGCGATCATAAAGTCCAGAATTTTTTTTGAGGTGAAAATGAGGGCCGTTGTGTCCCGGCCCTTGATTTCTTCCGCCTTGAAGAGCATTTGATTTTGATACAGGAAGGAGACGATGGTATCTTCGGCATCCAGTTCCACCTGAAAGCGATTCTTTAAGAAATCCAGCCAATAGCCGAATTCCTGGGTATGGTCCAGGTGTTCACCAGGGATTCCGGTTTCCAGACTCATCTGCTGATAGGTCCCCGGTTGCTGCCTGGAGCCTTTCAAATAATCCAGGACATGGGCTATCTGATGAATGAGGGTGGAGTCCTGGATTTTTGGGGTGATGGCCAGATAGACATGATTGGGATCGGCTTCTTTGGTTTTATTGGTATTGACCATAATCCCGGCACTGTCGGTCAGGGTCTTGACCGGAATATCCTGGCCGGAGAAGCCCAGATTTCGATAGGCCTCCAGGTCAATAAATTTAATATTCAGAGAATCGTCCAGATAACCCTCCTGGGTTAAGGCAGCGGCTATTTCATGGGAACGCCCATAATGGACCTGGGGAAGCCGGCAGATTTCCGGACCGGCCTCATTTTGCAAGAGTTCATTTTTCCTTAGGAAAAGTTCCCCTTCCCGGCCGAGGTGGCACTTTTTAAACTTCTTGCCGCTCCCGCAAGGGCAGGGGTCATTACGGCCTGTCTGACCAGCCTTATACATCGTAAGTCCTCCTGATTAGTGACTTAAGAATAAAATTCTACGCAAAATGGAAGGAATTTATTAAAGAACAAGCCGTTGACCCGGACCAACCAAGGTATTTAACACGTTTCGTATATCCAATTTTGGTTCCGGCTGGTCCGGGTTGGGATGGTTTCCGCAAGTCCCGAATTTTGAGGTGGGGCCAGGGGAAGGGGATAACAAGCTGTCGGCTTTGCTGGAAAGGCCCGACCTGTCGGCCGGAGTGCTTCACTATTCTTCAATAATATCGCACTTTAAGGCATCATAGGACCATACCGGGACAGGCCCCTCTTCGCCGTTGACGGGATTGTAACGATGTCGGTAAGAGGCATTGGCCTTCATGGTCTTCATGGTCCAGTCCCAACCTCGGACAAAATAGGGACATTCATCATTAAAACAAATATATTGGAATTCCGTTCCCCAGGTGGAGGCCATGGGGGTCTTCCATTTTTTCATTTTTTGCCCGCAATGGGGGCAGGTGGTTTTTTTTTCGTCCATCAGACGGCGACCCTTCTAAAAATTTATTCTTAGCAACACGTTTTTTTTAAAATAAGGGGTATTCCGGCTTTTGTCAAGGACAGAGCGCCTTGGATGGGTCTTAGTCCCTAAATTTAATCATTTAGGCTTGACAAAGTCACTGCCGGTAATTAGATTTAATTTAAATTTTTAGCCGGTAACTGTGAAGAGAAACGTATGACCATACTATTGACCGATAGGGGGCGTTCCGTATTAAATGCCATTATCAGGGATTATATAGAAACGGCGGTTCCTGTCGGCTCCCGGACCATATCAAAAAAAAGTGAGATTCAACTGAGTTCGGCCACCATTCGAAATATCATGGCCGATTTGGAAGATATCGGGTTGATCAGTCAACCCCATGTCTCGGCAGGAAGGGTACCAACTGAAATCGGGCTGAGGTTTTATGTCAACTCTATCTTGGAGTTACGTCCTTTGGCCGAATCGGAAAAGAGGAAAATACAAAACTACTTACTGGAAAGCAACCAGGAAGTGGAGGAATTGTTAAAAACCACTTCCAAGATGCTGGCCGTTGTGACCGACCAGGCGGCCATTGTCTCCCGGCCTAAGTCCTCGGCCACGGTTTTTAAACATATCGAATTCATCCGGCTGCGGGATAACCTGGTTTTAATGGTTCTGGTCACCCAATCGGGACTCGTCCAGAATAAGATCATTGAAATCGAGGACAACCTTTTCCAGCCCGAACTGGACCGATTGACCCATTATCTCAATGAACTGCTCATCGACCTGACCCTGGATCAGCTCAAACAAAAGGTCCTGGAGGAGATGAAAAAAGATAAGGATAATTTTGATGCCTTGTTGACCAAGGCCCTGGAAATTTCCAACCGGGCCTTTCAGGAAGAGGCCGAGGGAGAGTTTTATATTGAAGGCCGGACCAATCTGATGCAGTACCCTGAATTCAGTCAGATCGAAATCTTGAGGGACCTTTTTAAGGCCTTCGAAGAGAAAAGTATCCTGATCCGTTTATTGGAAAAAAGTATCAACGCCAGCGGGATTCAGATTTTTATCGGGTCGGAAACTCAGATCAACGAGATGGGAGGGTGCAGTGTCATCACGGCCTCTTACACCAAAGGGGAATATCCTGTTGGAACCTTGGGGGTTATCGGACCGACCCGGATGAATTATGATCGGGTGATCCCGATCGTTGACTATACGGCCAAGGTGGTCAGCCAGATTTTGGAATCTAAAATCTAACTTCTTCGCCGACCCGTTCAAACCGACTGAAATAAACGGCCATACAGGTTAAAGAAAGGAAAACCATTTGACCAAGATCAAGGTAAGGCAAGAGCCAACCGAACCCAATCATTCAGAATCGGCCGAGGAGCTGAAAGAAGCAACCGGAGTGCTGAAAGAGCCGGCTGAAAAAGAAGCCGACAGTGAAACCAGGCTTCAGGAAAAAGAAAAAGAAGCTAAAGAAAATTACGACCGCTATCTTCGCCTGTCAGCCGAATTGGAAAATTATAAAAAGAGGGCGGAAAAGGAAAAGGGCGAAACCTATAAGTTCGCCAATGAAAATTTATTAAAAGACCTGTTTCCAGTGCTCGACAATCTGGAACGGGCCTTAGAACATGGTCGGGATGGAACGAATCCCAAGGCCCTTCTGGAAGGGGTTGAGATGACCCAAAAAGGATTTTGGACGGTCATGGAAAAATATGGGATAAGCCGGGTTGAAGCCATGGGAGAAGTATTTGATCCCAACCATCATGAGGCGGTCATGGTCCAGGAAGATGCCCAAAGCCCTCCCGGAGTGGTCATTTCCCAGTTGCAAAAGGGCTACCGTTTACACAACCGTTTGGTCCGTCCGGCCATGGTCATTGTTTCTAAAAAACCGGAAATAAATCCCGATGAAGATCCCGAGGGCTGACCTTAAAACCGGTAGGCTGGTTTCGGGAACCAGGTTTTGATATAATTAAAGGAGGAAGAGAGATGAGTAAAATTATTGGTATTGATTTAGGGACCACCAATTCATGTGTGGCCATTATGGAAGGTGGAGACCCGAAGGTAATTGCGAATGTGGAGGGTAGTCGAACCACCCCTTCTGTCGTGTCTGTCACTGAAAACAATGAACGGCTGGTCGGTCAGGTGGCCAAACGACAGGCTATCACCAACCCGACGAATACCGTTTATGCCGTCAAGCGTCTGATCGGCCGCAAATACGATAGCCGAGAAGTCCAAAACGATATTAGTATCCTACCCTATAAGATTGTTAAGGCTCCTAATGGGGATGCCCATATTGAAATCCGAGGTAAAGAATACAGTCCGGCCGAGATTTCTTCCATGATCCTGACTAAGATGAAACAAACCGCGGAAGAATACCTGGGTGAAAAGATCACCGATGTGGTGGTTACCGTACCGGCCTATTTTAACGACAGTCAACGGCAGGCCACTAAGGATGCCGGCCGTATTGCCGGCTTGAATGTCCAGCGGATCATCAACGAACCTACGGCAGCCGCCCTGGCCTACGGCTTGGATAAAAAGAAAGATGAAAAGATTGCCGTCTTCGATCTTGGCGGCGGGACTTTTGATATCTCCATTCTCGAGATCGGGGAAGGGGTCTTTGAAGTCAAGTCCACCAATGGGGATACCCACCTGGGTGGAGAAGATTTCGATTTGCGGGTCATTGATTATTTGGCGGCTGAATTCCGGAAGGATCAGGGGATTGATTTGAGGAGCGACAAGATGGCCCTGCAACGGTTGAAAGAGGCAGCCGAAAAGGCCAAGATGGAGCTGTCTACGGCCATGGAAACAGATATCAATCTCCCTTTTATCACCGCCGATGCCAGCGGGCCCAAACACCTGAACATAAAATTGTCCCGGGCCAAACTGGAGATGTTGGTTGAAGACCTGATTGAAAAGGTGGTGCCGCCCTGTCGAATGGCCTTAAAGGACGCCGGGATGACGACCGACCAGATCCAAGAGGTTATTCTGGTCGGAGGGATGACCCGAATGCCGAAGGTCCAGCAAAAGGTCAAGGACCTTTTTGGACGAGAACCTCATAAAGGAGTCAACCCTGACGAGGTGGTGGCCATCGGAGCGGCTATCCAGGCCGGGGTCTTAAAAGGGGACGTGAAGGACGTCCTGCTTTTGGACGTGACGCCTCTGTCCCTGGGGATCGAGACCCTGGGCGGTGTTCATACTAAATTGATCGAGAAGAACACCACCATACCGACCCGGAAAAGCCAGACCTTCTCCACGGCCGCCGACAATCAGCCGGCGGTGTCCATTCATGTCCTCCAGGGTGAGCGGGAGATGGCGGCCGACAACAAGACCCTCGGGCGCTTTGAATTGACCGGCATCCCGCCGGCCCCCAGGGGATTGCCTCAGATCGAAGTCACCTTTGATATTGATGCCAATGGAATCGTTCATGTGTCGGCCAAGGATTTGGGCACCGGTAAGGAACAGTCCATCAAGATAACGGCCTCCAGCGGTTTAAGCGAAGAAGAGATCAAGAAGCTGGTCAAGGATGCCGAGATGCACGCCGAAGAAGATAAAAACAAGAAGGAATTGGCTGAGGCCCGCAACCATGCCGACTCCCTGATCTATTCAACCGAAAAAACCGTCAAGGATTTAGGAGATAAGGTGGACAGTGCCTTGAAATCCGATATCGACTCGGCTATCGAGCGATTGAAAAAGGCCATGGAGACCAGCGATGCCACGGAAATCAAGCGGCTGTCGGATGAACTGACCCAGACCTCTCATAAATTGGCCGAAAAGATGTATTCCCAGGCCAGTCAGTCAGGCCCGGAGGCCGGGGCACACGGTGGGGGGGCCGGTCCTTCGGCTGGAAAGAAGGCCGATGAGGATGTGGTCGATGCCGATTTTGAAGAAGTAAAGTAACTTTTTTCAATTTTTCAAATCCCCTGTTCTTCCTTTAGCCGGAGGGGCAGGGGATTTTTTTTATCACCTGGAGAATGGAAAAATTTATCTCAGAGTAATGGCCTTTTCGGGACACAGTTCCTGGCAGCAAAAACAGGAGATACAGGTGTCGGCCTCCACCACAGGGATGCGGTCAGCAAAAGACAAGGCGGAAACCGGACACTGATCAAGGCAGGTGCCGCAACTGGTGCAGAGATCCGGATC
>JAZDOU010000039.1:0-21569 GCA_043798385.1 Pseudomonadota bacterium
GTAGGTTTAACCGTTTTCATCATGGGTCCTTTGTAAGGCACAAGAAATATCTAATGGATAATAATTATTATAAAAGAATGATAACAATCAAGATCATTTTTGTCAAGACAAAATTGCCACGAATCAGGGGACACCCTCTCTCTTTATTTTTTTTCGCTTCGCTTTTTGAGTTAAATAGTTTCCATCCGGAAATTCGAATTTCCGGATGGAAACTCCTTAGACATTAAGAGAATCAGGACCTTCTGAATTTTATTGACGAGGTCTCCCGGAAAGGTTACTATAGAGCCCTTATCCGGAAAAGATGTTTTCGGATGAGGCTGTCTGCTCCATCCGGAAATCGGACGTTTCCGGGAAGACCGTTTCCCTGCCGAGACGAAGGAAAGCGCAATGCGGATTAATTTTCATAATAATAACCACCATTGGTGGGTCTTGGGTACGGTGAGCATCGGGATTTTCATGGCCACCCTGGATGCCAGCATCGTCAATATCAGCCTGCCGGCCATCATGGCCGATTTTAAGGCCAGCCTGGCCGTATCGGAATGGATTGTCCTGTCTTATTTGCTGGTGATCACCGGTTTGCTGCTGCCTTTCGGCCGACTGGCGGATATGACCGGTCGGAAGAAGATATACCGACTCGGGTTTGTTTTGTTCAGTCTGGGCTCAGGTCTCTGTGCCCTTTCCCAAAACCCGGCCCAACTCATTTTCTTCCGTGCCCTTCAAGCCGTGGGCGCCGCTATGCTCATGTCCAACAGTTTTGCCATTATTACCGCCGTATTTCCTCCGGAAAAACGAGGTCGCGCCTTGGGCATTGTGGGAACCGTGGTGGCCACCGGTTTTACGGTCGGTCCAAGCCTGGGAGGTTTCCTGGTGACCGCTTTTGGCTGGCGCTCGATCTTTTATATCAATCTGCCGGTGGGCCTGGTTGGACTCATCATGACCACCACCATATTAAATGAACGGTTGGTTTCACCGACTTTGGGACAAAAGAAAAGCTTCGATTTCCTGGGTGCGGCCCTGATCATCATCGGCCTTTCAGCCTTGCTGTTGGGTCTGACTACCGGTCAGGCGGGTAGATGGGGAACCCCTCTGGTCGTCTTTGAACTGGCTTTGGCGGCTGTTACTTTAGCCCTGGTGCCGATCTGGGAAGCCAAGACGGCGCAACCCCTGATAGATCTCACATTATTTAACAACCGCATCTTCAGCTTCGGGAATCTGGCGGGGTTTCTTTCCTTCCTGGCTATTTCGACCAATGCCTTTTTGATGCCCTTCTTTCTGCAATTGGCCCTTGGCTACAGCCCTTTGGAAGCCGGTTTGCTGATGACGCCTACGGCCCTGACCATAGCAATAGTAGCCCCGATAAGCGGCTGGCTTTCCGAGCGAACCGATCCCCGTATTCTCTCAACCCTTGGTCTGGCGATCAACTCAAGTGCCTTGTTTTGGCTTTCCCTGTTGAAGGTCCAATCCGGTTATCATGACGTCCTGATCAGGCTTGTCCTGTTGGGTATAGGACAGGGATTATTCCAATCTCCCAATAACAGTTCGGTCATGGGGTCGGTATCCCGACACAACCTGGGAATAGCCGGGGGCTTTCTTTCTCTGATGCGCAGTGTCGGTCAGGTTGTCGGCATAGCCCTGGCCGGTTCCATATTGGCCGGCACCATGGTCAATGTAACCGGGCATGCCTCCTTTCAAGCACTGCATGCCGGTGATTCAGCAGCCCAGAGGGCTCCGGTCCTGGCGGCATTCATGCAGGGGATGTATCACGCCTATCTGGTCGCCGCCCTGATTTGTTTTTTGGGTATGTGGACTTCCCTGGTACGTGGCAAACGGGATACTGCCATCGCGGAGAGCCCTTCTCGCGGGTCGTCCTCCGGCTGAGGGGTGGTCTTGGAGGAATGAACAGGAGGGCAGACCCTCCAATGATCAATTGAGATGGTAGCCCTTCTCCCCGAAAAGCCTGAGGCAGGCCTCAACCACTGCAGGGGCATACAACATCCCTTTATTCTTCTCGATCTCTTCCAAGGCGACCTCAATCCCCAGGGCCGGGCGGTAGGGACGGTAGGAGGCGATGGCCTCTACCACGTCGGCCACTATCAGGATCTTGGTCTCCAGGAGGAGCTGATCCCCGGTCAGGCTATTAGGGTACCCGGACCCATTCATCCTTTCGTGATGCTCCAGGACCATCCGGGCTATGGGCCAGGGGAACTCAATATCTTTAAGAACATCGTAACCAATTTGAGGGTGTATTTTGATCAGGCCGAACTCCAGATCGGATAATTTGGTGGGTTTGATCAGGATTTCAGCCGGAACCGATATTTTCCCCAAATCATGGATGGCTCCCGCCATGCGCAGGCCGTTCACCTGGTCTTCAGGGAGGCCCATCTCCTGGGCGATGGTTCGGGCTAAATCGGCTACCCGCCTTTGGTGACCGGCGGTGTAAGGGTCCCTGGTTTCCGAAGTCGTGGCCAGGGCCTCTATGGTACCCCCCAAGGCCCGGCGCAGATTCCCCAGGGTCTGCTCCAGCTTCTCCTGGGCCTCCCGGAGTTCCGTGATGTCCCGGTTGATAGCGATAACGAATTTCTGGTTTTCAAAATCAAAAGTCTCTAAAGACCATAAGACGGTCCTGATCTCCCCGGATTTCAAACGTGCCCTGGATTCAAAGTTTTTAAGGAACCCTTCCTTTTTGATAATCTCTACGCCCCGGTCCCGGTCCTGGGGATCTACCCATATGCCCAATTCAATTGCAGTTTTCCCCAAAGCCTCCTCCCGACTGAAACCGGACAAGGTGACAAAGGCATCATTGACGTCAATATAGCGGCCATCCTCCAGGGTGCTTATAGTCATCCAATCCGGGCTGGCCCGGAAGGACTTGGAGAGTTTTTCCTCGGAAAGCCGGAGTGCCTCCTCCACCCGCTGGCGTTCGGTAATGTCTTCGCAACTGACAATTTGTTGGCCGGTTTCCAACTGCACGGAGATGAGGTTGGCCATTTTTTTGGTTCCATCCTTGCAGGTAACGGTGAAAACCCGTGGTCTTTTTTCCCCCGGCTCGGCTTTCCCTAAATCGGCAATCCATGCTGAGATAACCGTATGTCTGTAATCAGGATCGGGATAGGCTTTCCGAAACCAGGTTTTCCCATCAGGCACATCGGATAAGTCATAACCGAATATTTCCTTGAATTTGGGGTTCGTATAGGTAAACTTTCCCTCCGCATCGATCATGATCATTCCAAAAGGCGCATTTTCAGAAAGGACAGTGAATCGATGGCTCTCATCCCTTAGTTTGTCCTCGGCTTGCCGGCGCTCGGTTTCTGATTTTTCGAGTTCGGCCATTTTCCGGTGAAGATCTTCCAACTCCCGGATCAGTTGCGTTTTGGTCTTCCGGGTATGGTTCATTTTATAAATCTCCAGTTGAGATATTCACAATAAGAAACCCCCGCCTCTCGATTGAGAATGGATTTCAAATCGGTAGTCCTGGAAAGACAGCCGCGGTCTTTTTGGTCCTGTCTTCCCTGCGGACCTGGATCAGTTGGGCGGTGATGGATACGGCGATTTCTTCCGGGGTCTCGGCCTGGATGTCCAGGCCGATGGGGGAATACACCGACCGGATCTGTTCTTCTGAAAACCCTTCCTCTTTCAGGGCCTTAAAAATCACCTCCCGTTTATGACGACTGCCGATCATCCCGATATAACGGGGAGGGTTTTTCAAGACCATTTTTAATATTAGATGGTCATGCAGGTGGCCCCGGGTGACGATAACGATAAAGGCATTGGGACCAACGTGATAATCAGGAAGGATTTGCTCAAAAGATTGAATCACAATCTCATCGGCATCAGGAAAACGTTGGGGATTGGCGAATTCTGGCCGGTCATCAACTATGACTACTTGGAAACCGACCATCTTGGCCAGGGGACAGAGAGATAAAGAGACATGTCCAGCCCCAAAAATGGTCAATTGGGGGGGGGCTGTCAAGGGTTCCAGAAAGATCTTCTTTTCTTTTCCTTCAATCCGTGTGGTCAGTAAAGTGGCCTGGTTGCTTGCCAAGACCTGAGGGAGTTTTGGGAGTAGAGGGGTTAGCCAGGGAACTGTTCCCAGACCCCTCATTTCTTCCGGCAGGTAGAGGGCTTTCTTAATGCTTCGTTCCTCCCCTGTGTCGTCCTCCAACAGGGTTGCTAACAGACAGGAGCGGCCTTTCTGTTGACCCTCCACAATGTTCTGGAAAATTTGGTGCTGTCGGGTGTCTTGACCGGAAAGGTATTCAAGATAAACGTCTACTTCTCCTCCACAGATCATATCGGTCTGGGCTACTTCTTCTCCCCTTAAACGGAAATAAAGCATCTTGTTTTTCCGCTCCGAAAAAACGCTGGGGGCTTCGCTCAGGACATCGGATTCTAATCGGCCTCCACCAATAGAACCGAGAAAAGTCCCATCAGTCCGGATCAGAAACTGAGTGCCTTGGGCGCGGGGAGACGACCCTTTCTGCCGGACAATAGTGGCCAGGATTACCTCCCGGCCTTGGCTGAGTTCCTGAATAATTTCTCGATAGATGTCTTTCATGGGGGATCCTTAGTTCAAATAAGATTTTTTTTGGCACAGATTTCACGGATTTCACTGTTCGAGCCAGGGATTATCCCTCAATCCTGTTAAGGCCGGATTGAGCGATAACCATAATCCGCCCCTGGCGTGGCCTGACGGCTTAGTACGAATTATAGTAGCATATTTTGGGAAAAAGAGGACTATAAAAACCAAAATGATTGTCTTGACAACCCGTCTTTAAATGATTATTGAATAACCAGCCTAAATCCGGGAAAGGGTGAGGCTTTTCCAAAATTCGAACACTTTTTGATAGAATATGATTGAAGTAGAACAGTTAACGAAGTACTACGGGTTGTTGCCGGCCATATCCGATCTCTCTTTCACTGTCAGCCAAGGGGAAGTAGTGGGCTTCTTAGGTCCCAACGGGGCCGGGAAAACGACCACCCTGAAAATATTGACGTGTTTCCTGCCGCCCTCCTCCGGTCAGGCCCGGGTTAATGGATTGGATGTCTATCAAGATTCCTTGAAGGTCCGGGGATTAGTGGGCTACCTTCCTGAGAGCGTTCCTTTATACCTGGAAATGACCGTGGATCGGTTCCTTTCCTTTGCGGCTCAGGCCAAGGGCGTAGAGCCTCGCAGAACCAAACCGGCCATCGACAAAGTCACAGATGACTGCGGCCTTGAGAAGGTCCGGGGCCGTATCATCGGCCACCTTTCCAAAGGATTCAAACAACGGGTTGGGCTGGCTCAGGCCCTTTTAAACAATCCGCCGGTCCTGATCCTGGATGAACCGACCATTGGACTGGATCCGGCTCAGGTGGTGGAGATACGCCAATTGATCCGGTCTTTAGGACAGGAGAGGACCATCCTTTTAAGTACCCACATCCTTCCCGAGGTCAGTCAGGTTTGTCAAAAGGTAATCATTATCAACCGGGGCCGGATCGTAGCCACAGATACCGTTTCCAACCTGACGGCTCAATTCCAGACTTCACAGAAAATCCATTTAACCGTCCAGGGTCCCGAAGAAGAGGTCTTAAAGACATTAAGTGCCTTGCCGGGGGTCTTGAAGGCAGTGGAGAGGGCTGATGGTCCGGGAAGGTATGAGGTCGAGATGGACCGGGATCATGATATTAGGGCCGCCTTGGCCCGGACGGTCATCGAAAAGGGATGGGGATTGCTGGAAATGCATGGCCAGGAATTGAGTCTGGAGGAGGTCTTCGTTCAGTTGGTGACCGAAGAGGTGGGAGAACAGTCATGAAGGGATTTACGGCGGTCTTCAAACGGGAACTGTATGCCTTTTTTGCTTCACCTATTTTTTATGTGGTGGGAACCATCTTTCTAATCTTGAGCGGCTATTTTTTTTATAACTCCGTGGCCTATTTCAGCCTTATCAGTTTCCAGGCGGCCCAGAACCCGCAGATGGGGGGGCAGGTCAATTTAAATGAAATGGTCGTTAAACCCCTTTTTGATGATATGAGTATTATCCTTTTGTTGATCGTCCCCCTGCTGACCATGCGCCTGCTGGCGGAAGAAAAGAAGAACGGGACCATCGAGCTCCTCCTGACCTATCCCATTCGGGAATTGGCGGTCTTGTTAGGAAAATATCTGGCCACCCTGTTTGTGATCCTGGTAATACTGGCCGTGACGGTGTTCTATATGATTCTGCTGGCCTGGATCGGCAAATTAGAATGGGGACCTGTTTTAACCGGTTACGGAGGTCTGGTTTTACTGGCCGCCAGCTTTGTTTCCCTGGGTCTTTTTGCCTCGGCCCTGACTCAAAACCAGGTTATCGCCGCTGTCATCGGGTTCGGGGCCTTGCTGATGTTTTGGATCATCGGCTGGATAGGATCGGTCTCCGGGCCGATAGTCGGCCAGGTGGTCCAGTATCTTTCTTTAATGGAACATCTGGACCCGTTTTCCAAAGGGGTGCTCGATACCCGGGATCTTATTTATTACCTCAATTTTTCGGTATTTTTTATCTTTTTGACCTTACGCTATCTGGATTCCCAAAAGATCAGAGGATGATTCGATTTCGGATTGCTGATTGCGGATTTCGGAATGGGGAATGGGGATGGCGGATTTTTTAAGCGAAGCGTTTTAATGATGAAATCGTAAAAAGTCAAAATCCGGACGGCTTCGAAAAAAGTTCGCAGGCAAGGCGCGCAAATTCTGAGGAATGAGGCGTACAATGAAGTACGCCGCAATGACGAAGGATGAAGCGCAACGCAGCATCCGGACTTTTTGCGAAGCCGTCATTAATCATTGGAAAAGAATACATGTCTCCAGGAATAATGGCTAATAAATGGAAAGAAGGCTCCCTGTTGACCCTCCTGACTCTGGTCTTTGTGGCCATTCTGGTAGGGATCAGCCTGATGGTTCATCGATTCCCCTGGCGCTTCGATCTAACCGAAGGCCAGAAAAACTCCATTTCCAGCCAATCTGAAAAAATTATCAAAAATATCAAACAGGATGTCCGGATCCGGGCCTTTTTTCAGACCGGAAACCCAAACCAGAAGAAGGCTCAAGCCCTTTTTGAGACCTATGCCTTTTATAATCCCCGGATCCATTTTCAGTTCATAGATCCGGATCGGCAGCCCTCCCTGGCCCAGCAATACGGGGTGCGAAACTACGGGGCCTTGGTCATAGAATCAGGGGGAAAGACCCAATCAGTGACCTCAGCCACTGAAGAAGGGATCACCAACGGTCTGCTTCGTTTGATGCAAACCAAGCCAAAAAAGGTGGTTTTCTTGTCCGGTCATGGGGAAAAAAGCCTTCAGGAAACCCCAAAGGGCGGTTTTTCCCAGGCCAAAGGTCTTTTGGAAAAAGAAAATTATCAGGTGGAGGAGATGAGCCTCCTGGCCGGGGGCGCACCTCCGGCCGAAACCCATTGTCTGGTGATCGCCGGGCCGAAGAAACCCTTCTTCCCGGAAGAGATCGAGGATCTGAAAAAATATCTCAAGGCCGGAGGCCGGGTGATCCTTTTACTGGAACCCTATCAAGACGGCGGATTTAAAGAATGGCTGGCCTCTCTGGGGGTGACCCTTGGCCAGGATATCGTCATCGACAAGATCAGCCGGGTCTTTGGCGGGGATTATCTGATCCCCATGGCCGGGGCCTATGGACAGCATCCGATAACAGAAAAATTTAATGTGGCCACTTTTTACCCTACGGCCCGTTCCTTGACCCTGGCATCCTCTCCGCCTTCCGGAATAGTTTACGATGTCCTGGTCGGTTCTTCTTCCGGAAGCTGGGCCGAGTTCAATAGAAAAGGGGTCGAAAAAGGACAGGCGGCCTTTGATGCCGGCCAGGACCAAAAGGGCCCCTTGACCCTGGCTGTTTTAGTGACCCTTGCTTCTCCGGAGCAAAAAGTGGCCTCCAAAAACCCATCGGAAAAAGAACCACCCACCCACAAGGGGCAACTGGTCCTTTTCGGGGATTCCGATTTTGCCGGCAACGGTTATTTTAATTTATCCGGGAATGGTGACCTCTTCTTAAATACCGTAAATTACCTGACTGAAGAGGAAGCCCTGATCTCCATCCGTCCGGCTAAAACACCGATCCGACCTTTATCTCTTTCCGCCTCGCAGGCCATGGTGGTGTTTTTGGTTCCCATGGTCCTGCTGCCTGTTCTGGTCATCGGGGCCGGTATCTGGGTCTGGAGGTCGAGGAGAAAGGCCCGGTGAACTTAAAGAAGCTCTGGATTTATCTGGCTGTTCTCCTGTTGGTTGCCGGAGTGTGGGGGGCAACTGAGATTTTTTTCCCTAAAAAAACGGAGGAGGGGAAAACCCCGCCTCTCTTTCCCGGCCTGACCGCTGCCAAGATAGAGGAGCTCCAGTGGCAGAGGGGGGCTGAGGTAGTTCACCTGAAAAAGAAACCGGCCTGGATGATCCTTAAGCCTATCTCGGTTGCAGCAGATCCCAGGGTCATTGAAGGACTCCTTCAAACGCTGATAACGCTTCGGCCGGAACGAAGATTCTCTGAATCCAGGAAAGACCTGAAAGAATTCGGCCTGGAGGCACCGAAGGTAAAAATACTGTTTTTGACCGCCGGGAAATGGGCTGAAATTCAGGTGGGGAATAAAAACGCCGTCGGGAACGCCACCTATGTAAAGGTTTCCAATTCTCCCGACCTTTTTTTGATTGAAGACCCCATCGTTAAAGAACTGGACCTTGACCTGTTGACCCTGAGAGAGAAAAGGATTTTTTCTTTCAATTTGAATCAGGTCCAGGCAATTGAAATAAAGACCAATAAAAAAAGTTTTTCTTTGGAGAGAGACTCTAAGGGTTGGCTGGTTAAAGGCCGGCCGGGAAAAAGGCTGAACAAGGACCAGGTGGACTCGTTTTTATATGCCCTGCTTGGGCTTCAGGCCAGGGGGTTTGAAGAACCCGGGGTCGAGGACCTTAAGCGGGGATTAATCCCCCCCAACGGTACCCTGAGGCTGAGTTCCCAAGGAAAGGAAGCCAGGGAAGAGACTTTGATCCTGGGGAAAGAAGAGCCCGGAAAAGGCCTCTGGGCTAAAAGTTCTCTCCATAAGGAAGACCTGATTTTAGATCCGGCTATTATGAAAAAGATTCCTGAAAGTCCGGAGGAATGGGAAGATAAGACCCCTCCCCCTTCGGCCAAGAAAGGCCCTTGATGCCCAAGATTGTAAGCTGTTTAAAAAAAAGGGATTTACTCCATAATCCCCAGGTGAGTATCGATCAACTGTCCCAATACGGTCGGGAATATTTCAACCAGGCCCGTCTGGTGGACGCCCTGAATTTTTTTGAGAAGGCCCAGGACCTGGAGGGGATTCGGCAGATCAGGGATCAAAGTATTGAGGAAGGGGATCCTTTGCTGTTGCAACAAACCTGCAGACAATTGAAGGAGACCGCTTCGGAAGAGGCCTGGAGAAAGGTCGGCGAAAAGGCCTTGGCCGGCGGAAGATATCTGCAGGCCCTAATGGCTTTCAAGGCCATCCATGATGAGGAACAAATTGAAAAGATTCAAGCGATGCTGAAGTCATAAGGTTTTTATGCCCAACAATAACCATAAAAGAGACTATTATGAGGTTTTAGGCCTGGCTCGACAGGCCAATGAAGAAGAGATTAAAAAAGCCTACCGGAAAATGGCCCTTCAATATCACCCGGATCGCAATCCTGGAGACAAAGAAGCTGAAGAACGGTTTAAAGAAGCGGCCGAGGCCTATGAGGTCTTGCATGACCCACAAAAAAGGGATCTTTATGACCGGTTCGGCCATGAGGGATTGCAGAGTACCGGTTTTAGCGGTTTTGGCGGGTTTGAAGATATTTTTTCCAGTTTTGGCGATATCTTTGAAGACTTTTTCGGATTAGGCCGAAAGGGTCGGGGAGGAGCGTCCCGGGCCAGAGAGGGAGCGGATCTGCGCTACGATCTCTCAGTTTCCTTCTTGGAAGCGGCCAAGGGAAAAGAAATGGACCTCAAAATCCCCCGGCTGGAGACCTGTTCTCTCTGTAATGGAAACGGTCTTGAGCCCGGTACCCGGCCTGAATACTGCCCTACCTGTGGAGGGAGGGGGCAGGTTGTCCAGAACCAGGGATTTTTTCGGATCAGCACCCCCTGTCCCCGGTGTCATGGGCAGGGACAGATCATTACCCATCCCTGCTCCTCCTGCCGCGGTCAGGGACGTATTGAACAGAGCAAAACCTTGGCAGTGAAAATCCCACCCGGGATTTCCAACGGATCTCGCCTGCGTTTCCGGGGTCAGGGTGAGGGAGGAATCAACGGGGGGCCATCGGGAGATCTGTATGTCGTCGTCTATGTGGAGGAACACGATTTCTTCCACCGAGAAGGGGATGAGGTTATTTGTTCCATCCCCATCTCAATGATCCAGGCCGCCCTGGGGGCGGAAATTGAAGTCCCGACCTTAAATAACCCCAAAAAACTGTCCATCCCCAAGGGGACCCAGAATGGTCACACCCTGCGGTTGAAAGGGGAAGGCTTCCCGCGCCTTCGGGGATCCGGCAAAGGAGATCAACTCATTCAGATCACGGTTAAGATCCCTTCCCACTTATCCAAGAGGCAGGAAGAACTGTTACGGGAATTTGAGGAACTGGAAAACAAAAAATCGGGTTCCCGGATATTGAAATTTTTTTCGTAACTTCCCGGGTAACGGTTCAGGTCTTTGAATAGGCTTAAAAATAGACTCATTCTTATTTTGCTGAAAGCTCAACCTTCAAAGCTCAAAGATCAAAACAACCCTTTTTTCTTTCAGCTCTGAGCCTTGAACTTTCAGCCATCCAAAGGAGGAAGACCGTGGAACTGATTGTTCAAAAGCTGGAGGTCCCGGAAGGGGCCAACATCATCTTCGGGCAAACCCATTTTATTAAAACGGTGGAAGACCTCTACGAAATTCTTATCGGATCGGTGCCGGGGATTAAGTTCGGACTGGCTTTTTGTGAGGCCTCGGGCGATTGTCTGGTACGATCTGTCGGTAATGATCCTGAATTAGAGATCGCGGCCGTCAACAATGCCAGGATGATCGGGGCGGGCCATACATTTAATATCCTGCTTCGTCAGGCCTTTCCCATCAATATCCTCAATGCTGTTAAAAACTGCCCGGAGGTCTGTTCGATTTTTTGCGCCACGGCCAATCCAACCGAGGTCATCCTGGCCCAGACCGAACAGGGGCGGGGTGTTCTTGGTGTAGTGGACGGCTTTTCACCCCGGGGAGTGGAAGGAGAGGAAGGCCGGGTCTGGCGAAAAGAAATTTTACGGAAATTTGGTTATAAATTATAAAGGACAGGTGTTATGATTCGTGCTAGACTTTGGTTGCAGTGTGCTGCCATGAAAGATGCCGTTTCCCCGATCCTGGTCCAGCCGGCCGTTATCGGCTGGGAAGGGAAGAACCGGACCATCGATTTGACCATTGAACGACCATTCAAGGGGGAAGAGCTCCTGGCGCGGATGAAAGGTTGGGTGACGGTAGATCCCCAGGAGGTCATGACGTTGATCAGACCGGAGGGCTTTCTAAAGGTCTTCGATCAAGGTCAACTCATTGTGGAAGTGGATTCCCAGGAATTCCTGGACCGGATTGGTCATCGATTAAAAGAACAGTTTGGGGATCGGGTTTCTTTGGAATTATTGACGGAATAATATGGGGTGCCATAGCAAGATGCCGGCTCTAAAAAAACAAAAGATAACTGTTCCTTCCTTTCTACAACCGGGGGATCTGATCGGGATTACTACCCCGGCCAGTCCTTATAAACCCGAAGGCTTTCAAGAGGGCCTTCATCTCCTCAAGCAATGGGGATTTCGGGTCGTCTTAGGCCGGAAAGGGATCAGCCGAAAAGGGTATCTGGCAGGAACGGACCAGGAGCGGGCTGAGGAATTTATGGCGCTCTTCACCAACCCGGAAATCAAGGCGGTTCTTTGCTCCCGCGGGGGCTATGGGGCCATGCGGGTCTTGGACTATCTGGATTTCAAGAAGATTAAAGATCATCCAAAACTCTTTATGGGCTTCAGCGATATCACCGTCCTGTTGCTGGCCTTGCTGGGGAAAGCCGGTTTAATGGCCTTTCACGGGCCCATGGTCACCTCCTTATCGCAATTAAACCCCTCCTCTCTGATCAGGGTGGAGGCCACTTTAAGAGGACATTTTCAGATTAAGCTCCCCCTGGATAAAAAGCGGGCCTTTTTGCCGGGAAGCGCTGAGGGTGTGCTGATAGGAGGGAATTTAACCCTTTTGACCCACTTAATAGGGACCCCTTATGAGCCGGTCTGGGACGGCGCTATCCTCTTCCTGGAGGATTGCGGGGAAGAACCCTACCGATTGGATCGTCTTTTTATGCATCTGAAATTAAGGGGATGTCTGAAAAAGGTTTCGGCCCTCCTCCTGGGACAATTTACCGGGTCCAATACCAAAGAAGTCCCCCTGAGGGCGATTAAAAAAATGTTGGGAGATTTGGATATCCCGGTCTGGACCGGATTGCCTATCGGCCATGGTTCCCGGAATATTCCCCTCCCTGTGGGGGCCCCAGCCTTTTTAGATGGCGAGAAGGGTCTCCTGTCCATTGAACTTTGATGCTCAACTCCCATGCCCTACCCTAAAATAAGTTCCCTGATGGCGACCGGGGTCGAGGAAAGGATTTTCCCCGGGGCTGTTTTATTGGTAGGCCGGGGAGATGACATACTCCTTCATCAGGCCTTTGGGTATGCCTCTCTGGTCCCGGATAAACAGCCCCTCCAGGTAGAGTCCATTTTTGACCTGGCCTCTCTGACCAAGCCCTTGGCTACCACCCTGGGGATCATGGACCTGATCAAAAAAGGGGTTTTGTTATTGGATCAACCCTTGAAGGACTGGGAGAGGCGACCTCCGGGTCCTGAAGCTACTGAAATCACCCTCCGTCATCTTTTGGCCCACTCGGCCGGTTTTCAAGCCTACCAGCCGTATTATTTAAAGCTCCTTCATCAAGCCGGGGACAAAAAAGCCCACCTCCGGGAATGGGTTAAACAAGAGCCTTTAGTTTATCCGCCCGGCAGTCAAAGCCTTTACAGCGATCTGGGCTTTATCGTCCTGGAATGGATTTTTGAGAAAACAGCCGGAGAAGGTCTGGATACCTGGACTCGAAATACTATCTATGGCCCCCTGGGGCTGACTCAACTGGGATTTCGGCCCATCACCCCGGCCGGGGTGGCTGATCCGGAGACCTATGCGGCTACCGAGGACTGTCCCTGGCGTAAAAAAATCCTGCGGGGAGAAGTCCATGATGAGAATACCTACGTGGTAGGAGGGGTTTCAGGGCAGGCCGGCCTCTTTGGCACGGCTTCTGAAATTTTCCGATTGTTAAGGGCCTTAAAAAGGGCTTATGATCACCCCGGTGTCCCTGGTCTATTTGAAGGTGAGTTGATTCGGACCTTTTGGGAAAGGCAGAGCCGGCCTGAAGGGACGACCAGGGCCCTCGGCTTTGATACCCCTTCAGAAACGGGTTCCAGTGCCGGCCAATATTTTTCTCCAAAAAGTGTCGGCCACCTTGGATTTACCGGGACATCGTTTTGGCTGGATCCGGAGAGAGACCTGACCGTCATTCTCTTAACAAACCGTCTTCACCCCAACCGGGCCAACGAGAACATAAAGACCTTCCGGCCCAGGCTCCATGACCTCATCTTTGAAGAGGTGAGTCGGCATGAAGTGGGGTCTGCGACAAAAAGTGGGGTCTACGACATAAAAATGGGTCAACTTGACATTATAACTGATTTTAGTTAAATTGATTTATTTTGGGTTCATAAGCCCTCGATGGACCCTTCTGGAAAAAGGATTCTTTATGATTCCCATTATGGAGCCCTGGATCGATCATCAGGAAATCGATCTGGTTATGGATTGTCTGAAGACCGGCTGGATATCTTCCCAGGGAAAGTATATCCAGGAATTTGAAAAGGCCTTTTCCGGAGTTTGCGGGGCCCGATACGGAGTAGCCACCTCTAATGGGACTACGGCCCTGCAATTGGCTTTATTGACCCTGGGGGTCGGTCCCGGTGATGAGGTGATCGTCCCGGCCTTAAGCTTTATCGCTTCCGCCAATGTGGTGGTTTATACCGGGGCCCGCCCTGTTTTTGCCGATGTGGATGAAAAGACCTGGACCTTGAATCCTTCTTTGGTCAGGCCTTTGATTACCGACCGGACCAAGGCCATTATGCCGGTCCATCTCTATGGGCACCCGGCCGATATGGATCCTATTTTGAAGATAGCCAAGGAACACCATCTGTGGGTCATTGAAGATGCGGCCGAGGCCCATGGGGCCGAATACCGGGGGCATAAAGTCGGGTCAATAGGCGATATGGGTTGTTTCAGTTTTTATGGAAACAAGATCATTTCCACCGGCGAGGGGGGTATGCTGGTAACCGACAATGAAGCCTGGGCGGAAAAGGCTCGACTGCTTCGAGACCATGGCATGTCTAAGGAGAAGAAATATTGGCATCCGGTGGTGGGATATAACTTTCGAATGACCAATATCCAGGCCGCTATCGGCTTGGGCCAAATAACCAAACTGGACCGACTGATAGAACTAAAAAGATCCCTATCCGACTATTATAACGAAAGGTTTAAAAACAACCCGGCAATCGTCCGGCCGGTTGAGGAAAATTGGGCCAAATCGGTCTTCTGGCTCTATAGCATTATTTTAAAACCCGAAAGCAATAAGAAGCGTGAAGATCTGATCGCTTATCTCTCCCGGTTTGATGTGGAAAGCCGTCCGGTTTTTTACCCCATACCCGCTATGCCCCCCTATCAGGATCAGAGGGCTTACCCTGTCTCTGACTGGATTTCCAAGGGAGGGATTTCTCTTCCCTCAGGATTTAATTTGACCCGCATACAACAAGACTATCTCATTCAATTGATCCAAGAATTTCTCGAGGGATAAAGGAGTCCAACCATCGAAGTCTCCATAATTTTGCCGACGTATAATGAGAAGGAAAACATCGTTGACTTAATCCAGACGATCTTAAAGGAATTAGAGCCTGTGGTGAAGAGCCCCCAGGTTATAGTGGTGGATGATAACAGTCCCGATGGAACAGCGGATCTCATCCGGAAACACTTTTCTGCTCAACCGGAAGTCACCTTAATCCTCAGAAGAGAGGAAAGGGGCCTGGCAACGGCCATTGCCGCCGGTATTGAAAGGGCCCGGACGGACCTGGTCGTTATTATGGATACGGATTTTAACCATCACCCCAAGGATCTCCCCAGGCTTATCAAGGAACTGCCCGAGGCGGATATGGTCATTGGATCCCGATACATCTCGGGCGGGGGAATGAAGACCTCCCGTTTTCGATACCTGGGAAGCTGGGTTTTTAATATGTTTATTCGGGTGGTTTTGGGGTCCCCGATAAAAGATAATCTGAGCGGCTTTCTGGTCCTTAAAAAGGAGGTGGTTTCTCAATTAAAGAACCACCCTATCTTTTATGGGTATGGCGATTATTGTATTCGTTTGATCCATTATGCCCGCAAGGCAGGTTTTATCATCCGGGAAGTTCCGGTGGTCTATGAATTCCGGTTAGGGGGCGAAAGCAAGACCAACTTTGTAAAATATCTGCCGGACTACATCAAGGCCACCCTGGCCCTTCGATTTGGAAGTTAGCGATAATCGTTCGGGGCTTAAAACGAACCGAAGAATTTGAAATTACTCTGTTACAGGTTTAAAGATTGGGGAATGTCCCAAAGTTACGTGCTAAGAGGCATCTGGGGGTAGTGAGTTTGATGATTGTCCAAAGGGGAGTCCATCGCCCAAACCCGGCCCTGATTTCTAAGTTAGTCTGAAGCCAGGAATTCATCCCAGAGAGAAAAAGCTTTGGTGTTGGCCTGCTTGAAAATTAAACGTGAGACTCCCGACTCATTTTTGGACCCTGACGTTTAGTGACTTAAGAATAAAATTCTACGCAAAATGGAAAGAATTTATTAAAGAACAAGCCGTTGACCCGGACCAACCAAGGTATTTAACACGTTTTGTATATCCAATTTTGGTTCCGGCTGGTCCGGGTTGGGTGGACAATCATCAAAATCAATACCCCAGAGGCCTCTGGACACACTCAATAGTTTTTCCCAGAGCACCAAGATCACGTAACTTTGAGACAACCTCAAAGATTGTATTTTTTTGTTTTAGATTTTAACCCGCAACCCGCAACCCGTAACAGTAATTAAGTTAAAGAGTTTCCATCCGGAAACTAGAGATCAATTCTCAGAGGAGTGTTTGTAAAAATCTAAATAAGAGGACATCTTATGGGAAAAAGTACGAAAAAACGGGCCTTAATCACTGGAGTGACCGGCCAGGACGGGGCCTACCTGGCCCAATTTCTTTTGGAAAAAGGATACCAGGTCTTTGGAACCTTCCGTCGGCTTTCCACCCCCAATTTCTGGCGGATTCAGTATCTCAATATTTTTAACAAAATCAGCTTGATTCCGGTGGAATTGATTGATACGGCCTCCATAACTGAAGCCATCATCAGTTCCCGGCCGGACGAAGTGTATAACCTGGCGGCCCAGAGTTTTGTAGGGGCTTCTTTTGAAGAGCCGATCAGCACGGCCAATGTTTCAGGATTGGCCGTACCCCGGATCCTTGAGGTTATCAGGCAGGTAAATCCCAAGATTAAATTTTATCAGGCCTCTACCAGTGAGCTTTACGGGAATCATGGCAAGCCCCTTCTCAATGAAACTTCGCCCTTTTGTCCGGCCAGCCCTTATGCCGCCGCCAAGATATACGGTTACTGGATTACCAAGATTTATCGCGAAGGGTATGGAATTTTTGCCGTCAACGGCATCCTGTTTAATCATGAATCTCCCTTGCGGGGTCTGGAGTTTGTAACGCGAAAAATTACCAATACGGTTGCCAAGATTGCCATCGGTTTGGAAAAAGAGTTGCCCCTGGGCAACCTGTCGGCCAAAAGGGATTGGGGGTTTGCCAGGGATTACGTCAAATCCATGTGGCTGATGCTCCAGCATTCAAAACCCGACGATTATGTGGTGGCTACCAATGAATGTCATTCGGTGGAAGAGTTTGCCCGGGAGGCCTTTGCGGTGGTTGGTCTTAATTGGAAAAAATATGTCAAGCAAGATAAACGCTTCTTGCGTCCCATTGATGTCAGTTTTCTGCATGGAGATTATTCCAAGGCCCGGAAAACATTAGGCTGGGAACCGGACGTCCGTTTTAAGGACCTGGTCCGTCTCATGGTAGAAGAAGATCTCGGCCGGTGGCAGCGATGGCAAAAGGGGGAAATTTTTCCTTGGGATGCCCTCAACTACCCCAATGAGATGAATCTGTTGACTCGGGCCATGCGGATGTAGCCGCTGCCATGGTTGAGGTCTCGGTTGTCCTGCCTACTTATAATGAGGCCGGGAATATAGGATCCCTGATCGAGACCCTCTTGTTCCACCTGCCTGAAGCCAGTCAGATTGTCGTCGTGGATGATGATTCACCGGACCTGACCTGGCAGGTCGTAGAAGACCTCAGCCGAAAGGACTCTCGGATCCGTTTGCTTCGCAGGATCGGACGCCGGGGGTTGACCTCCGCCCTCCAGGAGGGGATAGAGAGCTCTGAAGGAAGAACGGTCTTCTGGATGGATTGTGATTTTTCTCAACCCCCGGAAAAGATATCCGAGATGCTGAAGGCCTTGGAAAATTATGATATTGTGGTTGCCTCCCGCTATGTCCCCGGAGGGGAAGAGAAAGGACATTCCCGATTAGGGTCCTTTTTGAGCAAAATGATCTGTCGGTTTGCTTCCCTGGTGCTCAGCCCGACCATCAAAGATTACACCAGCGGGTATGTGGGGACTCGAAAGGAAATTTTGGAGACACTTCCCCTGGAGGGCGACTACGGAGAGTATTGTATCGGGTTTTTGTATCGGGCCTATAAAAGAGGCTACCGAATCCTGGAAATACCGTATACCTGTCTGCCTCGTCGTTCCGGGGAATCCAAGACCGCCACTGATCTTGGCGGCTACCTCAAAAGGGGTAGAAAATATATCCTGACCATAGTGAGACTTCGTTTTCAGGGATAATCAGCCGGAAAGGGAAGAGATGGAACCTGTCGAAAAGATCCAGGCGGATGGTAAGCCCATTGCCATTATTGTCCGAAATGAATTCAAGCAGCCCGGGGTTACTTTTTTCAGCCCCTTTGAGTTTTCCCAGCAACTCGGGATACTGGTTCATCCTCCCGGCCATGAAGTCAAGGCCCATGTTCATAATGTCATCGCTCGAGATGTGCGGGTAACCCAGGAGGTCCTTCATATTATTGAAGGGAAAGTCGAAATCACTTTATTCACGGAAAACAAACAGTATATTACCTCCCGCCTGCTGACCACAGGGGATACTGTTTTGTTGGCTTTTGGCGGTCACGGGATAAAAATAGTGCAACCCAGCAAGATCCTGGAGGTGAAACAAGGACCCTATGCCGGTAAAGAGGATAAGGAATTTTTTTAGGCTATGATTCGCGTCAATGAACCCCTCTTGGGAAAGGAAGAATTCAAGCACGTCGTTGCCTGTCTGAAAAGCAATTGGATTTCTTCGCAAGGGAAGTATATAACCGAGTTTGAAGAAAAATTTGCCCAATACTGCGGTGTGAAGTACGGGATCAGTACGACCAGCGGGACGACGGCCCTTCATCTGGCCCTGGCGGCTCTGGGAATAGGCCCGGGGGATGAAGTCCTGCTGCCCACCTTTACTATGGCGGCCACGGCCTTTGCCGTTTCGTACTGTGGAGCCAAGCCGGTCTTTATCGATTCCGAACCGGAAACCTTTAATATGGATTTGGACCGGGTCTCCTCTTACCTCCACACCCAGGACAGGCGAGGCAAGGTCAAGGTCAAGGTTGTCCTGCCGGTTCATATGTACGGCCATCCGGTAGATATGGAACCCCTTTTAGAATTGGCCGACAAATTTTCCTTTGCCGTCATTGAAGATGCCGCCGAAGCCCATGGGGCCGAATATAAAGGAAAACGGTGCGGCAGTTTCGGTTCCTACGGGTGCTTTAGTTTTTACGCCAACAAGATTATTACCACCGGAGAAGGGGGAATGGTGGTTACCAATGATCCCGGTTTGGCCGATAAGGCCCGACGGTTGAAAGATTTGGCCCATGCCCCGGGGAAGCGGTTTCTTCATACCGAGATAGGATTTAATTATCGCATGACCAATTTGCAGGCGGCTTTAGGGGTGGCGCAATTGAAAAAGATTGCTGCTCATATTAAAAAGAAACGATTGATCGCCCGCGAATACAAAAAGGGGTTAAAACAGATCCCCGGTCTGCGACTGCCCATTGAGAAACCCTGGGCCAAAAGTGTCTATTGGATGTTCGGGATCTTAGTGGAGCCGGAATTTGGCCTGGGCCGGGATGAATGTATGGACCAACTGAGGAGTCAAGGTATTGAGACCCGTTCTTTTTTTTGTACCCATGCACCGACAACCCGTCTATAGACTCAGTGCCGGAAATTCCAGGCATTATGGACCCTATCCGGTAGCGGAAACCATTTCCGAACAAGGCCTTTACCTTCCTTCAGGCCTAACGATTTCCCGGGATCAAATCCAGTTTATCTGCCGGCAGATAGAAAAAATTTATCAGACTCACAGGCCGATATGAATAAGTACAGCTATTGGATCGGGTTCGGCCTGAGCCTCATCTTTCTGGTCTTTTTTTTCAGGAAAATTGATCTGAATAGTGTTTGGAATACCTTTAAGAGTGTCGAATACCTCTATACGATCCCTTTCATCCTGATCAATCTTTCAACGATCTGGATCCGGGCCAAACGATGGCGAACTCTCTTGGCTCCCATCAAACAGATTAAAATCAGCCCCCTGTTTCATGCCACCGCCATTGGGTTTATGGCCAATAACATCCTTCCGGCCCGGATCGGTGAATTTATTCGAGCCTATGTTTTGGGGAGTAAGGAAAAGATCAGCAAGACGGCCTCGTTTGCCACCATCGTGGTGGAGCGCCTGTTTGATGGATTCGCCATCCTGTTACTATTTTTTCTGGTGATCCTTTTGATGCCTTTTCCGCCGGATCGTTCCCAGTTTTTTACCCAAGACCATATCAAGATGGTGGGCTTTTTTTCTTTTTTTATTTACTTAATGATTTTGGGGATGCTCCTGGCCTTACGTTTTCATAGCGAGAAGGCCAACCGCCGGATTGGGGTTTTATTAGGATTCCTGCCGCAACGATTTTCCAGTAAGGTTATAAAAAAAATTGAGTCTTTTGTCTCCGGCTTGGAGAGTTTACAAAGGGCCAATGATATTCTGGTGATTGCCGGCTATTCAATTGGTTTATGGATCGTTACAGGGTTCTCCTATTACTTCCTTTTTTTAGCCTTTCACTTTGACCTTTCCATCTTGGCGGCTTATTTCCTGTTAGTCGTCCTGGTTTTTGGAGTCACCATTCCTTCCGCTCCTGGCTATATCGGGACCTTTCATTGGGCCTGTGCGGCCGCCATGATTATTTTAGGAGTAGAAGCCAACCTGGCTAAGAGTTTTGCCCTGCTGGTATGGTTTGCGGGGTTCGTCCCTATCGTTGTTTTGGGTCTATTCTCACTCTGGATGGAAGGGATGTCTCTGGGACAGTTAAAGAAGACTGACCCGGAGAGCGAGATCTCAGTCAATCCATAAGGAAATAAATGCCCCATCAGGTTGGAGATATTGCGGCGGCCCTGGCCTATCAGATCAAAAAAGAAATTGCCGAAAATTTCTTCGGGACCCGGAAGATATTGGAAGAAGAACGCCAGGATCTCCTTCTCCAAGGAAAACAGTTACACAAGATCTGGGAAGGGGAGGTCCTCCCTTTATTGGACAGGATCGTTCAACTTTTGATGGGGGGGCAATCGGGCAGGGCCTTTGGGAGCCTTATTGATCGAGGAGATTTATTTGAGGCCGAGGAAACGGTCCGTCAACATCAGGGGACAAAACCAGACCCGATATCCTGTTCTCCCCCTTTTGCTTTGACGGTCAGGGGGAAATATAAAAAGCTGATCGTAACCCTCTATCAAATGGCGGCAGCAAAAGAGGCCTTCCTGATGGACAAAAATAAGGCCCTCCAAAAAAGGGTTGATCTTTTTAATGAAGAGCTGGCCCGATTCCAATCTTCATGCAATTTATTGGAGGTACTCTCTTTTATCAAATCCATTGAAAACCTTGATCACTTAAAAGGGGTTTTGGGAAACAACTCCGATCCCCGGACGATACCGGCCTTAGAAGAGAAACTAATGATAAGGCCCCTTGATCTGGCCGGAGAGGGAGGGAGGGGTGTTTTTCGGGCCTTACCCCCGTTGAGTGAAATACAAAGGCCGCTGGAACGATTAATCGACCAAACCTTCCAGACCCATTGTTCGGAAATCAAAAAGAGTTGGGGGGAAGGACACCTCTAAGTCTCACCCGGCCTGGAGGGCGGCGGGGTTTTAATCCCGGAATTCGGGGTGAGATTATAGGCTCTAAGCAAAAAGTTTTTCCGGGATAAAATTTTCCGGCCGAACCGCCGTTAAGGATATGGCCTCTGTGGGACAGACCACCCGGCATAATCCGCAGCCCAGACATTTTTCACCCTGGACA
>JAZDOU010000048.1:0-2959 GCA_043798385.1 Pseudomonadota bacterium
GGAAAAGATAAGAGGGGAATTACGAGAAGGAAAAAAAATAATCCGGCTGTGGTGATTGGTCTGGAATTGAGGGATTAAAATCCCCAACTCCCTGACTAATCTTTTGTTTAAAGAAAACACTGGGGATCTTCGGCCAAGAAATCCCCCTTCCCCCGGGTTGACGAATAGGCATAAGCAATGGCCCGGCAGCCCCGGCAGGCGGCCCATCGCTTGCATGAACCACACTTGCCTTGGTACCGACTCCTATCCCTGAGGCTTTCCAGCACAGGCGAAGAAACCCACAGTTCCCTCAGAGAGTCCTTTTTTACATTCCCAATGGGGACAGGCAGTCTTCTGCAGGGGGTAACCGTTCCATCGGGCAAAATGGTCAACCCGGAAAGTCCGGCCGCACACCCGCCTAACGGCACGGACCCTAAATCCACATTGTCTCCGAAACGATCCATTTGTGCAGCCACCGGATCTCCGGTGACAATCTCAACTCCTTCAGACACCCTCGAAAATATTTCCTTATAGAGATCGCCTACTTTTTCTTTGGACAACAGGTAGGGCAGGAGTTCCGTTCCCTTTCCCGAGGGGACCAGTCTGGAAAATCCCAACCGACCGACCCCCAGGGATTTCGTTAAGGCCACCATTTCCGCTATGGTTCCGGCATTGATTTCAGACAGGGTCATATTCAAGGTGACCACAATTCCCTCCGCTATCAACTGCCCGACACCCTTAAGGGAGGCGGAAAAACTGCCCTTTCCCCTTAGTGATTCATGGATCTCTTCCGGCCCCTCCAGACTGACCTGGACCCCTTTTACCGACAATCCGGCCAACCTCCTGGCCCTTTCCCGGTCAATCAAAATACCGTTAGACAGCAGATAGAGATCAAACCCCTTCCGACCCATAACCTCCAGGATCTCAAAGAGGTCAGACCGGAAAAAAGGTTCTCCGCCGGTAACATTAATACTCGGAGAAAAGGCAATCTCATAGGCCTTCGACCAGGCCTTGACCATCTCGTCGATCTCTTCCACCACCTGCCGGATCTCAGGCAAGGACAGCTCCGGGGAGGCTATTCCTTCCTGATAACAATGCCGGCAGTGAAGATTGCAACGTTCGGTCAGATGCCACTGGATAAAAAAGTCTAACGAATCAGAAGTCATCATGGTTTAATGTCCGGCAAAAAAATTGGCGGATAGGCCGGGTGACTCTCTTGGCTGCCTATCCGCCAATGGGTTTCGTTGCTATCCAAGCAACGGCTAAGATTTTCAACTCTTTCACTTGCGACATACCCTGCCAGGATTTTCTTTCAAGACCTTTTTCATTCTCTCCCAGTAGGCCGCCTCTTTGACCAGCATCTTGGGGCTCAGCTTATTGGTCATCCCGATCCACCTCCTTTTTTAAATCAGTTTTTACTATACTATCACAGCAAGCGGGTCTTTCAAAATTATTTTTTAAAGGTGATCACTTTCCCTTCCAGGGTTCCAATATGATTTAGCCGGGACCAAAAGTCATAGAAAAGCTCAACCTTAAACCGGGGTAACGCTTTAGTCCCTCCCTGGGTAGAAGCGAATAAACGGCCTTCCGAAAAAAGCCTTTCGATAAGTTCCGCCCCTATGGCCGACCTCTTTCCCCGGTCCCGAGCTATCCTCAAGGCTTCTCCAAGGTTGATCCGATCTTCTTCGAAACAAAGCCCCTTAAAAAAATTGATGATCCGTGTGGCTACGAACAGGGTGTAAATATCGTCCCGCTCAAATTGGTCGGTTTCAATGGCCAAAGCCGTCAGTCTGGATTTAAAGATGTCCTCTTCGGTCGGGAGGGGAAATCTTTCGGCAATGGGGGTGTTGGGGGTCAAATAAAAAGGCGAGGCCCCCAAAAGCACCGGAAGTCGGGAGTTCAAAAGCAGGGTCCGGACCATCGAATCCAAGGATTCTCCCGGTAGACCCAAAATCTGATAAGAGACCATCCTGAACCCTAATCGAGCGGCCTCCCCGACTACTCGCAGATAGTGTTCCATCCCTTGGGTCCGAAAGGTTTTTTTTCGGATCAGCGGATTGGCACTTACCAGTGAGAGGTTCAAATGCGTAAACCCGGCGGCTTTCATTAAAACCAGCAATCCCGCATCCAGGCCTTGATAAGAGATCCCGTTCATGGCCAGACACTCGATCTCCCCGACAGGAAAGGTCTGAATTATTTTTTGGCACAGGGTGGTCATTGCTTCCCGATTGTAGGTCAGGTTGTCATCTTCAAAACCAAAGACCCGGTATCCCCCATGATAACGCATCTTCATTTCCTCGACGACACTTTGAGCCGACCGCCGGTGGTAGCCGGGAAAGGTGCGGTGTACTGAACAAAAGGAACAATGATGCGGACACCCCCGGGAGGTGATGATAAAACACAGCGGGCGTTTCTCATAAAGATAACTTTCCTTTTCTAAATCCGAAAAATCGGGCCAGGGAAGTTCCTCGATGGGATAAGGGTCTCCAAGAGGATTGAAGATCAAGCGACCCGCCTGTTTATATCCGAGACCCGGGACCTGCTCATATCCTCTGTCATGCAGCCGGGCCTTTATCAGTTCCACCAAAGGCCTTTCCCCCTCTCCCCGAATCACCCAGTCCACCGCCGGATTCTTGAGCATCAGTTCCGGAACGGCCGAGACATGCGATCCGCCGATGACAACAGGGCAAGGGAGCTTTTCTTTAATCACCTCGGCACACTGCAACACCTCCCGGTAATAAGGAGAAAAGAGCGAGGAGATCCCCACCAAATCGGGTTGTTCCCGGGCGACCTCCCGGGCAATCGTTTCAAAAGAGGCCCCGAAATGGTAATAATGGTGGAATAAGGAAAAAGGGCTCTGGTCCGGCCAGGGATAGTAGTCTTTCAAATAGGTAAACGCCTTAGGCAGGGCAATGGTCCTTCTTCCCCTTCCCTGGTGAAAGTCTTTGATGATCACCTCAACTTCCGGCAGGTGCTTTTT
>JAZDOU010000090.1:0-9240 GCA_043798385.1 Pseudomonadota bacterium
TTGGTTCAGGGGAGTTGGGTGATCGGCAGGATCACCGGCCTGGAGGCCGATCAAGCCGGCATGGGGCTGATAGGGCAAAAGGTCCGCTTGAGGGTTGAACCTCTGAAGGATCCCGGTTCCAGTGCCGAGCAGGTTATTCTGGCCTTTACTTTGGACTGATGGATGCTCATCAAAAATACCTTTCCCGGATGAGCACTAACGAAGGGGTTGTTTCAGTTCCGGCTTTTTGTGTTTGGGATAAAAAAATGAATAACCTCGGTGAATGATGGAAGAGAAGGATTTTAGGACACTCTTTTCGGAGGAGGCTTTAAAGAAAATTTTTCCGGATAATCGGGCCGGTCAATTTTTTGAGGCCCTTTACGGAGATATCGCCGAAGGGGCCTACACCATCGGCCTGAGGTTTAACAAGGTTGACTTGGCCCGAAAGACCCTCCTCTTTGACCTGGAACTGAAAGAACTGCCGGGGAAATGTCTGGCCTGTAATCTCACCTATGGATTGCCTGAGGTCTTTTCCCGCCATCCCATCATCAATATAAAGGGGATTGTTAAAGAAATTGAAAAACTCCTGGAGGATAAGACCCGGTGCGGAGAGTGGAGTTTAGGAAGAACCCATCCCGTTTCCAATACACTTCATACCATTCCGTTGATGATTCGGTTAGAATAAACGGCCGGTTTTTTCAGGCTAGCTAAAGATAGGGCAACATATCTAAAGGTTTCTCAAGCAAGGCCTGGGCCCCGTGGGCTGTAAGTTCCCGGGCGGTGCGAAAGCCCCACAAGGCCCCCACAGGAAACATGCCGGCTGCCAGGGCTGTTTTCATGTCCGTGCTGGTATCTCCCAGATATAAAAATCGCCCCGGGGCCAGGTGCATGAGGTCAGCGATCTCCAGGGCGGCTGTTGGGTCGGGCTTTTTGGGAACCGTGGGCCGGGCCCCCAAGACTACTTTAAAGGGCCACCTGGGTAGTTGTTTGGCGACCACCAATTGGCAGAAGTCCTGGGGTTTGTTCGATAGAATAGCCATAGGGAGTCCCTTTTGGGATAGGGCGTCCAAGAGTTCCGGTATCTCCGGATATGGGCGGGTCTTCTTATCCCAGCGCCGGCCGTATTCTTCCCGCATGGCGGCTACACAACCGGCTACCAGCCCTTCATCAAGGCTCTCGGCCGGCAAAACCTGTCTGACCATGGATTCCACCCCGTCGCCTACGAAATATTTGTAGGCCTCCGTATCGTGCCCTGAAAAACCAAAGCGGCTCAAGACCTGATTCATGGAATCAGCAATGTCCTCAAGGGTGTCTAATAAGGTTCCATCCAGATCGAAGAGAACGGCTTCAAAGTTCATGAGTTCCCCCTTAGCGGGCTTTGTGACAACGGTCTTGGGGAACTATAAGAGACGGGGGGGAAAAAGTCAAATCAGGAGAGGGCCTTTTTTAAGACTTGATGTGTTGGCTTGATAACTGGTATAGTAGCTTTATAGCAACCAAGTCTGAGAATTTATCTCTAAATTTTCTAAAACGCAAGATCTTCCGCCTCTGGACGGACGATACTGGATACTGGATGCTTGATACTGGATACTGGATACTGGATAAACCCCTTGTCTCGGACTAATTATTTGAATTATCCAGTATCCAGTATCAAATATCCAGTATAAGGATCAGGCTCAAAAAATTAAAATTTCAAATGAGGTTAATTAGAAGGAGGACTAATTGATGGCTGATTTGATGGAGATCATCCAGGGAAGAAGAAGCATCCGGAATTATCAGGATAAGGCGGTGTCCGAAGAAGTTCTGAGTAAAGTGTTGGAGGCCCTTCGCTGGTCCCCTTCCTGGGCCAATACCCAGTGCTGGGAAGTGGTTGTGGTTAAAGATCCGGAAACCAAACAAAAACTTCAACAGACCTTACCCCCGACCAATCCGGCCAGTCGGGCCATGGTGGAAGCCCCGCTGGTCCTGGTACTTTGCGGTCAGTTGCAAAAGGCGGGCTGTTATAAAGGACAAGTGGTCACCAAGTTTGGGGACTGGTTTCTCTTTGACCTGGGGATTGCCACGCAAACGATTTGTTTGACGGCCTATTCTCTGGGACTGGGGACTGTTGTGGTAGGTCTCTTTGACCACAACCAGGCCAAACAAGTGTTAGGTGTGCCTGAGGGTTGCGAGCTGGTGGCCATGCTCCCCCTGGGCTATCCGGCCAAGGAACCGGCAGCCCCCAAAAGGCGGGAAGTCAGCGAGTTTGTGCATCAGGATAAGTTTTAAAGGGACGAGTTACTATTCCTTACACCTTAAGCCCTTTTAAAGAGATGCTTTATGGCCCCCCAGCCCATCTTGCGGCGCAGGAGGCCCAGTTGATCCTGTAACGGCAGGTCCTTGGGGCAGACATCCTCGCAGCCCAGCAGGCCCATGCAGCCGAAGATCCCCTCATCGGTCCCGACTACTTCAAAGTACTCCTGTTCGCTTCTCTGATCCCTGGGGTCCATCATGAAACGGGCCAGGCGGTTCAGGGCCACGGCCCCTACAAAGTCGGGACGCATATTGGCTGTGCCGCAGGCCGCTACACAACAACCGCATTCGATACATCGTTCCAATTCATAGATCTCTTCGGCCAGACTATTGTCCATGCGCTCTTCTTCTGCCGTGGGATTAAAGACCTTATCGGTGTGGATCCAGGACTCGACCTTTTCATTCATGGAACGAAACCAGTTGCCGGTATCGACCGATAGATCGCCGATCAGTTTAAAAACCGGTAAGGGCAATAAAGTAATCTCTTCAGGCAGGTCCTTGGTCTTGGTGTGGCAGGCCAGGTCAGGCCGCCCATTGATGACCATGGCGCAGGACCCGCAGATCCCGGCCCGGCAGCAAAAGTCAAATTGGAGGGAGGCATCCTGTTCTTCCCGGATGCGGGTCAGGGCGATATAAATGGTCATGCTGTCGGTTTCTTCCAGGAAGAAGTCCTCCAGATGGGGTTGCGAAAGGGGGTCAAGGGGATTATAGCGAAAGACATGAAAAGTCAGTTTTCGGGCCATAATAAAAACCTCGCTTTTAGATTCTAGTACCGATAAGTCTATGAATGTATATCTAACTTTCTATTCAAGGGTCATAGGGGGGTCTTGTTTTAGGGTCAGGTCGACTTTGTCGACCTAAATAAGAGGCTTCCAATGGAAGCCGGCATTGTCCATCCGCAAGCCATAATCATCTTTACCGTGCCAAAACATGCTCCTTTTATCGGAAGCAGGCCTTCACCGTTGTTGGAAACAGGCTTTGATGTGCTCCCTACCTCTAATCCAACTTTGCTTTTGGGCCGGGTTGGAATCTCATAATTACCCTTTGGACAATTCCAAAAACAAGACCTCCCTATGACCAAATTTCCAAACTTGAAAGAAAAATTTCAAATATTTTTGGTTAGTATTTACTCATTAAATTCAGAAGCCGGCTCCTCTGCCGGCAGTCCGCAGACCTCCGGGTCTTCCGAGCAGATGATCTTGCAAACGCCGTAACCCCGCTCGCCGGGCGGGATCTCCCAGACCTTGGAATTGACCTCATAGCTAAAGGTCGGGAGGGTCTGGCCTTCTTTCCAGAAGGCCAGGGTCCGTTTCAGCCAATCCCGGTCGTTTCGTTCCGGATAATCTTCCCGGGCGTGGCAACCCCGGCTTTCGGTGCGCACCAATGCCCCATAGGCAATGGCTAAGGCCAGGCGCACCATCCCTTTAAAGCGGATGGCCAGGGTCAATTCCGGGTTGGCCCCCCGGCCACTGGATTTAAGCCCGATCTTTTGGGCCCGATCGTATAAGACCTGTAGATGATCTACGGCCTGTTGCAGATCCTGGGCGTTGCGGAAGATGGCCACCCGTTCCATCAACTCGTCCTGCATGATCTTACGGAGTTCAAAGACATTTTCCCGGCCGTCCCGGCCCTGGACCAGCCGCTCAATCCGTTCCTGGTCCCTTTTCAGGGCTGAGCGGACCGCCTCGGTTTTAAAGGCTACCTCATAGCCTTCCAGAAAATCAGCCACCTTTTCTCCGATGATCTTTCCGGCTACGATCGTCTCAGCCAGGGAATTACCGCCCAGGCGATTAAAACCATGCAGATCCCAGCAGGCGGCCTCCCCGGCGGCAAAGAGCCCCTTTAATCCATAAGCCGCCCCGTCCTTATTGGTCCTGACACCGCCCATGCTGTAATGCTGGGCCGGCCGGACCGGGATCATCTGGGTAACGGGATCGATGCCTAAAAATTTATTGCAGATCTCATCCACTTCCCTGAGCTTGGTCTTGATATGCTGGGCCCCTAAATGGCGGATGTCCAGCCAGAGGTGATCGCCATAAGCGCTTTTCACCCCTTTGCCTTCCCGGATGTGATGGGTCATCCAGCGGGAGACCACATCCCGGGAGGCCAGTTCCTGCTTGGCCGGTTCATAGATGTCCATGAACCGGTCTCCATTGACATCCTTTAAGGTCCCGCCGTCCCCCCGACAGCCTTCGGTGACCAGGATGTTGGTAGGTACAATCCCTGTCGGGTGAAACTGGACGGCCTCCATGTTCCCCAGGGGGACCAGGCCGGTGTCCATGGCTATGATCGCCCCGGAGCCGTCGTTGATCACGGCATTGGTGGTTTCCCGGTAGAGGCGGCCATAACCGCCGGTAGCAATCAAGGTGGCCTTGGCCAGATAGACCCGCAGCGTTCCGGTCTTCAGACAGCGGGCCACGGCCCCCAGACAGGTGACCCCGTCATGGATCAAGGAGACGGCCTCCACCCGGTCATGGACCGTTACCCCCAGTTGAACCACGACGTTGTCCATGGTAAACAGCAGGGTATGGCCGGTACCGTCCGAGGTATAGCAGGTCCGCCACTTGGCCGTACCCCCAAAATCCCGGGCCGTAATCAGCCCTTTCCTTTCACGGGGCTCGACTTTTTCGTATTGCTTTCCGGCCTTATAATAGGTGCTTTTGCCGGCCACTACCCGGTTCCAGGGGATCCCCCAATGGGCCATTTCCCGAACGGCTATCGGGGCGGTTTCGACAAAGAGGCGGGCTACTTCCTGGTCACACCCCCAGTCCGAGCCTTTGACCGTGTCGGAGAAATGGACATCCGGGCAATCGCCATCGCCCATACAGCAATTTCCCAAAGAGGCCTGCATGCCCCCCTGGGCAGCCGAAGAATGGGAACGCCGAGGCGGTACAATACTCAGACAAAGGGCCTTAAAACCCCGCGAGGCCGCTTCTACCGCCACCCGTTCGCCGGCCAGTCCGGCGCCTATACATAATAAATCGGTATAATAGGTTTCCAAAATAACCTCCTGAAAAACCGGTATAAGGTATACGGTTCAAGGTCTAAGGGATAAGGTGTAAGGATTAAAGTTTACGATTCGGTTCTTCCTTGAACCTTGAACTTTGAACCTTAACCCTTCTGTCTTTCATATCAGCAGGGTATAAAACGTATAAAGCGTCACCGCCCCGATGATCAGGAAAATGAGGGTCAGGAGATTCTCCAGCCGTTTATAGAAAGGGCGGTTGGAACGGGTGATGACCCCCCATTTGACCCCGATCCGATAGAAGCCGATCCCGACATGAAGCTCGATCATGGGGAGTAAGATCATATAAAAAACCAGCCAGAATCCCCCCTGGATACGGGCGGCGCTTTTGGCGGCGCTGATCGGCAGGTTGGTCAGGATGGTCCAGATATGGATGGAACCCATGATAAGGACGATCATGGCCGTAGCGGCCTGGACGACCCACAGCCAGGTGTCCAGATGATGGAGTCTCCGGCTGTGCTGCCAGATGGCCTTTTGTTCCAGGCTTCGGAAGGGGAGCTTGCGGGCGGCCAGGATGAAATGGAGCAGAAAAATGGCCCCGATCACCGGTCCGCCGGTCTGGGCCATGTAGGTGTCCTCTAAAAACCGGGCCAGGCTATTCATGACATTCGGCCCCAGGTTGATGCTGGCCACCAGGATCATATGACTCCACATGAACAAGATCAATCCAACACCGGTCAGCATCTGGATAACATCAAGATAGGCGGCGGTTCGCAAGGACGGCCTGGAATAGGTCAGGGTCTGGCTGGGCATGAGTCCTCCTGTAACGATCCTCCCGAAAAATCTACGGGGCTGATAAAGGATTCAAGGGGTCAAGGATCTGAGAGAATGAGTCAATGAGGTGATGGGGTGATGTGAGGAGGAGACCTCATCGTCACATCCACTCATTCTCTCATCCCCTCATTTGAATCCTTGGATCCTTTTTTTGCGTTAAACCTTGTAAGGATTGATGGTCAATACCGGAACCGGTGAATTTTTGACCACTTTTTCAGCCACACTTCCGAAAAGGGCCTTTTCCAGACCTTTTCGTCCATGGGTTCCCATGATAATCAAATCAATTTTTTCCTCCTGGGCATAGCGGATGATTTCACTGGCGGCATCCCCGATTAATATCTTTTTAACAAAAGCAGGACAACCCTGAAGTTCTTCCTGACAGACCTTATCCATCATCTTTTGGGAACTTTCGGCGATCTCTTCCTCAATCTGGATCAAAGAAGGGTGGGGCACATGAAAATTGGCCAGATATTTTAAATCCCGGACGACATATAACAGGTGGACTGTGCTGCCGAAAGTCTTGGAGAGGGTCAATACATAGGGCAGAATTTTGGGGGAAGATTCTGAAAAATCAATAGGGAAAAGGATTTGTTTAAATTCTTTCATATTTTTTTCCTTATTGAGGATTAATAGGACAGAAGCCGCAACCAGAGATCATATTTTCCAACGGTTGTTTTTATAGCAGGGGCGTCAGGACTTGTCAAGGGATAGGGGGCCTTTTCCGGCGATTAGGCAATTTGGATATTGAGCCCTTTTAGATAGTGGCTTTCCGGAAAATTTAAACCCACCGGATGATCCTGAGACTGCATCCTTCTTTCCAGAAGATAGGCCCGGACTCCGGCCTTGCGGGCCGATTGAGCCAGGAGTTCCAGGAAAAGGGGTTCGGTAATATGATAGGAGCAGGAATAGGTACTCAAGATCCCCCCCGGATTGAGACATTTCAAGGCCCTGCGATTCAGTTCCAGATACCCTTTCAGGGCAGCGGAGACGGCCGACTTCTTTTTGGCAAAGGGAGGAGGGTCCAGGACAATGAGGTCGAACCGACTACCCTGGTCTTCGATTTCTTTAAGGAGGTCAAAAACATTCTTTTTCAGAAAGGTGATGTTGGAAAAGTTGTTGAGTTCGGCATTCTTTTTCGCCCATTCCAAGGCCGAGGTCGAATCGTCAACCGCCCAGACCTCTTTGGCCTGCCCGGCCAGGTGTAAGGTGAACCCGCCGGTATAACAAAAACAATCCAGGACCCGGCCCTGACTTTGGCGATAGGAAGCCAGGTGGATCCGATTTTCCCTTTGATCCAGGTAGGCCCCGGTTTTTTGGCCTTTCAGTAAGTCCACCCAATAGCGAATCGGACCTTCCTGAACCAGGACTTTTTCAGGGACTTCGCCCGAAAAGGTCCGAATCTCTTGCGGGAGATGCTCTATGGAGCGGGCTTCCAGATCGTTGCGGATCAGGATGGATTCAGGGTTCAGGAGTTCCTGGAAGAGAGTCCCTAACTGGTTTAAAAGCCTATCGGTTCCCGGGATAAGGGTTTGGATGACCAGGTGACCGGCATACCAATCGGCAATCAGGCCCGGTAGACCATCGGCCTCTGAAAAAATGAGCCGACAGGCCTGATCCCGGCCCATGATGGCCTGGCGGCCTTCCAGGGCCTTTTGGAGAGTAAGACGCCAGGTGTTTGGGTCGATGATTTGAGGATCGGAAGTGATGAGACGAAAGGTAATCCGCGAATGGCGGCTATAAAAGGCCCAGCCTAAAAAGACGGCTTGCCGATTATAGAGGGCGACCACCTCACCGTTTTCGGCTTCATCCAGGGAAAAAATGTCGTCATGAAAGATCCAGGGATGACCCGATCGAAACCATCTCTCTCCTTTGGGGGTCAGAAAGGCCTTGGGTTTGTGCATGCATTTATTCTTCCAGGAGCGGTTTAAATTTTTTGAAATTAGTCATGATCTTTTTCATTCCTCGGATGACACAATAATGGGGCTCCGGGGGGATGCGAACCGACAAGTTGAATCGTTTCTTTATCCGTTCCGGCCATCCCTTAAGCTGGGCCCCTCCACCTACTAGAGTGACTCCGTTAGTCGCTATGTCGGAAATCAATTCCGGAGATAAGGATTCCAGGGCCAGGGCTAATCCTTGGAGGATCTTATGGACGGAAGGCTCCAGAGCCATCCGAATATCGGCGGTACTGATCTGGTGCTGTCTGGGAAAACGATAAAAGCGGTGAAACCCTTTTATGTCAAAGGAATAATCTTCTATGACCGGAGCTACGCTGCCATGTTTTATCTTGATGGTTTCGGAAGTCGTCGCTCCGATAGAAAATTGATGTCTAAATTCAAGATCTTGTACGATGCCCTGATCCATGGTGTTGCCGCCGATTTTCAGCGAGATGCAGTTTACAATTCCACTCAGGGACAGGATGGTTATTTCGGTGGTCCCACCTCCCAGATCCATCACCAGGTTGCCTGAAGGATTCTCCAGGGGGAGATCGGCCCCCAGGGCGGCGGCATAGGGTTCCCGGATCAGAAAAATCTTTGAAAAGGGGAAAAGTTCGAGTTGTTTTCGATAGGACCTGACCTCAACGTCGGTGGCACCCCAGGGAAGACAAAAAAGGACATTGCGGATGACCCCTCTTCGTTTTTGTAAGATTTTATGAATCAGGAGTTGGAGGAAGGAACTGCAGACATCAAAGTCGGAAATTACCCCGTCTCTCAAGGGCTGGATCACCTGAATGTTGTTTGGTGCCAGACCGAACATTTTTTTAGCGTCCTGTCCGATGGCTACAGGGGTCTTCTGTTTATTCTTCAAGGCTACAAAAGTAGGCTCAAGGAGAAAACTATCATTAGAAATGAGATAGGCAACCGAGTAGGTAGTTCCCAAATCAATGGCCAGATGGTGACGAAAGGGCATGGATTACTTTTCAACACCTGAGAGTGTGAACCTATTCTGAGAGCGCAATCCCAAGGGGGCCATCCGGTGCGGTCCGACGGGGAATGCTGACGAATAAGTTTAATTAGTTTCCATCCGGAAATTCGAATTTCCGGATGGAAACACCTCGATATCAGCATTAAGCTCTCGCCAGAAACCCTTTTAAAAGGGTTTCTGGCCAAAGAGGATAGCCGGCAGCTGTATGTTCTCATCCGGAAAGGTCGTTTCCGGATGAGAACTAA
>JAZDOU010000094.1:0-6688 GCA_043798385.1 Pseudomonadota bacterium
GGGTTTATTAATTTTTTCTTAAAAGACGAGGCCCTTCAGGATAGTCTCTCCCCTATCCTCCGCCAAAAAGGGGCCTACGGTCAAAGCCGATCCGGGGAGGGGCAAAAAGTCCAAATAGAATTTGTCAGCGCCAATCCCACCGGTCCCTTGCATATCGGCCATGGCCGGGGAGCCGCCTTGGGAGGAGCCTTGACCAATCTGTTAAAGGCCACCGGCTGCGAAGTGGCTACCGAATACTATCTGAACGATCTCGGCACCCAGATGGAAACCTTGGGACGTTCTATTCAGGCTCGTTTTAAAGAGATGCAGGGGGAGGACCATCCTTTTCCGGAAAACGGCTATCAGGGGGACTACATTAAAGATCTGGCGGCTGAAATAAAGCATCAAAATTCCATCCAGGGCCAAAGCGAGTCCTCCCTGGATGTGCCTTTTTTTTCCCGTTATGGACGGGAGGCCATCTTAAGAGAGATCCAAAAAGACCTTGAGGCCTTTGGAATCCACTTTGATTCCTGGTTCAGTGAAGAAAGCCTGGTTCGTCAAGGGCAAGTGCAGGACCTGATCCGAGAGATGAAAGACAAAGGTCTCTTATATCAGGAGGGGGGGGCCCTCTGGTTTAACAGTCGGGCCTTCGGGGACGAGAAAGACCGCGTGGTCATACGGGCTAACGGTGCCTTAACGTATTTCGCCTCCGATATGGCGTATCACCTCCATAAATTCAACCGGGGCTATCATTCTCTGATCAATATCTGGGGGGCCGATCATCATGGCTATGTCCCCCGGTTAAAAGCCGCTCTTCAAAGTTTGGGGGTTGATCCGAACGCCTTAACGGTCATCCTGGTTCAATTGGTGACCTTGATCCGGGAAGGTAAACCGGTCGCCATGTCCACCCGGGCCGGGGAATTCATCACCTTAAGAGAAGTCCTGGATGAAGTGGGCAAAGATGCCGCCCGATACATCTTTCTGACCAGGCGATCAGACAGTCCCCTGGATTTTGATTTGGACCTGGCCAAAAAACAGAGCAACGAAAACCCGGTCTATTATGTCCAATATGCCCATGCCCGGGTCTGCAGCGTCCTGGCTATGGCCCGGTCCCAGGGGCTTTCCCTGGAGACTGAGGACTCAACCTGCCTTAGACGGTTAGGCCTGCCGGAAGAGAGGCGGCTCTGCAAACACCTTATGGAATATCCGGAAGAGGTCAGGCAAGCGGCCCTGAAACTGGAGCCTCACCGCTTGCCTTTTTACCTGGGAGAACTGGCGGCCCAGTTTCATTATTATTACAACCATCACCGGATCATACTGGAAGACCGTCAGCTAACCCAGGCCCGCCTGATCCTCTCTCAGGCCATCGGAACGGTCATAAAAAACGCTCTAACCCTTCTGGGAGTTTCAGCCCCGGAAAAAATGGTCAGGACTAATGAAACCACAACCTTATAACCGAAAAAAGAGATTCTTTTTCGAACTGAGCAGGACGCAAACCTTCTTCTGTATCGCCGGAGCCCTGTTTGTCTTGTCCTGGGCCTTTATCCTGGGAATCTTTGTCGGTCGGGGATATGTGTCAGATACCATAACTCAGGCCTTTCATGATCAGGTCCGGAAGCTTCAAGCGGAGAAAAAGGCCCTGACGGATAAATACCTGGCCCAAGAAAAAAAAGCTGAAATCCCTCAGGATGAAATCGTCAAACCCCGGCTGGATTTTTTTAATAACAAACTCTCAAGAAAGGGAAACGAAAATATCCAGGTGACGGCTCCTCAACCGACGCCTAAACCTCCTGTCGAGTTGGAGGTCAAAAAAGAGTCCCAGGCCCCCTCCCCTGAAGCCAAGGTTCCCAAAGAACAACCGGTAACTTTTAGCGAGTCGGGCGCTTTTCTGGTCCAAATCGGCTCCTATCGGGAAGAGGCCACGGCCCAGTCCAGTGTTAAACGATTGCATGAAAAAGGGTATCAGGCCTTTCTAAAAACCAAAGAGATCCCCCAAAAAGGGGGAAAATGGTTCCGGGTTCAGGTGGGTCCCTTGAAAACCCGGGCAGAGGCCGAAAAAATGATCAAAAAGTTAGAACACGATGGATTCCATGCGGTACTGCTCAACAGTAATGACTAACTGTATGAAAAACCAGGATTCAAGGGGTCAATGAGCCGAGAGAATTAGTCAATGAGGGGATGGGGTGATGTGAGAATGAGACCTCATCGTCGCATCCACTCATCCCCTCATCTGCACCCTCGAATCCTGGGATCCTCGAACCCTATTTTCGAACTAAGCGGTCATGCCCCGCCGAGGGGCGTGACACCACGAAGCATGAAAATAAGGCCAGTCGAATGTTGAACCTCGAACCTTATTTTCGTATTAATCCGTCATGCCACGCTAGTGGCGTGACACCACCGAATCATGAAAATAGGACCGAGGACCGGTGGACCCCAGATTCTATTTACGTACTAAACACTCATGCCCCTTGGGGCGCCACGAAGGATGAAAATCTCTTTCTTCGAACATTGAACATTGAACCTTGAACGGTATTGTCGTATTAACCCAACGACCGGATAAAAGTGTGATGCTCCGTAAAGCGACCATGAACGATGTCAAACCCATCCAAAAGCTGTTGGAGCACTATGCTCAGGAAAGATTACTCCTGCCTCGTTCTCTCAGTGAATTGTACGGGTACCTTAGAGATTATTATGTTTTTATTCCTGACGAGGTAGGAGACCTTTGCGGCACGTGTGCCCTGCATCTATGTTGGGAAGATTTGGCTGAAATCAAATCCCTGGCCGTGGATGAGGCCTTTACGCACCAGGGGATCGGGAGCCGCCTGGTGGAGGCCTGCATTTCCGAGGCCATTACCCTGGGTCTTTATAAAATTTTTGCCCTGACCTACCGGGTGGACTTTTTTAAACGCCTGGGATTTAAAGTGGTGGACAAGAGTCTCCTGCCTCATAAAATCTGGTCCGATTGCCTAAAATGTGTCAAATTTCCGGAGTGTGACGAAGTCGCCCTGCTGCTGGAAATATGAAAAAATCCAGGGTTCAGGGATCAGAGATCGGGGCTCAGGGTTAAAGGAAAAATTATTGATCTATGGCGTTGAGGGTGTTCCTTGAACTTTGAACCCCGGCCCTTGAACCGTGTCAAACAAACCACGCTAAACGAAAGGTATTATGTTCGGCAATTTAATTAAAAAAGTCGTTGGGACCAAGAACGATCGGGAACTGGCTCGTCTGGCCCCCATTGTAGACCATACCAATGACCTGGAACGGGAGATGCGCACCTTGACGGATGCCGGGCTTCAGGCCAAGACCGCCCAATTCAAGGACCAGTTGGCCCAAGGGGTATCCCTGGACGATCTCCTCCCCGAGGCCTTTGCCGTGGTCCGGGAGGCCTCGGTCCGGGTCCTGGGGATGCGTCCTTTTGATGTCCAGGTGATCGGAGGCATAGTCCTCCACGAAGGTAAGATCGCTGAAATGAAGACCGGCGAAGGAAAAACCCTGGCCGCCACTCTCCCGGTCTACCTGAATGCCTTGACCGGTGAGGGCGTCCATGTTGTCACGGTCAATGATTACCTGGCCAAGCGGGACAGTGAGTGGATGGGAGGGATCTACCGGTTTCTGGGTCTTTCTGTGGGAGTCATTGTCCATGACCTGGATAAGGAAGGCCGGCGGTCCGCCTATGGATCGGATGTGACCTATGGAACCAACAATGAATTCGGCTTTGATTATCTCAGGGACAACATGGAGTTTTCCCTTTCTGATTATGTCCAACGGCCCTTTAACTATGGCATTGTGGATGAAGTAGACAGTATTCTGATTGATGAAGCCCGGACCCCCTTGATTATCTCCGGACCGGCCGAAAAATCAACCCGCATGTATCATGACATCAACCAGATTATCCCCCGGCTGCACAAAGACAAAGACTATACGATCGAAGAAAAAACCCGGACCGTGGTCTTGACCGAGGTGGGGATTGCCCATGCTGAAAAGTTGCTGAAAGTGGATAACCTCTATGATCCGCGTCATATGCTTATGGTCCACCATATCAATCAGGCCCTTAAGGCCCATACCCTGTTTAAGAGAGATGTGGATTATATTGTCAAGGAAGGGGAAGTCATTATCGTGGATGAATTCACCGGCCGCCTTATGCCGGGGCGGCGGTATAGTGAAGGTCTCCACCAGGCCTTGGAGGCCAAAGAGGGTGTGCGCATTGAAAGTGAAAACCAGACCCTGGCCACCATCACTTTTCAAAATTATTTCCGTATGTACAAAAAATTAGCCGGCATGACCGGAACAGCCGATACCGAGGCCCCGGAATTCAAAAAGATCTATAATTTGGATGTAGCCGTCATCCCCACTCACAAAAAAATGATCCGGGAAGATTTTCCGGATGTTATCTATCGCAATGAAGCGGAAAAATTCCAGGCCATCGTTGAAGAAATCAAACGATTGCATGCCAAAGGCCAGCCGGTTCTGGTGGGGACCATTTCCATTGATAAATCGGAGCGGCTCGCCAAGGTGCTTTCCCGGGAGGGGGTCAAGCACTCGGTCCTGAACGCTAAAAATCATCAATTGGAAGCTGAAATCGTGGCCTCGGCCGGGCAAAAAGGAGTCGTCACCATCTCCACCAATATGGCCGGGCGGGGGACCGATATTGTCCTGGGAGAAGGGGTAACGGGGTTAGACGGGCTTCATATCCTGGGGACGGAACGCCATGAATCGCGCCGCATCGATAATCAGCTCCGGGGCCGTTCCGGGCGTCAGGGTGACCAGGGCAGTTCCCGTTTTTATCTCTCGCTCGAAGATGATCTGCTGCGAATCTTCGGCTCCGACCGGATAGCCGGTCTGATGGGAAAGATGGGCATGGAAGAAGGGGAACCCATCGAACACAACCTGATTTCCAAGGCCATTGAAAATGCCCAGCGACGGGTGGAAGGGCACAACTTTGAAATCAGAAAGCACCTCATCGAGTACGATGATGTCATGAATAAACAACGAGAGGTGATCTACGGTCAGAGACGCAAGGTCCTGGAAGGGAAAGAATTGAGGGAGATGATCCGGGAAATGACCGAGGATCTGCTCGATGGGATCATGGCGTTTTTTGTGGATGAAAAACTTCCTCCTGAAGAGTGGGATCTGAAATCCCTGTCCGACAAACTCTTTCAACAGTTTTCGGCCAAGATTGTCTTCGATGGAAAAGAAACCCTGCCGGAACCGGAGGAATTAAAAGAACAGATCCTGGATCAGGTTTGGTCGGCCTATTTGAAAAAGGTCGAGGCCATCGGACCGGAAATGATGGACTCTCTGGAACAGATGGTTATGCTGGAGACGATCGATACGACCTGGAAAGATCATCTGCTCAGCATGGATCATTTAAAAGAAGGCATCGGATTAAGGGGCTATGGACAACGAGACCCCTTGCGGGAATATCAACGGGAAGGGTATGAAATTTTCTCGGACATGATTGAACGGGTCAAGGAACAGACTATCGCCAATCTCTATCGTCTCCAGTTGGCCCGAGAGGAAGATCTCCAACCCCTGACTGAACGATCGGAAAAACCGATGTTCTTCAGCCATGGCGACGAGGAAGCCCCTGCCCCCCAGAAAAGAGAAGGAAAGAAGGTGGGAAGAAATGACCCCTGTCCCTGCGGAAGCGGAAAAAAATACAAAAGGTGTTGCGGCCAAAAATAAGCCCTTTCAGGTTCCGGGTTTTCTGGCAGCAACCGGCTCGGCTGAAATTAAGAAGGGAACCAGTCGCCAGGATTTAGGATTGATTTTTTCTGAAGTCCCGGCCGTGGCCGCCGGCGTTTTTACCCTCAACCAGGTCAAGGCCGCCCCGATATGGCTTAACCTGGAAAGAATCGCAGGTCATGAAGCCCGGGGCATCCTGGTCAATAGCGGGAATGCCAATGCCTGCACCGGGGCGGCGGGGCTCAGGGATGCCCAAAAAATATCTCAGCGGATCTCTCAGGAATTATCCATCCCTGACTCACAAGTTTTCCTGGCCTCCACCGGGGTAATCGGTCAAAGAATGCCGGTCTCCCGGGTGCTTAAGGCCATTCCCGCTTTGACCCGATCCTTGTCCCAACAAGGGCTGCCGGCGGTTGCAGAAGCCATCATGACCACTGACACCTTTCCCAAAATACTCTCCCAAGAACTGATTGTCGGGAAAAAGAAGGTCCATATCGTGGCTATGGCCAAAGGGGCCGGGATGATCCAGCCCGACATGGCCACCATGCTCTGTTTTGTGTTGACCGATCTGGCCATCTCTCCGGATCTGCTGAATCTGCTTTTACGAAAGGCTGTTGCCCAATCCTTTAACCGGATTACGGTAGACGGCGACACCAGTACCAACGATATGGTCCTGGTCCTGGCCAATGGTCTGGCGGGCAATCCCCTTTTGGAAGATCTCAAAAGTCCCGGAGCTCAGTCCTTTGGCCGGGCACTGGAGGCCCTGTTGTTAGTCCTGGCCAAAATGATCATCCGGGACGGAGAAGGGGCAACCAAAGCCCTGACCCTTCAAATCGAAGGGGCCCGTAGCGAAGCAGAGGCCAAGACCATGGCCTTGACGGTAGCCAACTCTCCTTTGGTGAAGACGGCCCTTTTCGGTCAGGATGCCAATTGGGGTAGAATTATGGCCGCCCTGGGTCGGTCCGGCGTTTCCTTTGATCCCAACCGGGTGGACATCTATTTTGATGCGATTCAGGTGGTCAAA